>JBJERM010000212.1:0-14321 GCA_051882315.1 Ruminiclostridium sp.
CACTTTACTGCAATAATTTCAATAGTAAATATAGCTGAATATATACATATCCCTTGTGCAATTTGCACATTATTCCTCGGCTTTTATCTTCTCCGCATGGTCGTTTTCAATATCGGGGAATACCGAAAGCATAGGCTGCTCTTCTTTTTTCTTGATATTTCTGTTCACATAGTTGCGGGTAATCTTAACAACCGTTCCCGAAAGGATAAGTACGCCGATAAGGTTGGGTATCGCCATAAGAGCGTTAAGGGTATCCGCAATATCCCACGCAAGCTGTAAATTCATCGTGCAGCCCACAACTATAAAGCACACAAATATTATCTTGTAAACAACCGTCGCCTTTGTACCGAACAGGTATTCAAGTGACTTTGTTCCGTAGAAGGACCAGCCAAGCACCGTTGAGAATGCAAACAGAAGAATAGCAATTGCAAGCAGCTTGCCCGCAACAGAGCCAAGACGCATGCTGAATGCGTAGGTTACAAGGGGTACGCCGTTTACCTCGTTTATTTCAACTGAGGTTATTACGGGATTTCCGTTCTCGTCGGTCATAAGCGTACCGTCGGCGTTCTTGCCCTGAATACCCTTAATCTCCATTACGTTTGCATAAGTATAATCGCTTTCGCCGGTAGCGTTTTCTGCATTCTTGAGCTTTAATGTGATTTCCTGCCCGTAAACGGTTTTTCCTGCAACCTCGGTGTAGGTTCCCGCTTCTGCGTTTGCGCCAACAAGCTCAAGCTTGGGGTTTATGTTGTCGTCGATAAGGCTTACAACGCCGCCGTCAGTACTCTGGTGAATTTCAAAATACTGTCCCTCGGTAGAGATATTCGTAACTGCGTCATTGAAGGTAGCGGAGTTTGCAGGGCTGGAAAGAAGTACAAAGGCTGTAAGTGTGCAGACGATAATCGTATCGAAGAATACCTCGAAAATGCCCCACATACCCTGTACAACAGGCTCCTTAACATCGGAAGCGGAGTGAACCATAACCGAAGAGCCAAGACCTGCCTCGTTGGAGAAAACGCCTCTCTTGAAGCCCATTGTGATTGCACGCATAAGAACATATCCGCCTACGCCGCCTGCAATAGCGCTGAAATTAAATGCATTGTTGAAAATGCTGGAGAAAACGTAGGGAATCTGGGAAGCGTTTGAGAAGAAGATTATAAGACAGCCAACTATGTAGAAAAGCGCCATAAAGGGAACCAGCTTTTCGGTTACGCTTCCTATACGCTTGATACCGCCTACGATTACGAGAGCACAGATTACTGCAAGCACAATACCCGTAATAATTGTAGGGATATTGAAGTTGGAAGCCATAGCGCTGGAGATTGAGTTTACCTGGGTCATATTTCCTATGCCGAAGGAAGCAAGCACGCAGAATACTGCGAACAGTATTGCAAGCACCTTTGCGGGCTTCTTCATGTGCTTTTTTGCACCAACTCCGTCCTGTAAATAGTACATAGCGCCGCCGGACCATTCGCCCTTGGGGTTCTTTCTGCGGTAGTAGATACCGAGTACGTTTTCGGAGTAGTTTGTCATCATTCCGAAGAAGGCTGAAATCCACATCCAGAAAACTGCGCCGGGGCCGCCGATTGCGATAGCGGTTGCAACGCCTGCGATATTTCCCGTGCCGATTGTTGCCGCAAGAGCGGTTGAAAGCGCCTGAAACTGGGAAATCGCTTTCTTCTCCTTTGTTTTTGTAACGGATTTCTTTTTGAAAATTGCAAGTATGGTGTTATCAAGCCAGTGCTTTATTTTCGTAACCTGAAAGAAATTAGTCCGTATCGTCATGAAAATTCCCGTGCAAATAATAAGTATCAGCATAGGAACGCCCCAAACAACGTTATTAATAGCGCCGTTTACATCTGAAATAACCTGAATAATTCCGTCCACTTTTCCGTGTCCTTTCTTAAAAAATAATACGTTAAAATTATAGCATTTACACATAGCTTTTGCAAGACAGGATTATGAAAAATTCAAATTTCGTATAATTCAACAAAATTATACCTTATATTTAGGCAATACCTACTAATTTCAGCCTTTGTTTTTGTATATTAACACACCAAAATTTCATGTCCGTTAAAATTATATTGTCCGACAGGGGGAATTATGATTGTCTGTCTTTGGGTGCAGTCTGCCTTTTCCGGTGAAACAGCTCCTTTAACCCCACTATAAGCAGAAGAACCCCGAACAGCTTCCGCATATACCCCTCGCTTGCGGTAAATCCTGTAAAAAGCCCTGCAAGCGCACCAAAAACTCCTGCCGCAGCAGCAATCGGTATCATTTTCCACTCAATCAGCCCCGCTTTGGTGTGCATAATAATCGAAAGCAGGGCGGCGGGCAAAAAGAACAGCAGATTTACCGCCTGAGCCTGCGTTTGTCCAAGTCCTGCAAACAAGGTAAGATAGATTATAAGCACAAAGCCGCCGCCAAGCCCCATTGAAGCCGCAATTCCCGCTAAAAATCCCGCAAGTATATTCAAGAAAGCCACCTCCATGCAGAATACAGCAGCAAAACTCCGAAAATCCGCCGAAGCAGGCTGTTATCCGTGTTTTTCAGCAGCACCGCCCCCACCGCCGCTCCGCAAAGACCTGCGGGAACAACGGAAAATACGGTTTCCCAGCTTACTGCCCCGCCGACAATGTAGCCTGCGGCGGAAACAAGGCTGAGAAAAAATATAAGCGCCACCGAGGTTGCGTGGCTTTTCCTTGCCTCAAGCCCGTTAAGCTCAAGTAATGGTACTGCCGCAATACCGCCTCCCGAGCCGAAAAGCCCGTTAAAAAAGCCGCTTACAAGCCCGATAACCCCGCAGAAAGTTTTACTGCCCTTTTTCATAGCTTTATACCTCTTTTTTCTCAAAGCTTCATATTTCCAGCCGATATGTACAGCAGCTTGTTCATAAATCGAAATGATATGCACAAGAATTAAGATTTCAAGGAAAATACGGCTGAAAATGCCGAAAAATATTTAAAAACAGTATAATATGCGATAAAATATACTAATAGTAAACAGAGTTTCAGCCGATTTTTCGTTAAATCAGCAAAAATTACCATAATTTTACAGAGAGTAAAATATAAGAAGAATTTTCAAATTTCTTTTGCAAATTATTGACAAAACATATAAGATAGTATATAATAATAAGGAATATAATTGCGTCATGCGCCGAAAGGAGAACCGTTTTTGGCAGGATTTGACGAATACTCTGCCGACTCGGTCACAAGGCAGTTTATAATTAACGAAAATACTCCCTTTATTATATCCGAAACCTACGGAAAGATACGCACAAACCTTATTTCCGCCATGAAGGAGCAGGGCTATAACGGCGCAGTTATCACAAGCCAGTGCCGGGGCGAGGGAAAAACCACTACGGCGATAAATTTAGGGATTTCCATAAGCCGCCTTGACAAGCGGGTGCTGCTTATTGACGCAGATATGCGCCGACCGGGAGCGCACACGCTTTTAAGGCTTAAGAACCGCCTTGGACTCAGCAGTATCCTTCTCGGCGAATGTGACGTTTACAGCGGCATAAACCCAGACGTAAGAAACAACTTTCACGTTATGACTGCGGGCAGACTGCCCTCAAATCCTGCGGAGCTGCTTGGCGGTGCGGATATGGAGCGGCTCATACGGCTTTTATATGAATTTTACGATTTTATTATTATAGACACTCCGCCCTTGTGTATTGCGGGCGACTCTCTGCTTTTCAGAGGCTATACCGCAGGAGCGGCGCTGGTTGTGCGGGAGAATAAAACCACCCACTCGGAGCTTTCCGACGCCCTTACGGCAATAAACGTTTCCCGCACCCACCTTCTCGGCGTAATCAAGACCCACTGCATTTTAAAGTACGACAAAAGCTCGGACTACCGCAGCTGCGTACCCGAGGACGAGGAGGAAAACGACGAAAAGGACGAGGACAGGCTGGAGGAATAGGGCGCACCGTAATTATTCGGCGCTGTTTAGTTTTTTTGGAGCGTGATTTATTTGGCGGTTATTGCGGCTTTGCCTTTTCTGCTGGCGGGCGCAGGCTTTATCTGTCGTGGCGGAAGGCGCAGGGCGCTTTACTGCGGGGTATTCGGTCTGCTTATTTTTCTTGGTGCAGTCCTGCTGAGCGGCGGGGCTTTCTATGAAAAGACAAACGCCCTTTTCGGTATTCTCCCGAAGCTTTCCTTTAACTCAATGTCAAGGCTTGCCGAGCCTCCTGCCTATGCGGTAACGGCAAAGGCGGTTTCGGCGCTTTCGGGCGGCCCGGATATATTCTTTCTGATAACCTCGGCAATCGGTTCTGCTGCCGCAGCCTATCTTGTTTACAGCAGGTGCAGCGTGGTGTATGCAGGCGGACTTGCCTTTGTTCTTACCGGCTTTTTCCTCTGCGGAGAGTGGAACTGCTGTATATTTGCGGCGGCGCTTATCTGCGGCTTTGCTTTGCGGTATGCCTGCGAAAAAAGGTTTTTCCGCTTTGCGGCTTATATTGTTTTTGCAGCCTGCTTTGATATGTCGGCTTTGCTTTTACTGCCGGTTTACTTTATACTTATTCCCGAAAATCCATTTTTTACGGCGGCTTTTGCGGCTTTAACGGCTTCTTTGGCGCTTCTTTTCCCCGAATATACGGACAGGCTGTTCACCTCCCTTTACGGTCGGTATTCTCCCCTTTCTCAGGAAATCCCACCAGTAATTGCGGTCGGAGCGATTACGCTTCTTGTACTTTGTCTTATCGCATATAAGCTGATGAAACAGCGGGGCGAATATCCGATGCTGTGTCTGCGGCTATTGTTTTTCGGGGCGGCGTTTTCCCTGCTTTCCCTTTTTGACAGCAGGTTCTTCCCCGTGGCGCTGATGACCTTTCTTCCCGGGGCAGTAACCCTTACCTCGGAGCTTTTCGGGGTTGCCTCCTCCCTTATGGAGCTTACCTTTAAGGAGCGGCGCAAAGCGGCTTTCGCAGCCTCGGCAGCAATTTTTCTTGTTGTCTACGGAATTTATTATATATTTCTTGTATCATCGGGAGTTTTTGGTCCTTTGGAGGTAGCTTAAATGCTCGGAGCGGCTTTAGACAACTTTGCCGCAAGGCACAAGCGGTTTGCGGAATATGCCGGTAAGCGGATATACCTGTTTTTCTCAACGAATATGACCGCAAACGTGTGCGCCTGCTGCGCCTGCACCTTCGGGGCGGGGCTTATCGGCGCTTACAGCGGCTCGGAACTGCTTTACATTACAGCTTTTGTTATAATGGCGGTTCTCTGGGCGCAGGCTTCCCTGCTCAGCGGCTTTCGCAGACAATGGTTCTTTCTCTTTTTTGAGGCAGCCTTCCTACTGCTCCCACATATTTTCATAGACGCCGCAGACAACGAAACAAGAGCGGCGGGGCTTACGGCGTTGGGGGACGTACTTGCCTACATTTCCCGCTTTATTCCCGAATATTCTCTTGCACTCCTGCGAAAAGCGGGGCTTGAGGGGCTTTCGGCAACGATTGTCTTTCTGGGCGGCTCGGCGTTTTGCTGGGCGGCAGGCTTTTATACCCGCCTTAACGCAAGACATTCCCGCTTTTACTGCAAAACAAGAATTAATCAGATAAATTAGCAAACTGAGAAAGGAATTGCTTTATGAAACTGAAAAAGATATTATCCCTAATACTTTCGGCGGCGATAGCGCTTAACTGCGCCTTTGTGATGTCCTTTGCCTCCGGCGCTGAGGGGGTAAAAGGATTTGTAGACTTTAATACTATTTTTCAGGGCACCGAATACGGCAGCCTTTCAGGCTTCCTTTATGTAAATAACCCTGCCGGAGGAGAGAATTATAATTTCAATCTTCGTGCCAACAGCGAGGGAAAGCTCCCGACAGTAGTCACTTACAGCGATTTGCAGGTGCTTGAAGCGCTGTACAATAACGGAGGAAAAATCGTAACTCTTACTTTCAATATATACGACCCGGATACAGGCACGGATTATTCCTGCTACTTCAGCTCAAAGGACGTTGCTTCTCTGAGCAGTACTCAGATGACCAACATCAATAACGCAGGCGGTATCAATATTGCGCTTAAGTTTTCACCTAATAAGGGTGAGTCACGGCTTAATATTCTCGGCTACGACAAGCTTAAGGGCGATATAGGAATCACGCTGAACTACAAGATTATATACACCCCCTGGACAGCTTTGCTTATTTCATCCAACCTTCCCACAACCGATGATATTTCCGCCTTCTCTATTGATACAGACAATAAAATCGGAAGCATAAAAAAAGGAGTCAATGCAGCTTTTTCAATTGATAACAATTCAAGAAGCGGTGTATATTTCATTTATATTGAAAATGACGACGAGAACATAACCAAAAAGGAAGCAGTCGCTATGCTTCGCAGCCTGCTGTTAAGCCATATCGGACTTACCGAAAGTGACATCAACGGCGAGGATTTTACAAATCTCAAAACCTATATCGACGACGCAGTAAATACACTTAAAGCGGATATGGGCGAATATGTAAAGCAGAGCGAGCTTGAAGGCCTTGTAACAAGATACATTGATAATAACAAGACTGCTCTTGTTGACGCAGTACTTGCCGACCAGCGGCTTGAGGATAAGATTGCGGATTCAATTGCAGATATTCTCGGGGACGAGGTTACCCTGAGCCAGCAGAAGGCGCTTGTGGAGTATATCAATAATCAGGTAACCGAGGAAGTTGCAAAGCAGATTGGCGCATACGGAACCCCCTCGGATATTATCGTGCAGACCATTGACAAAGCCGTAAAGCAGGCAATTGAAGAAAAGACGGTAAATCTCAGGGACGAGATAATTTCCGCAATCACCAACGGAGTTTCGATTGCGGAATTTGTTGAAAGCCTTAAGGGCGATAAGGGAGATAAGGGCGACAAGGGAGACCAGGGCGAACAGGGTATCCAGGGACTTCCCGGTAAGGACGGCGCAGACGGTGCTGACGGCGAGAACTTTGCAGACTGGGCGATAAGGAATTACGGAAGCGTTGAAAACTTTATCAGCGCAGTAGGCTTTGAAGGCTGGGCGAAGGTAAATTACGGAAGCGTTGAAAATTTCATCAATTCCATTTCAAACAGCGGAAAATCCGCCTATGACCTTGCAGTTGAGGCGGGCTACAAAGGCACTCTTGCCGAATGGCTTGAATCTTTGAAGGGCAAGGACGGCAAATCCGCTTATGAAATTGCGGTTGAAAACGGCTTTAACGGCAGCGAGAAGGAATGGCTTGAATCCCTTGAAGGCGATGACGGCGAGGATGGCGAGAACGGAAAGTCCGCCTACGAAATAGCCGTTGAAAACGGCTTTGAGGGCAGCGAGGAGGAATGGCTTGATTCCTTATCGGGAGAAATCGTGTATGTAAACGGTACATACGAGGATATACCCACCTCGGGCAACGACATTGAAGACGAAGAGGGTCCCGACCCCGACGATGAAACCGGCGACGACGCAACACTTGAAGACGATGTACAGCCCGGCTACAATCCCGGAAACAGCACAAATGCCAACCCTGCAACAGGCGCTGCAATAGGAATAATTCTTCCCGTGGCAGCGATAGGCTCTGTTCTTCTTGTGAAGAAGGGCAAGCGCAGAAGAGGAAGAAGATAAGAGAAATTAATCCCGTAACGGTTCGTTACGGGATTCAGTCTGTCGATAAACCGCCATCTGCGTCGTCAACCGCATAACGGCAGGCACAAAGCCTAGCCGTTATGCGGTTTCCTAGCATCTGACGGCTTCTCGACAGCCTGAGAATTGATTTTTTCGACAAACAGAATCCCGTACTGTTAGTTACGGGATTTTGTAATGAATAGTGAATAATTGTGGTGCGCTTTGCGGCGCATTATTTAAAATCGCCGCAAAGCGGCACTTTTATTATTCTTTATTCATTATTCACTATTCACTTTTCAATAGATTTACTTTTCCGCAGGACTGAAATTCCCGCAGCGCTATGGAAAATTTCAGCTGTCCCAGCTGTACCTTGTAAGGCTTCCCTTGTTTTTAAGCTCGGGAAAGCCCCACTGCCGCAGTACCTCGTAGGCGCCGATTGCAACGCTGTTGGAGAGGTTAAGGCTTCTTGCCGCCTCGTTGTCTATCATAGGAATACGCACGCAGCTGTCCTTGTTTTCGTAAAGAAGCTCCTCGGGCAGCCCCTTATCCTCCCTGCCGAAGACTATGTAGCACTTGTCCCCGTAGCTTACGTCGCAGTAATTATTCACCGCCTTGGTGGTGAAATAGTAAAATTCGCCGCCCTTGTTTTTCTCAAAAAAGTCGGGAAGTCCCTCGTAGTAGGTTATGTCCAGCAAATGCCAATAGTCCAGTCCCGCTCTTTTAAGCTGCTTATCGTCTATTTCAAAGCCCATAGGCTTTACTATGTGCAGTCTTGCACCGGTTATAGCGCAGGTCCTTGCTATATTTCCCGTGTTCTGTGGGATTCTCGGCTCAACCAGTACTATATTAAGTTCCATTCTATCATCTCCGCATATATTATATCATACTGCATTTACAAAGTCAACGAAAAGCAAAAGCCGCTCCCTGAACAGAGCGGCTTTTTACGATAGAAAATCCTATAAAATCGAGTCAAGATACTCCGTCAGCGCTTCAAGGGAGAAAGCCTGATGATATACGGCGTAGTTGCTGTTGGTGGTGGTTGCTACGCTGTAATATACAAGGCTGTTGGGGAAGGTATCAAGCATTTCCTCCTTCGGGGCAATACGCAGATAAGCGCAGGCTGTTGTTTCGCCGGCGGCTTCGTCCAAAGCGCTGTCGTAAATATCGCAGAGGAAGTATTCCCTTATTATGATAATGCCCTCGGAGGAAATCTCCGCCGTGCAGAGAATACTATCTCCCTCGGCGTAGCAGGGGTCTGCCAAAATCTGCTGACTTTCGTCTCCGAAGAATACCGCTGTTGCGGGTATGCTTGCGTCTGTATCGGAGTCGAAAATTCCGCCCCAGCCTTCCGTTATCGTTATTTTGTAGCAGGAAACGGGAATAGCGCTGTTTTCTGCGATTTCACTTATGCCCTCGATTTCGGAGTACTCGTTTTCGTTCATTCTGCGGGTTATCGTAAGGTTCAGCATTGAAAGGCTGCCGTCTTTAACCTTTTCGGCAATATCCTCCATTGTATAATAGGGCATATCCGCCTGATTTACGGAAAACATATTGTAGGAAGCAGCGGCTGAACCAGTATCGGAAGAGGGATATACGGGGCAGGGAGGCGTAATGCTGTATAAATCCCCGGGTTCGCTGCCTGAGGTTGATACTTTTGCCTCGGTAAGACTGTATGCTGTGCCCGAAACAAGAGGAATTTCCGCTCCCGTTTCTGCGTATGGGACTGCGGCTACAGCAGTGGTTGTTGCTTCGTAAGCGCCGAAAGCTGCGGGCTGTAATGCAGCGGTTCCGGCAGCTGCCTGTGGTGTTTCGGCTGACCTGCCGCCGCTTAAGGGGGACTGGGAAGGAGAGCTTGTACTTATACCGCCGTCAATTCCGAAAATTATTACCGCCGCTGAAACAAGGCAGATAGCCGCCGCCATTCCGCCGTAGCGGACTGCGTTCATAAATATACGTGGCTTTGGCTTTTGCACCTGCTCCCTCATCATAAGGGAGATTTTATCTAAAAGCTCAGGGCTCGGAGTTATCCTGTCAATGTCTTTATGCAGTTGTTCTCTAAACATCGAATTCAACTCCTTTCAGCGATTCCTTAAGTATAGCCCGTGCACGGGAAAGTCTTGCTTTGACGGCAGATTCCGAGGAATTTGTGACTCTTGCGATTTCCGCCACGGTCATATCCTCGTAGTAGAAGAGATAAACTGCGGTTCTGTACTTGTCCGAAAGCTTCATTACTGCGCCAAGCACGTCGGAACGGGTATCGGAGGCGGTAAGACCGCTGTCATAGCCGCCGCTGTCCGTATCCGTCTCGGAAAAGTCACGGTGACGGTTCCAGGCGCTTGTCAGAAAGGATTTTGAGCAGTTTATCGTTATTTTTATAAGCCACGCCTTGCGGTGTTCCTCGTCGTTATAGGTTTTATCCGCCTTTATATATCGGAGAAAGACCTCCTGCAATATATCGTCTGCGTCGTGGGTATTTCCAACCCGCGAATAGGCAAGACGGTACACCATATCGGCGTATTTTCGCATTACCTCGTCAAAGCTTTCCCTTGTGACCAAGGAAAGTTCTGTCATTATTCGGTTCCCCTTACCTTTCTGCGAATTGCCGCCGCGGTAAGGGGGAGCGGCGGACAGTCCGCATCATAAGCACTAATAATACTATCCGCAGAAATCAGCTGTATATTCCTGCTTCCGGTATCGGCTTCAATAATAACACTGCGTATATCTTAAAAAGGTTACGCAATATTTCTTGTTTTTTTAAAATTTTACGGTTATTTATTCAATAACTTCTATATTTTTGATAGTTCCGTGGGAGAAGCTTATGCCGAACTGGTCTGACCATTCGATAAGCATACCGCTAAAGGTTATCCTTACTTTCTTTGAGCAGCTCTCCTGTCCTCCGTCAACGGCGGTATTTACTTCGGCATTGTCGCCGTAATTCTCGTAAAGGTTGCCGCACAGAAAGCGGGGAGAGTCGGTAAAGAGGGAAACTCCCTCCCCCAGCTCGGCGTAATCGTTCAGCAGGAAGAAATCGGGAGTTCCCTGGGTTTCTCTGCCCGAAAGGTCGGGGTGGGGCATATCCTTGTAGGAGCTGTCGGGGAAGAAGAAAATGTCGCCTTCGGTTACTGCATACTGATCGTCACGGAAGAAGCGGATTGTTCCCGTAAGAGTAACGTTCTCGGTAATCTCGATTGTATTAGACATAGGATAAGTTACTAAATTGCCATCTGCATCGGTGTATGTAGAAAATATCGATTGAACGTAGTTTATGGTATGACCGCCGAAGCTGTCGCCTGCCTTTACGGGCTTATAGCCCTCCGGTGTTACATATTCGCCGCTGTACTCGTAGTTTTCCGCGTCGAAAAGCTCGGGGTTTGCGCTGCTGTCGTAATAGATTCCGGTTGCGGGGCGGGCAAAGGCTATATCGTATTCAAGATAGTACTCCGTTTTGTTTGAAGCGTCCTCGGCATAAAGCTCTGTTCCGTCGGGGGCTGTCCATATAAGGGTTTTGTCCTCGCTGTCGGGCTGCGTGGTTTCCTCTGCGGAGGAGATTTCTTCGGGGGTTGTTGTGGTTTCTGCGGTTGTAGTTTTTTCTGTTGTTTCTTTGGTGGCAGCAGTCTGTTCCGGGGCTGTTGTGGTTTCAGCGGCGGTTGTGGTGGCTGTTGTGCTTTCCGTTGTTTTGGCGGTATTTACGCCGGTTGAGGAACAGCCTGCGGCGGAGAGGATTGCTGCAAGAGCGATGATGAGTGCTGTTGTTTTTTTCATAATGTTTCTTCCTTTCTGAGCCTTTTGCGGTTCTTGCTATGCGGTTGCCCGTGGGGGTTGGCGCGCCTTCGGCGGAACGCTAAAGCGTTCCGCCGCCGTTGCTGATAGCCTGCGTTTAGCCCGCTTAATCCAGCTCCCGTGTATATCTTATTTTGCATTATTATAGCATTACGTTGGGGTAAAGTCAACATAATACCGCTGGGGTTTCTGCCTTCACTATTAATAACAACTTCTGCCCCCAAAAGGTTACATTTTTCGTAAATTTTCTTCCGATTTTCCGCCCTCGGTTACAGTTTTGCATATTTACACTCTATTTTCACAAAAATTTCACCAAATATTCAAACTAAAGCTAAAGTTCCGAGGATTTCTGCCGATATAACAAATACAGAGCAATATCCGCGCTTCCATTCCATTGTAAAGGAGTTGACAGTAATGGAGATTAAAAATTTACAGGCAAGCTCGATAAACGCTTACAGAAAGCTTACCAGAACAACATCGGTTAAAAAGAATACCGCAGCCGCAAAGGAAGCGGTGAATACCGATAAGGTTGAATTTGACTTCGGACGCTATCTTGACGCAGCCAAGGCTAACGCCGCTTCGGGTGCCGATTCTGCCGCTTCGGCAGACAGACTTGCAGCCCTTGCCGAGAAATATGCGGGCGACAACTGCCCCGTTTCGGCTGAGGATACGGCTGACGCTATGTTTTTCTGATTAACGGAGGTGAACGGAAATGACGGTACAGACTGCTGTAAAGGTTATAGCCTTTATGGAAAAATACAATAAGCATTTTGAGGAGCTCTGCGCCTTTGTTTCCGAGAAGAAGGCAAAGGTTATAGCCGACGAGCTGACCTGGCTTTTGGATTCCCTCAATGTTGAGCAGAAATTCGTTATGGAGGGCAATGACCTTGAAGCAAAGCGGCTTGCGCTTTTTGAGGAGCTGGGTCTTTCTGGCGCAAAGGCGAAGCAGCTTTTAGAGGAATGTCCTGAAGCATACAAGGCGAAATTTGCCCTTGAATGCAGGAGAATGGAGCAGAGCGTAGACTTTATTAAAGCTACAAATGCGGATATTATTGAAATAATAGAAAGAAAACTGTCAATTCAGGAGAAGCTTGCAAACAGAAGCCCCTCTACCGTCCAGACCTACAACGGTAAGGGTACAAAGGTTACAAAGCATAACACCTCGGGCGGATTTTTCGGAGAGGTATAAAGGCATAAGACAGTAAACAGGCTTTAAGATACCGGAAGGATTGATTGAAATATGCGTTCATCATTTTTAGGCTTTGAGGTTTCAAAGCGAACAATACAGCTTTCTCAGAAAGCCCTTGATATTACGGGAAGCAACCTTTCCAACTCGAAGACCGAGGGTTATACAAGACAGAGAATTGATATAGGTTCAAGCTACTTAAGCAAATATTCCTACTGGCAGTCCACCGCCTCCCGTATGACTCTTGCGGGACAGGGAGCGCAGGGCTTCGGTGTTGACCAGATAAGAGACCCCTACATAGATAAGCGCTACCGTGAGTCTGCCTGCTACGTTGCAGAGTACAGCACCAATGTAGACATACTCAAGGAGGTTGAAAACGTACTGGACAATATCGACAGCGAGGGACTTACAGCAAGCCTCGACGAGTTCAAGAAGGCGCTCTCAACCTATGCAGAAAAGCCATACAGCGAGGAATATGCAAGTATCGTAAGAAACCAGGCTTACAATATCACAAACCTGCTTCATTCCTACAAAACAGACCTTGAAGCCCTTAAGGAAACAAACCTTGAGGCGCTGGCGGCTTCCGTTGACGAAACAAACGATATAATCGACCAGATAGTCAACTATAACAAGTCCATTGTAAAGGAATATTCCGTTATGGCTTCCGGCAAGCTTGCAAACGGCGAGTCCGTTACAGGCTCCTACGGTCCCAACGAAATGCTTGACGCAAGAAATCTTCTTCTTGACGAGCTTTCCTACAAGGGCAATATCTCCGTTTACGATAACCCCGACGGCTCGGTAAGAGTGCTTATGGACGGAGTTGAGATTATAAACGGCGAAAAGTACGAGCATCTTTATATGAAGGGCAGCACAAAGAAGGACGAGGAGTATTCCTCCGAGCTGCTCCGTGACTATTATGCTTATGACGCAGCGGTGCTTCGCTGGACCTCCGGCGATGACGCAGTTCTCAAATCCGGCGAGCTTAAGTCCTATGTAAATGTACTTAACGGCAACGGCGTTTACAAAACAGGCTATCAGAACGACTATTACGGAATACCCTACTACGAGTCCACAATAAATGCCTTTGCAGATACCTTTGCAAACTTTATGAACCGATTTAACGGTGCTGTTGACGAGAACAACAACGTAATCGACAAGGACCGCCTGCTGTTCTGCACAAAGGAGTACAACGAGGGAACGGAAAGCTACGAAGACCTTGATATGACCGCAGACAATATAAGAATTTCAAATGCCTGGATGGAAAAGGCAACAATGCTGGGCGAGGTAAAGAACGAGAATACGGGGGTATGGTCCTTAAGCCTTGACGGTGACCATATCAACCAGCTTATAGTAGCTATTGACAACCAGTCAATGTCATTTGGCGGAAAGGGCGACTACGAGGGTACAATTTACGACTACCTGCTCTTTATAAACAACCGCTTAGGACAGAACATTGAATACAACCAGAACCAGTACGACTCGGCGTTTGCCACCTCGGAAGCGCTCCTTGACAGCAGGGACGCAGTTTCCGGAGTTTCCGAAACCGAGGAGGGCATCAATATGCTCACATACCAGAACTGGTACAATGCAAGCTCAAGAATGATGACGGCAATGGACGAGGCGCTGGACCGCCTTATAAACAATACCGGAAAGGTAGGTCTGTAATCAAGCCGACGATAACCCGCCATCTGCTTCGTCAGCTGCATAACGGCAGGCACAAAGCCTTGCCGTTATACAGCTTCCTTGCATCTGACGGCTTCTCGCCGCCTTGAAAGTTT
>JBJERM010000213.1:0-4031 GCA_051882315.1 Ruminiclostridium sp.
CTCCTAAGGACAGAGATATTGCGATGGTTTTCCAGAACTACGCTCTTTATCCTCATATGACAGTTTTTGAGAACATGGCTTTCGGCTTAAAGCTCAGAAAGGTTCCCAAGGACGAAATCAAGAAGCTTGTTGAAGAAGCTGCTAAGATTCTCGACATCGCTCACCTTCTCGACAGAAAGCCTAAGGCTTTATCCGGTGGTCAGAGACAGCGTGTTGCTTTAGGCCGTGCTATCGTTCGTGACCCTCAGGTATTCTTACTTGACGAGCCTCTCTCAAACCTTGACGCTAAGCTGCGTGCACAGATGAGAACCGAGTTATCCAAGCTCCATAAGAAGCTCGGTACAACATTTATCTATGTAACACATGACCAGATCGAAGCTATGACAATGGGTGACAGAATCGTAGTTATGAAGGACGGTTATATCCAGCAGATTGACTCTCCTCTCAACCTCTACGAAAACCCTGTAAACAAGTTCGTTGCAGGCTTCATCGGCACACCTCAGATGAACTTCATCAACGCTAAGCTCATCATGATGAACGGCAAGTACACAGTAGAATTTGGTTCTGAAGACACCAAGACCTCCAGAGGCAGAAAGTTCTACGTTGAAATCCCCAGCGCTAAGGCTGACGCTGAAACCCTCAACTACTACGTTGACAAGGAAGTTATCCTCGGCGTTCGTCCCGAAAGCATCCACGATGAGGAAATGTTCATCTCCGCTGCTACAACCGGCGTCATCGAAGCTAACGTTGACGTAACAGAAATGATGGGTGCTGAAACATACCTCTACCTCACCTGCGAAGGTATGGCTATCACAGCAAGAGTATCTCCCCGCTGTGCTGCTCGTCCTCAGGATGTTGTTAAGCTCGCTATCGATCCTAACAAGATTCACCTCTTCGACGCTTCCGACGAACACGCAATTCTTTCTTAATTACAAGAAGCATAACAACGCCGTGCCGATAAACCGGCACGGCGTTTTGCTTGTCGAAAAAGCTTTAATTCAGGCTGCCGAGAAGCCGCCAGATGCTAGGAAACCACATAACGGCTAGGCTTTGTGCCTGCCGTTATGTGGTTGCAGGAGGCAACATAGTCATCGCCCAAGGGCGGCACGGACGCCGCCATACAAAGCGATGACGAGTTGACAGACGCAGATGGTGGTTTATCGACAGCCTGGAAAGGGGATTTATTATGGTTGATATAGTGGCTGTTAAAGCCGAATTTACAGAAATTTACACCGAAAATATAAAGCGTGACGGCGCAGATAAGCTTCTCGACTACCTTACCAACAAGTGCGATTTCTTTACCGCCCCCGCCAGCACCCGCTACCACAGCGCCTTTGAGGGCGGGCTTGCACAGCACTCCATAAACGTGTACCGCTGCCTTAAGGATTACCTTGAGCGCCCCCGTGTCAGGGAGGTCTATAAGCTGGATAAGTATACCGAGGAGCAGATTGCGATTGTTGCCCTGCTTCATGATATGTGCAAAATCGACTGCTACAAGGTGGACTACCGCAACGCCAAAAACGAGCAGGGACAGTGGGAAAAGGTGCCCTACTTTAAAATGGAGGATTCCCTTCCCTACGGTCATGGTGAAAAGTCCGTCTATATGATAAGCGGCTTTATGCGGCTTTCAAGAGAGGAAGCTATGGCTATTCGCTGGCACATGGGCTTTTCGGGAACGGAGGACAATAACCTTGTGGGCAGAGCCCTTGAAGCGTTCCCCCTTGCATTTGCCCTTGCGACCGCCGATATGGAGGCGTCTTATTTTCTTGAGTGAATGACAAATCCTGCATTATCAGAAACAACCCGCCGGGATAAAATTCCGGCGATTTTTCTTTAAAATCTGAAAAAATTCCCGTTAAACCTGCCATTGAATAACCGCCCCGAAAAAGTGAAAAATACTTCTGAAAGGAATGATAAAAATGGCGACAATTGCAGTAAACGAGAAAAATTTTGCTTCCGAGGTAACCGCCTGCTCTTTGCCGGTGCTGGTGGATTTTTACGCCGAGTGGTGCAGTCCCTGCCGCATGGTGGCGCCTCTGCTTGAAACCCTTAGCGGGGAGCTTGAGGGAAAAGCGAAGTTCGCAAAGGTTGAGGTTTCCGAAAATCCCGACCTTGCCAGCCGTTATCACATACAAAGCGTGCCTACCATGATGGTTTTCAGAAACGGAAGGGTTACGGATACTCTTGTAGGTGCAGTAGGCAAGGAGCAGATAGCAGGCGTAATAGGCTGAAATAAGCAAGCGGATTGCCCGTAAGCGCTGTAACCTTACGGGCATTTTCCTGCATTTCCGGCAACAGAATTGCGATATATTTTCAAAAACAACCACAGCGGCGCACTATGATGGCAATACCTGCAAAAATTGAGCAAAAATTTCAAAAAAATTTCACAAACAATTCCTTAAAACATTGACATTGTAACCTTTTTGTTATATAATGTTTAGTGTATCTGAGCATAATTTTTAAATATATAATAGGGAGGTTAAGCAGAATGTATGAAAATAAACTTGCCTGCGGAATCTGCGGCGGAGAAGTTTCTCTCGATATGGAGGGAGTAAACGGCGTCTGCCTCGGCTGCGGCAATTCGGCTATGTACCCGAAATCCGATGTTAAAAAGCTGAACAGAATTACATATTTACGTAATAATTTTTACTTTGAAAAGGCTGCCGCTTATGCAGCGGAGCTTATAGAGGAGAACCCCGAGGACAGCGAGGCTTACTGGGCTATGCTGCTCTGCCGCTACGGTATCAGCTATGTTCGCTCAGGCAGCGTAAGACGTCCAGTCTGCCGCATAAATCCCGTAGGTCTGCCCCCTGTAAAGGAGGACGAAAACTATAAGCGTGCCCTTTATTACGCAACAGAGGATACCCAGCAGAACTATGAAAATCTGGCAAACGCAATTGACGAATGTGTTCTTGCGGCTCAGGGTACAATCGAAAACGCCAAGGAATACAGCATTTTCGTATTAAGCCGCCTTGATGAAAGTGCAGACAAGGACCTTGAGGGCGAGAAGCTTTATATCCGCTTCTCGGAAAACCTTAATTTCGACGTTTTCTATATTCCCGAAAGCTTAAAGGAAGCCGACGAAATAGACAAGGCTGCTCTTATTTCAGCAGCAATCAGCAAGTCAAAAATTCTTATTGCAGATTTCAGAACCCCCGAGGAATGTGGCGACAGCTTTATGAACTACGTTGTACGCACCTTCTGCGAGGAGGCAGCAAAGGAAGGAAGCGACAAGCTCTTCTTCCCCGTCTTCAATGCGCATACCATGTCCTTCCAGCAGCTTCCCGAGGAGCTGGTTTGGTCCGACGATATTTTCGACACCTCCGACGACGAGTTTATGAGAGAAATCTCCGATAAGGTTGAGTCAATCTTAAAGCCCGAGGAAGCGGCAGTAGTTCCCGACGCAATCGTTACTGCAACCGCAGCTAACAAGGAAAATCTTGTAAAGAGAGCATACATGTTCTTAGAGGACGGCGAGTTTGAAACCGCAGACACCTACTTTGACAAGATTCTTGATATTGACATTGAGGATTCCAGAGCGTACATAGGTAAGCTGCTTGCTGAGTGCAAGTTAAAGAGCGAGGATGAAATCCCGAATCTGCCCCAGACTATTACAAACGACAAGAACTATATTAAGGCTCTGCGTTTTGCAACTCCCGAGCAGAAGGCGAGATACGAGGCTCTTAACGGAGCAATCGTTGACCGTATCGAGGGCGAGAAGAAGCGTATTGCCGAGGAGCACGAGCGCCTTAAGGCTGAGCGTGAGGAAAAGGAAGCTATCGAGCGCCAGCGCCGTGAGCGTCAGGCAAAGGAAGAGCGCAAGATGCAGTACCAGCGCCGCAGAGAGCCCTTAAGAAAGACTCTGCTTGAGGTAAGAGCCGAGCTTAACAAGACCTTTATCACCCCCAAGAGAAAGGCGGAGTTAAAGGAGCAGGAGGAGGTTCTTCAGAAGAACATCAAGGAGCTGGATATGCTCTTCCCCGACGTTTGGGATTAATCAGGCTGTCGATAAACCACCATCTGCGTCGTCA
>JBJERM010000214.1:0-3992 GCA_051882315.1 Ruminiclostridium sp.
TAACACTTATGTTTGTTAATCCTCCCGTCATAGAGTCGTAATTCCATAAGCCATCAGAGCCGGCAAAATATATCGAAACGCTGCACGATGGGGAGTTTTTCAGCAAATCTATATATTTATCCGCAGCAGAGGAGGATTTTATAGTTATTATACTTGCTAATTCATCCGAAGCCCAATCTATAGTTACAGACACATTCTTATCCTCTTCCGCCTTGCCGCCTCCATTCATATTGGAAACTAACATTCCCTTTGTGCCAAGCATAATGCTGAAATATTCGTTTTTATTTTCAAACATAATGCTGAAAATAGCCGAATAACCGCAATCGCTGTATTGAACAATCGCCAATGCAGTTTCTAAAGGATAATAGAACGTAAGGCGATAATCGTCCGAACCCGGCACATACGCACCATTAACCTGATATTGCGAGCCATATTTTTCTGACGTTCCCGCCGCACCGGCGCTCACGCTTCCCGCACAAGCCATGCCGACCATAATCACCGCCGACAAGAATACCGACAGCATTTTCTTAAAAAGCTTCATTTCCATACCTCATTTCATTAAATTACGCAGTTTATTTAATCTGCATTTACAGTATAACACTTTCTGCATGCTTTGTCAACTATTTCAATACATAATCAACCAATTAAATACATAAATGTATTATAATATCTATAAAAGGAGTATTGTTATGGTTGATTTTGGAAACAGATTGAAAACCTTGCGTCTGAGAGCGAATCTGACGCAGGAACAGCTTGCTAATAAGCTGGGGCTTACAAAGTCCGTCATAAGCGCCTATGAAACCGATCTGCGCCTGCCCTCTTACGACGTGCTTATCCATATTGCAAAAATATTCAATGTAACCTCGGATTTCCTTTTAGGCATGGAGCAAAAGCAGGAAATTGATTTATCCGGGCTTACAAAGGAGGAGATAGAAGCGCTTCTGAACCTGATTAAGGCTATGAGAAATAAATAAACAGCAAACCCCGCCGTTTTCGGTACTGCACCAAAACGGCGGGGGATTATTTTTCTTATGAACTATGTCCGGGATTACTTCTTTTCCGGCTTCATTATGGGGAAAAGATTTCTGACTTTCCGAACGTTCGTAAATATATTCCAAAAGCTTTAAATCCGCATTTTCACGGCATTGGGCATTTTACATTTCCCCGCAATTTTTCAAATATGGTCGTATGTTTGGTCGTAAGCTCAGCCACAGAACAAACCTCACTCTACTGAGTTTTTTCACAAGTATTGTAACCCTTTTATTTGAAAATGTCAGGAAGAAATAGCTTGATTATAGCCCGACTTCGTGATATAATAATAGGCGGCTCGCCTTTTGCTATTGAATTCAGTTGCTGCAAATTTTTCAGCAGCTGCCGCCGGCGGGAAAACATATCAGGTTGATTACTACAACCTCGATGTCATTATTTCAGTAGGTTATCGTATTAACAAGGCGTTCAGTTCAGAATATGGGCAACAGCTATACTTAACAAATCCTGTATTTCATGTAACAAACAATTTGACATTTCTGTAATTTTTTATTATAATTAAGAAAACTTTATATTGCAGGTGATAAATTGAAACTTCTGATTTGTGACGACAACGCTGATTTTTCGGAAAAGCTCAAAGCCAATATTCTTGATATTGAACCCGAGGCTAAGATAACTCTTTTTCCCACCATTTCCTCTCTGTTGTTTTCTCTCGAAGATACAGGCGATTCTGTGGACGGGATTTTTCTTGATATAAAAAATTCCGACGGCAACGGAATTAACGCTGCCGCCAAAATTAAAGAAAGATTTCCCCTGATAAAGCTTGTATTTGTTACGGGCTACGGGGATAAGTATTCTCAGGATATTTTCAACTGCCACGTCGGTTTTGAGCCGATTGCTTTTCTTGTAAAGCCGGTCAAGAAGAAATATCTGAAAACTGCGCTTGAAAAGATAAAAGCGTCTTCTTTGGTGCAGGAGCGTTACTTTCCGGTAACTGCAAACAGAACAACCCTTTTCATAAACGAGAAAGACATTGTTCATATTTCCAGCGACAAGCGTAAAATAACCGTCCATACCACCGATAACAGCTATACATATTACGATAAACTTGAGGCTGTGGCAGGCAGGCTAAGCGCCGGCTTCTGCCGCTGCCACAAAAGCTTTATAATCAATATGGAATATATAAGGGCTGTGGAAAACTGGAGCTTTGCCGTTCTGACAGACAATACGCATATCCCGATAGGAAAAGCCTATCTTGATAATTTCAGACAGGCTCTTATTTCCTATAAAGCTTCGGATAATCGGGAGGGTAAAAATGACTGAACAGCTTTTGATTGATGTATTGTTTTTTCTTCTTTACGATGTTTTTAATTCATTATACATATATGTCCATCTTCTTCTCACCCTTACACCGAAATACAACAAATGGCTGACTCTTATAGGTTGTGCGGTTGCAAATAAAATTATAGGAATAACCCTTATTGCTATCGGTAATATGCCATTAAGATTTATTTTCAGCCTTATAATAGTAATTGTGCCGGCTATGCTGTTATTTAAGGATAGCTGGCAGAAAAGGCTTCTCAGTGCTACAACTCAGATAGGTTCTTTTATGATATTGGACGCATTGGCGGCGACTATAGCTGTTGACTACTTCGGCTTTATAGCAACTGAAGTTGAGGTAAAAAACTGGGATTGCATATTTCAGGCATTGGTTTTTAATTCAATAAGCTTATTTGTTCTCATAGTAATTGTCATTATCTGGCGCAAATTTATTAGTAATCTCCAGATTTCCAGTATGGCTCTATTTATTATCTTCCCTTTGGGACAGGCGGTTTCTCTTACCGGCTATTACAATCACCTCTGGGGCAGCATTGACGGCGTTGAGAAGATGAACCCCTTTCTTATAGTGTCTATAATAATATTTGTCGTTTCGGACGCTTTTATGTTTGCTGCATTACTGGGCAACTCAAAAATGGCTGAAATGAAAATCCGCCTGAATGATATGGAACACGAAATTGAATTGCAGTACCGGTATTACGAGAATATTTCAAATCAGTTTACGGAAATAAGGGAATACCGTCACGATATAAAGAACCTTATTTCTGCGGCTGAAATGGTTATGAACGATAGTTCCTTCCGTGAAACAGGCGCAGAAATGCTGGAGTCGCTGAAGGAGCGGGCGGAGAACCTCGGCGTTCCCCTTATCTGCCGAAACCCGATTGTTAATGCAGTAATATGGCAAAAAAGCAAAGAAGCAGAAGAAAAAGGCATCGATTTCAGAATTAATATAGAAAAAGACGAGGAGCTTCTGCTGGATAAAACGGATATATGCTCCGTTGTGGCAAATCTGCTTGACAACGCCATAAGAGAGGCTGAAAATCACGAAAACAGCTTTATTGAAATAAGCGCAAAAACCGATATAGGAATGGTGCTTGTTGAGGTTAAAAACACCTGCAATATCGTGTTTGCGGGAGAGGGTGTTCCCGAAACCACGAAAAGCGATGGCTGTCACGGCTACGGGCTTGAAATTGTGGATAAGATTGCAAAAAAATACAACGGAGGGTTTGTGTTTAAAGCTGACGGAAAAATTGCAACTGCTGCTTTCGGAGGAGTTATTCCAAAGGCATAATACAGGATAGCGTCAGAAGTAATATTAAAAGTAATCGGAATAATTACAGACAAGGATTTAGCACATCTAAAAATGAAATGCTCGGACAAATTTATTTATGAAGTCCTTTATACAATCGCTCTGTAAGTGCCTTTTGGATAATACTATATTTTTCTGCATCCATAAAAAGTTGTTCGTATGCTGCTATATTTTCCATATAAGCTTCTTTAGCAGTATCTTCAAAAATACCGGGGAAAATGCGCTTTGGAGTATTGCGGAATTACTTCTGAGATAATTCAGATAATTAAAATATTTTTCTTTACCGTGCAGGTCGATTTCTCCCGATTTTTGTGTGCAGGAACACAGAAATTCCGGGGAGGCAGACTGCACGGTAAAA
>JBJERM010000215.1:0-3985 GCA_051882315.1 Ruminiclostridium sp.
ACTATCCCTACTGGTCGAGAATTATGACATTGCTTGTAAACGAGGGATACATAACAGGGGTTTATTCCGCAACATATCTCAGCTCCACATATCCGCGGGTTACTTTGGAGCGCCCCGAAATTACGCTTAAAGGGCTTGAATATCTTAATGAAAACAGTCTTATGAAAAAGGCAGCTCGAAGCGCAAAGGGTATAATTGAGATTATCAAGCCATGACAGATTAAGCAAAAACAGAATACAAATATAAGCACTCCTCTGGGGTGCTTTTTATTATCTATCCCCAACAAAACAAAAGAACGATTACAACGAATCTTTTTTGACAGGCATACAAGCCTGATTTTGTATGATTTCAGCTGATAACAGACAATTATAAATACAAATAAAAACCTCACAAACCGCTTAACAAAGCTATTTGTAAGGTTTTAAAACTGGTCGAGGTGACGGGACTTGAACCCACGGCCTCTGCGTCCCGAAAGAAGAGACGAAGCGCATAACAAAGCCTTTTGTGGGTGTTTTGACACCCATGGTGACACCCATACTAATTTTCTGCCGACTTTTCTTCGGTCTCTGAGTACAGTTTATCATTTATATAATTATTCATTTTTTCGATGTTCTTCTTCTTGTACTGATTATCGAGATGGGTATAAATCGACATAGTAGTTTCTATGTCGGCGTGGCCTGCCTGCTCTTTGGCAGTCAGAATATCAACACCGGACATATACATCAAGGTTATAAAGGTGTGACGGAGCCAATGCGCTGTAAAACGGGGTATTATCATTGGTTTCTTCCGAGGACCATACTTGTTCGGGCGTTTACCGTGTGTCTGAATGCAATTGCTCCAGTCGCCGTATTTAAGGTTTAGGTCATCAAGGTAGCTGTCCCAGAGGCGTTTCCATGCGCTGTCGGTCATTGGCTGCCCGTCTTCTTTGCACACAACATATCCAAAATGCACGCCGGGAACGCCGCTAAGATAATCGACTAATATCTGGGGGATATAAACAATTCTTGTTGCAGCCTGAGTTTTTCCACCGTTTTTAATAATCGTCTGATTATTGATAATTTCAGCAGATTTATTGACGCTGATGGTCTTTGCTTTTAGGTCTATATCAGCCCAAGTCAGAGCAAGCAGCTCACCTCTCCGAAGACCTGCATACATCATAATCATGGCGGCAGTCTGAGCTCGGTGGGGCGTGTTAATTATCCATTGTTGCTCTTCATCGGTCAGAGCTCGGCGCACCTCTGTCTTTCTTGTCTCCTTTGGAACCTTTACCGAAGCAACAGGGTTATAATCAATTATACGGTTGTCGATAGCGAATTTCATTATCTGAGAAGCAGTACTCTTTATTTCCAGAAGAGTGGCATGAGAATATGGTTTCTTGGTTCGCTCGCAGGGTTCGATTGCACAATCGCTGATTATCTCCTGAAAGTCGCCGACACGAAGCTTAGATATTTCAAAACCGAATAAAGGCTTAAGGTTGTCCATTCTCGCTTCGTATGTTGTGTATCTTCCTGCACTTACCTCGCTACGCTTCAGCTTTAGCCATTTTTCCGCCCAGTATCCGAAGGTATCTCGTTCCGCCGAAAGGTCTAAGCCTTTTCCTATTTTCGTTTTTACTTCTTGTATCTTTTTGTCCAGCTCTTTTTGACTGTGGCCATAAACATATTTATATTGATGCTTGCCGTTTGCATTGCCAATATAAACCCTGGCCTGTAATCTTCCGTCGCTGCGCTTTTTGTTTTTCTGCATAAAAAATCCTCCTTATTTTTGAAAAATGGTTGCAAAAATCCGGAGGGTATGCTATAATAAAAATTGCGTAGGATTTGTTTTATAGCATATCCTCTATTGAAGCTCTTCACCTGTTGGCGCAGGTGAGGGGCTTTATTTTTTTTATAGGTCGAGCAGCTGCTTCTTCTTCTCTTCAAATTCCGACTCGGTAATTATGCCATCGTCAAGAAGTTGCTTAAATTTTCGTATTTCGTCAGCAGAGCTTATTGCGGTTCTCTGTTCTGTTGTAGCGGCTGCTGTATCACGTTCACAGGAAACTGTTATTGCCTGGAGCAGAGAAAGTATGTTCTCTGCAACACTTTTATAATTATTGTATGCTATTCCGGAAGTGTCGAGATTTGCACCGGAATACAGCGGAATTTCAATAATTCGCAGGTCTGCATTAATCAAGGCAATTCTTACGAGCATAGAATTAACGGTTGTTATCTGCTTTTTTGAAGTGTTAGAGCCTATTATAGCGCCAACCTGTCCTGCAACCAGACCTCCCACAAGAGCACCTGTCAATCCGCCTTTGCTGACGGTGGAAACTCCATTCTGGACAAGCTCGAAATCTGCAATAGTTGAAAAATCATAAGTTTTGCAGTTTTCGAAAATCTCAGGACGCCATTTTTTTGACTTGAAATCCGCAGAAATAAATCCTTTTATAGTATCTTTTTCTTCCGGATTGTAGTCATTAATAGGTTCTTTCGCCGTAAGCTTGTTTTGGTATATCAGCTTGGCAGTCTTTCGGGAAGAAATGTACGAGGCGAGAGCTGCAAGGCTGATAAATATAACCAACAGTCCGATTACAATTATTAATGGATTAACTCCGTTGTTGTTGTAATTGCTGCTACTATTTGGTGCCAGTAAATTAAATAAATGCATATATCCTCCGTTGTCATATGTTTTTTTGCACGCTCAATCGAGCACGCTCATAGCCTTATATATTTTATAGGCTTTGTGTACAAAATCTTCTGTCACGCCGAAATAATCAGCAAGCTGCCAGGCTTCGGTATAGCCTTCCGAAACGGCGCTTAACAGCTCATCGGCGGGCATAAGCTGCTGAACAGCCCACTTATCGGCTGTATATTCATGCTTGCTTATTACATTGAACTTGCTATATCTGTTGTAAAAAGCACCTGTTTCGCAGTGTCCGAGCTCGTGGGCGGTATGCACCAGCTCATCTCTGCTTGCTGTGTTCTTGTCTATCCCCACATAACATTTACCGTCAATTATTAGCGACATCGAGGAACATTCGGGGCAGTCGATATAATCTATTGATATACCACGCCTTTCGGCAAGCTCTTGAAGGTCGGTTATATTCTTCATTTTTTGCCTTTCTGCTTGTTAGCCTCTCTTAGCTTCACCATCTGGGCAAAGTTCTTAACTTCCTCATACATTTCATCAGTAACACCGTCAGAGCCGTTAAACAAGGCAAATTTAATCTCTTCATCGGTAGCAGGGTCTTTTGCTGCGCTTGTGTCGTTGCCGAGAAGATAATCGGTTGTTACGTTGAAATAGGCGGCAATTTTAGATAAAATCTCACCGTTAGGGGTAGAACCATTTTTCCACGCCGTTCCTTTTGATGTGCTTATCCCTAAAGCTTTTAAAACTCCGGTAACAGTAGTATTATTGGATATGCATAAATTGTTAAAGATATCGTAGAACATAATAGCCTCACTTGACAAATTCCGAAATCGGAATTATACTAAAATCATAGTTGCGAGCAATGATGTAGAATAGGAGTTATAAATGAAAGAAATAATAAAAAGTATAGGGTGCGCAAGAACTGAAGAAGTTATAGCCGTAGCTGTTGAAAAAGGTAATGGAACTCCTGAATTTCCAATTGATTTCAAAGTGAAATACTACACTAAAGAAGGAATATTTATAGGAGAAATAAGGTTACCAATGAACAATAGTTAATTTGGGACTACTTATGCTGAATTTTAAGCGCCTCTTCTGTTTCCAATTCCATCAATATCCAAAGCGATGTAATATTAAGTAATTCTTTTAAATCGTTTAAATCCTTGTCGGTGTGCTTGACTATGTAATGGCTGTGGTCGTTACCCAGCCAGGCGCACCTTTTTGCAACTTCTTTTATATTAGTGCTTATACTGTATTTAGTGTTGTCAATGCAGTTTGTAAGAGGAGTTGACTTAATATGCTCGCTTTCTTCCGGGTATTTATAAATAAGATAATCTTTTATCAGATATTCTAAAGC
>JBJERM010000216.1:0-13624 GCA_051882315.1 Ruminiclostridium sp.
AGTATCTATGGTTCTCGTGGGCTTCAAAAATCGGGTTCAGATATATTACAGTAACGCCTAAATCGCTCAGATAGTCCAGCTTCTGCTCAATTCCCTTAAGGTCGCCGCCGAAGTAGTCGCTGTTTGTGATTGTTCCTCTGCTGTCCGGCTTCCAGTCGGGAGTATCGTTCCAGTCGGAATGCATTTTCCGGTCAAAGGGCACGTTCTCGTGGCTTTCCCCGCTTTTAGCGAATCTGTCGGGGAAAATCTGGTACATAACCCCGCCCTTTAACCATTCGGGAGTAGTCATTCCATCACGGAAAACCGTAAGCTGGAAAAGGTCGCCGTTGTCGATAACGCCCTCGCTTGCACCGCTTTTCTTGACATAGTGGCGGTTGTGGTTTATGAGCAGGGAGAAATAATAGTGGTGCAGTCCCGTATCGGAGGGAGCGTATTTGCAGCTGTAAGACTTATAGCCCTCCTTGCTGCCGCAGTACTCAAGGTGCACAAAACGCTCCTTGAAGCCCGGGCGGAAAACCACAAGAACAGGTTCCTCCACAAGGGTTTCCTCAGGAAACTTAAGAGTAAAGCTGCACTCCGTTCCCCGCTCTACTGCACCAAAAGGCGACTTATAATCCTCGCTGAAACAATCGTAAATAGGTAACATAAAAGCCTCCGTTAGACAGCACTTTTCCGCCGTACAGAAAAACTATACGGCGGAAAAAATCTGTTTTTTAGCAAACGTCATTATTTTTCTACCCGCCGAAGGCGGGTAGAAAAATAGCCGACTTAAAATCCGCTCAAAGTATAATAAGCTTTGACGGTTACTATAATAAAATCAGATGATATGCCAGATATCTCTTGCGTAGTCGGTAACCGCTCTGTCTGCGGAGAATACGCCTGCGCCGGAGATATTTGCAAGGGACATCCTGTTCCACTTCTCAATATCCCTGTAAGTGTCGCTTGCCTTTCTTTGTGCAGTACGATAGCTCTCAAAGTCTGCAAGGCACATATACTGGTCAACGTAGCGGATAGCGTTTGCAACCTCCTCGAAGGTAGCACCGTTAAAGCCGCGGTACATAGCGTCGATAGCTGCCTTTATAACCTGATTGTGGTTGTAATAGCCCTCGGGAGAGTAGCCATTCTGCTTCATAACGTTGACCTCGGGAGTTGACATACCGAAGATAAAGATATTGTCGTCGCCAACCTGCTCGTGGATTTCAACATTAGCGCCGTCGTAGGTACCCATTGTAACAGCGCCGTTAAGCATAAGCTTCATATTGCCGGTGCCGCTTGCTTCCGTACCTGCAAGAGAAATCTGCTCGGAGATTTCAGCTGCGGGCATAAGCATTTCGGAAAGGGTTACACGGTAATCCTCAAGGAAGATTACGGAAAGCTTTTCGCTGATTTTCGGGTTCTTTTTGATTTCCTCGCCGAGGCACCAGATAAGCTTGATAATCTGCTTAGCCATATAGTAGCCGGGGGCTGCCTTAGAAGCGAAAATATAGGTTTTCGGTACGAAATCTGCGTCGGGGTTGTTGAGCAGGTAGTTGTACTCGGAAATGATGTTGAGTGCATTGAGCTGCTGACGCTTGTACTCGTGGAGACGCTTTACCTGTACGTCGAAAATGCTGTCAATGTTAAGCTGTCTGCCGGTTGAGGAAAGAACATACTTTGCAAAATCTGCCTTGTTCGCTCTCTTTATCTCAGCAAGCTTTCTGAGCACTTCGCTGTCGTTCTCGAAAAGTCTGAACTTTGAAAGCTCCTGACCGTTCTTCTTGAAGCCCTCCCCTATACATTCGGAAAGAAGACTTGTAAGTCTGGGGTTGGACTGGAGCAGCCAGCGGCGGTAAGCAATACCGTTTGTTACATTTGTGAACTTAGCGGGCTTATCCTCGTACTCATCGTGGAATACGCTTTCCTTGATGATTTCGCTGTGGAGCTTTGAAACGCCGTTGACGGAATGGGAAGCGTCTACGCACATATTCGCCATTCTGATTTTGTTGTTGTTGAAGATGGACATACGCTCAACCTTTTCGTAGGGCAGGCGGTTAGAAAGTCCCTCGCAGTAGCGGCGGTTGATTTCGCAGCAGATTGCGTAAATTCTGGGGAGTATTCTTGCGATAAGATCCTTATCCCACTTTTCAAGAGCCTCAGCCATAACGGTGTGGTTGGTGTATGCAAAGGTGTTGGAGCAGATGTGCCAAGCCTTTGACCAGGAGTAGCCGCAGTCGTCAAGGAGTATTCTCATAAGCTCGGGGATTGCAAGAGTGGGGTGAGTGTCGTTGATATGGATAGCAACCTTGTCGTGGAGGTTGTCGAGTGTGCCGTAAACGTTCATGTGGCGCATTACGATGTCGCCTACGGAAGCAGCGCACATGAAGTACTGCTGACGAAGACGGAGCGCCTTACCCTCAAGGTGGTTGTCGTTGGGGTAAAGAACCTTTGTAAGAGCGTGAGCAATGTTGTTTGCACCCAAAGCGCTTGCATAGTCGCCTGCATTAAATGCGCTCATATCGAAGGACATACTCTTAGCGCTCCAGAGACGGAGCTTTGAAACGCCCTCGCTGTCGTAGCCCGAAACGTACATATCGTAAGGAACGGCAAGTACGGGAACGTAGTTTACATGGGAAATGTGGTGGTATTCGTTGTCCCAGTATTCCTTTATCTCGCCGTCGAAGTGAACCTCAATAGCCTGCTCGGGTACGGCTACAAGCCAGGACTCGCCGCCGGGAAGCCAGTTATCGGGAAGCTCTGTCTGCCAGCCGTCGATAATCTTCTGCTTGAATATACCGTATTCGTAAAGAAGGGAGTAGCCTGTTGCGGGGTAAGCGCAGGTAGCCATACCGTCCATGTAGCAAGCCGCAAGACGACCAAGACCGCCGTTTCCGAGACCTGCGTCAGGCTCCTCGTCGTAAATGGTTTCCATTTTGATGTTGTACTCGTCGCTCATAACCTTTTCAACAGCCTCGTTAAGTCCGAGATTGAAGAGGGAGGTCTTGAGGGAACGACCCATAAGGAATTCCATGGAAATGTAGTAAACCTGCTTCTTGCCCATGGAATTGCACTTTGTCATAAACTTATGACGCTTTTCCTTTAAGTAGTCAACTACAAGGCTGGACAGCGCCTTGTAAATCTGTGTGCTTGTTGCCTCTGCGGGCGAAACTCTGAAATCCAGCTCAAGGGTTTCCTTAAGCTTCTTGCTGATTTCAGCAGCTGTGAATGGTGAGTTCATAATACACCAACCTTCTCATAATAATTTAATTTATTTACATTATAGCTCATTTTTGGCAAAATTTCAATACTTTTTGAAAATAACAGCAAATTTTACTGTTTTTTTACAAGAAAATACCCAAAATCTCCCGCAAATACAGCTAACTGCATAATAATTTTAGGGCTAAGATACAAAAATTACTGCTTTTTCAGCTTCAGAGCACGGCGGACATCGTTGGTAACGGAGGCTGCGGAAACGATTAAAAGCTTGTCTCCGCTGTAAAGTCTTGTTTTGCCTCGGGGGATAATAAGCTCGCTGTCTCTTGTAATTGAAACGATGTTGCAGCCCTCGGGAAGTGATATTTCCGAGATTTCCCCGCCGGAATAAGCGAAATCCGGGGGAAGAACCACCTCGTAAACCGCTGCCTTTCCGCCGTTCAGGGGTATAAGCTCCTTGATTGTGCTGTGGTCTACCTCACGTTCAAGGAGGGTTATAATCGTATCTATTGATGAAATAACAATATCCGCCCCGAGGGAGCGCATTGTGTCAACGTTTTTCGGGTTATTCGCCTTTGCTATGGTTTTTGCTACGCCGTAAACTCTTTTGGCAGTCTGACAGGCGATAAGGTTTACCTCATCCCTGCCCGTAACTGCAATAACAGCCCCGCAGCCTTCCGCCCCCGCCTTTGCAAGCACCGAAGCGGAGGAGCCGTCGCCCCATATTACGGGAACATCGAGAGTGTCCGCAACCCGGCGGCAAACCTCCTTATCCCTTTCTATAAGAACAATATCACGGCTGCGCTCGCTCAGCGTTTTTGCAAGGTAGTAGCCTACCCTGCCGCCGCCGAGAATTATGGTTTTCATTCAGAAATCACTTCCCCCTAAATCAGTCCACAAGCTTTGAAAAAACAAGGGTATCGCCGCTGTTTATAACAAAATTGTAGTTTGTAACAAGCCGCATTTCTCCCTCGGCATTGATAACAGCGTAAAGAATCTCGTCCTGCTCAAGAGTAATTCCCAGCGCCTTTTTCCCAATAAATTCAGCGGGAGCAGCCATTGAGAAAAATCTTACCGTATGGTTTCCCATTCGGATATAGCTCTCGTTATGCGAGAACTCGTCCACCGCCGAAGCAAGGGAATCCACCGTTAAATTCGTGGGGCAGACGGTTGTAAGACCGAAGGAGCTGTAAATCTGCTCCTTTTCCTTGTCGGAAACCCTGGCGATAACCCGCTTTACCCCGAAAACCTCTTTTGCAAGCTGAGCCACCATAAGGTTTATGTTGTCGTCCGAGGTAACTGCCGCAACTACGTCGCAGGTCTTTATCCCCGCTTTAACAAGAGCGTCGGAGTCAATCGGAATACCCTCAAAAGCAAGTCCCCCGAAGCCCTCGGGAAGATTATCGAAATTAGAGCCGTTTTCGTCTATAACGGCAATATCGTGTCCGTATTCAGCAAGCTTTCCCGCAAGGGCTGCGCCCGTCTTACCGCAGCCTGCCACAAGAATATTCATACTAAAATTCCAGCTCCTCTCCGGTCTGTAAATACTGGAGCCTGTCCCCAAGCCCCGCTTTCATAATACCGTAGCCCGTAAGTCCCGTGCAGTGGCAGGTATAAATCGCACCCGTAGGTATTCCCTTAAGCTCGTTTACCGTCTTGTCCACAAACTCCACGGAGCAGCAAAGCTTTTTCGTTGATGAGCCCATAAGGTGAAACCCGCCTATAACAGAAAGTATTGGCGTATCCGGGTATCTCATACGCACGGTTTTCAGCACGTTCACAATTCCGCAGTGTGAGCAGCTTGAAACCACCACGCAGCCCTTATCCCTGTTGTTGTCGGGAAAGATTAAAAAGAACGCCTCATGCTCAAAATCGTCATGTATAATCTGCTTACCGCAGCGGCGGTAAAGCCTTTTTTCACGGCAGTACATCTGATAATCCCGATATTCGTTGGACATGGCGAAAAACCCCTCGCCTATCTCCTGAAAGCTGTTGTACAGCACGAAATTGCGGGGGTGCTCCTCGTAAAGGTAGCTTAGCTGCCCTATCGGAATACGGATAAAACCGTATTTCATATAGAAATCCTCGATACAAGCCGCCTTTGCGTATATTTTCACCTTAGGGTTAAGCTTTAAAAGCGCCTCGATTCCTCCCGTGTGGTCGTAATGATTATGTGAAATAACCACCCTTTCCACCTTTTCAAGGGGTATTCTCATTCGCTTTGCATTGAGAATGAACTTGTCCGAAGCGCCCGTGTCGATAAGATAATGCTTTCCGCAGTTTTCAACGTAAAGGGAAAGACCGTGCTCCGCTTTAAGCCGCTCTGCGGCGCTGGTATTTTCAATAAGCGAAACAATTCGCATAGCTTCCCCTTTCTGCCAATTTCAGCCAGCATAAATATTTTATAAGGGCGGCTTATCGTCAGCCTGCACTATAATGGGCGGATAGTCACATACACCGCCTCGGGACGGTTGAATACTCTCGGTATTATAAGGCAGGAAAGCTGTCTGTAAAGCCCTCTGCTTACAATCATGGAAGTGCCGCTTTCCCTGTAAACTCCGCTTGTGTACTTCGGTAAAAATCCCTGCCCGGGAGCATAAAGCCCTATATCCGTAAAGGGTATCCTTATCTGCCCGCCGTGGGCATGCCCCGAAAGGACTATATCAAAGCCCTTTCCAGAAACAAGAGGAAAATCCTCGGGGAAATGGTTTATAAGCAGGTTTACCTTGTCGCCCGAAACCGCCTCTTCCGCCGCTTCAAGCTGTTCTTCGTACAGCGCCCCGTCTATCCCGATAAATCTTACCGCCGTATCGCCTACCGTAAGGTCGGAAAAACCGCCCTCAAGTACAATAACTCCCGCCTGCCGCATTTTCTCCTTTACTCTGTCGGCGTCCATTCGGTTTATCTCGTGATTGCCGATAGAGTAATAGCAGGGATACTCCGCCGCAAGCTTGTTTACAAGCCGCCATGAGTTTTCTTCCCCGAAATGCTCGTCAAAAAGGTCGCCGCCGAAAACAACGGCGTCGGGAGAGAAATTATTCACCGACTCTGTAAGCTCTTTCATATCCGCCTTGTAGAAGCTGTTGTGCAGGTCGGACAGAAATGCGATTTTAACAGGGGTTTTCGCCGCTGCCGCGCTGATATTATAACAGGTTTCGGTAAGTGCAGTACTGCACATAAAGGGAATTGCGGCGGCAACAGCGCACACCGCCACTATACACAGCTTTTTCTTACTTGATTTCAACGAAGCCTACCTTTTTGTAAACCTTGCGCAGAGTATATCTTGAAGCCTTGTAAGCCTTTTCTGCGCCTTCCTTCATGCAGTTGTTTATATACTGCTTGTCTGCAATAATCTTAGCGAACTCCGCCTGCATGGGCGCAAGCATATCCGCTGTGGACTCGCCGACCGCAAGCTTGAAATCGCCGTAGCCCTTTCCTGCAAACTCTCTTTCGATTTCCTCGAAGGACTTGCCTGTAACAGCGGAATAAATGGACATAAGATTATTAACCCCGTCCTTGCCTTCACGGTAGCAAACCTCGGTTTCGCTGTCGGTTACGGCTCTCTTGAACTTTCTGATTATGGTGTCCTTGTCGTCAAGGACAGAAACGCTTGCATTGGGGTTCTCGTCCGACTTGCTCATCTTCTTTGTGGGGTCCTGAAGGGACATAATCTTTGCGGTAGTTTTTGTGATATAAGGCTCGGGCATTACAAAGGTTTCGCCGTAAAGCTGGTTGAAGCGCTGGGCGATATTTCTTGTAAGCTCCAAGTGCTGCTTCTGGTCAACTCCTACCGGCACAAGGTCAGCCTGATACAGAAGAATATCCGCCGCCATAAGCACGGGGTAGGTGAAAAGTCCCGCGTTGATATTTTCGGGGTGCTTTTCGCTCTTGTCCTTGAACTGGGTCATACGGGAAAGCTCGCCGAACTGGGTGTAGCAGGAAAGTACCCATGAAAGCTCTGCGTGAGCGGGGTTATGCCCCTGGACAAAAGCGATAGACTTCTTCGGGTCAACGCCCATAGCAAGCAGCAGAGCGTAGCTTTCAACAATCTGCTTGCGAAGCTTTGCGGGGTCCTGTCTTACGGTAATTGAGTGAAGGTCTACTATGCTGTAAGCGCAGTCGTACTCGTCCTGAAGCTTAATCCAGTTTACGAGAGCGCCGAGGTAGTTGCCTAAGTGAGGTGTATTTGTGGGCTGAATGCCGCTGAAAATACGCTTTTTTCTTGTTTCTTCCATTATTCCTTTTCTCCTTTATCTGTACATTGTCTTTGCAACTTCCGCAAGAATATCCGTACCCTTTTCAATCTGCTCGTCGGTGGGGGTTGAGTAGTTAAGGCGGAAGGAAAGGGTAGGCTTGCTTTCGTCAACAAGGAATGCATTTCCCGGAACGACAGCAACCTTGTTTTCAACTGCTTTCTTGCAGAAATAGTTCATATCCCCGTTCGGCAGAGTGCCCCAGATAAAGAGACCGCCGTCAGGCTCGGTAAAGCTTATGGATTTGGGCATTTTGTATTTGAGGCAGTTAAGCATAAGGTCACATTTCTTCCTGTATATCTCACGAAGTCCAGCAAGATGCTCATTGAAATCGTATCTTGTAAGAAATTTATGCACTATCATCTGCGCCATAATGTTTGTGTGAACTGTTGAAACCTGTAAAGCGCAGACCGCCTTTGAAACTATGCTCTTTTCTGCACACATATAGCCTACACGAAGTCCGGGGGCAACAGTCTTGGAGAAAGTACCCGCATAGATAACGTGCCCCTTTGTGTCCATTGAGCGTATCGTGGGAACGTCCTCACCCGCAAAGCGCAGGTCTCCGTAGGGGTTGTCCTCAATTATAAGCACGTTGTACTTATATGCAAGCTCAAGTATCTGCTTTCTGCGGTTAAGGCTCATGGTTCTGCCGGTAGGGTTCTGGAAGTTGGGGATTACATAAATAAAGGCTGTTCTCGGGTTTTTCTTAAGAGTATCTTCGAGAATTGCAATATCCATTCCCTCCTCGTCCATAGGCACGCCGATAAGCTTTGCATTGTAGGAGCGGAAGGAGTTGAGCGAGCCGATAAAGCTTGGCTCCTCGCAGATAATAGCGTCCCCCTCGTTGCAGATTACCTTTGCGGTCATTTCAATGCACTGCTGAGCGCCTGCTGTAATAATAACGTCGTCGTTGTTCCAGTTGAAAATGCCCTTGGAGTAAAGGTCGTCCTTTATCCAGTCACGAAGAGGGGTGTAGCCCTCGGAAATTGAGTACTGGAGAGCGCCTATCGGGTCGTTATCCATTATCTCCTCCATAATACCCTTGATTTTATCAACGGGAAAAGCCTCGGGAGCGGGATTTCCCGCAGCAAAGCTTATAACAGAAGGGTCTGCTGTAAATTTCAGTATTTCACGAATTGCGGAGGGCTGAAGTCCCTGTATCCTGTAAGAAAAAGCGTTCATATCATTCTGTCCTTTCCAGATTTAATGCGTTGAATGAAATAATTATATTAATAATACCACACTTTTCCGAAAAATTCAATAGCAAGCGTAATTTTATCATATTTTTTGGGCAAATCGGGCTGCACTAAAGGAAAACACAAAAAATTCATTGACAAAAAAGGAAAAAAATTGTATAATTGGTACATAGGGCATTTCAGATTAAACCGATTGCGAAAGGATTGATTTTATGGCGCTGACAAATACAATGGAACAGATAGTTGAGCTTACGCTTAAGGAGATTATGGAGAACGATACCGAATTCTGCGGCTGTCCGCAGTGCGTTGAGGACGTGGAATGTCTTGCTCTTAACGCCCTGCCCCCGAAATACGTCAGCACCGCAAAGGGCGAGCTTTATTCAAGGCTTTCCCAGGTTATGATTAAGCAGCATTCAATTGACGTCCATGTTGCCTGCCTTAACGCAGTGGATTTTGTCAAGGCACACCCGCATCATAACCATTGATTGCGTAATATAAATAAAAGCGCCGCTTCTCTTTTAAGAGGCGGCTTTTTCTATGCTCTGACCCCGCAAATTCCCTTTTGTAAAGCCTTTTTATGTGCATTTTCGCTCCCTGCCACAAAAATAAAATTCTGTTTTTTGTACAAAAAGCCTATGTTAAAGCTGTTGAAAATGTGGTATAATAACCATAGCCCCAAAATCTTCTAACGAAGATTTTGAACCCGCTGGTGCGGGTTTCTTGCTTCGCAAGCGGCTATGAACATTTTAACATTAAATCCTTTTGCCTGCGGCAAAAGACGGCTGCGCCGTATCGCCTTGCGGCGATTTGATTTATGTTATAATATACATATAAAGTAATAATCAAGAAGTGCAATTAAAGGGAGGCGGCATAATGGAAAGGCTTGAAACGGAATTTTTGCAGGACGACTATGTGGTTTACAAGGGCGTAGGCGTTTGCAGGATTGAATGTATCGAAACAAAGTCCTTTGACGGTATGAACTCATCGGAATACCTGAAGCTTGTTCCGCTTAGCAAGAACGGCTCCTCCTACTATGTGCCCATGTCCTTTGCAGGCGCAAAAATACGAAAGCCTATGACTAAAGAGGAAATTCACAGCGTTATCGACTCCGTACCGGATATGGATATTCAGCTTACAAGGGATTTCCGCCAGCGCAAAAGCATTATCGAAGCGATTTTAAAAAGCGACGACTATTCAAAAATAATCGCTCTTATAAAAACCGTCTATCTTCACACCGTTCAATGCCGCACCAGCGGAAAAAAGGTGCTTGTTTCCGATGAAAACACACTCAGAATGGCGGAAAACATGATTTACCCCGAGTTTTCCTTTGTACTTGGAATTGCTCAGGAGGAGGTCGCCGACTATATCGGAAAGAGGCTTGAACACGCATAAAATGCACGAATACAGATAGCAAATCCCCTTTCTCCGAACGGAGAAAGGGGATTTTTGCGCTTTATCATTATTCGATAGGAAGCTGTATCTCTGTCAGCCATTCATCTACCGACTCCTTGTTCCAGATACCGTCGATATAGCACTCTCTTGCAAGACCTGCGGGCTTATAGCCGTTTTCGGAAGCATATTTCATAATGAATGCGTAGGCTTCGCCGATACGGTCATAAGCGCCCTTGTGGAAAATGCTCAGCACCTTAACGGCAGGAATTTCCCGGAACTTTATCATGTCGTTTTCCTTGCCGAAGCCTTCAACAGCCTCGCTGTGACGGATTCTTATATCAGTTTCCTTGTACTCCCCGTCAAGATACTCGCAGAACTCGTAGGGCGGATTAGTACATTTCAGCGTTGGATTAAGCTTCCGGCACTCCTCGCCGCAGGCGGGAATGAACTGCATAGCATCTCCGTAGTTTTTCAGAGTTGTTTCCGCATAGTAAACGATTGCGGAAGGGATTTCCTTTACAGTTACCTGATACTTCATTTCTTTGTCCTCCAGAATATGATTGATTATGGAGAGGCGAACGTCGATTTCTTCCTTCTGCGTCTGTAAGGCTTCTGCCTTTCCGGTAAGGATAGCCTTTACGTCAGCGCCGCTAAGAATTGCCTTAATCTCGTCGATTGACAAATCAAGCTGTCTGTAAGCCTTGATTTTTGCTGCGTCCTCAAGCTGACCTGTTTCATAAAAGCGGTAGCCCGTCCGGTCGTCCACGGAAGCGGGGATAAGAATACCCTCTCTTTCATAAAACCGAAGCGCCTTGACCGTAATATGGGACAGCTTTGAAAACTCACCGATTTTAAGCATCTCACGTTCCTCCTTTCCTCTTACAAATTTATCCTACATCATACCCTAAGGGGAGAGTCAATACCTTTTTTGAAAATTTCTGAAAAATTTTTAGGGGCAGTTACTTCTGCCTCGCAATTCACTTCTTCCCGAGATTAGAAAGCCGCTCATTTATGCTGTTCTCAAAAGTCTCGTCGGACATCATAGGGTCTCTTGTGCTGCGCCAGACCTGACAGGGCGCCATACTGCACTCACCGCAGCTTTCAAGCTTCTTTTCCCCTTTTGCACATTTATGTATGGGACAGCCCTCCGGTGAATGGAAAACCTTTCCCTCGGCGGCGTTACAGCCATTACAGAGCGAGCCAAGATAGCTGCAAGCCTTGCAGTCTGCCCCACATACGCTTATATCCTTTCCGCCTTTAAGATAGTTTTCGTACCACATTTTTACCAAAGGCAGCGGGTGCTGAATTATCTCCGCAGTTTCCTGGGCGGAACGTCCTGCTTCAAATTCCCGCCTTGCCACGGTTTCCATACTCTCCGAAACCTCCAGCATATGCCCGTCCGGGTCGAAAATGCGTATGCCCCTCTGCTTCCATGGGAAGGTTTTCGGCTCGTGCAGCCGCTCTACCTCAGGGTGCTGCTCCAGCAGGCTTATAAATCCGTCAAAGTCCTCTGTTTCAAAGTAAAGCTCCATTGTGTTTGAACGGAATTTCATTGTTTCCTCGGGGAAATCTGCAATCCTGTGGAAATTGAGCTGTAATGCAAGCCCGCAGGTAAGGGTTTTGCACCAGCCTAAATCCACCGCCACGTCAAGCCCGAACAGCTCCTTGTAGAATTTAAGGGAGCGCTCCATGTCCCGTACTGCAATAAGTGTGTTTGAAAATCTCATAAAAGAACCGCCTTTCAATATAATAATTACATTGTACAGCGGAAAACTCTATATGTCTTGTAAATTTGCGACATTTACTGCCGCAAAAGCCCGAGCATCACGGATATTCATACCGTGATAGCGGCGAAACTCCCGCATAAGGTGCGCTTCGTCGGTAAAGCCGTATTTCAGCACTGCGTCCTGCAAATCAAAGCCTTTGTTCATCACAATCTCCTGCCACAAAAGCTGATAGCGGATAAGCCCGCTGAGCTTTTTCGGAGAAGTTCCCGCCCTTTCACGGAATATCCGTTCCAGCTGTCTTGTACTTACAAAAACCTCTTTTGCAAGAGCAGAAATATCCAGCGCACCATAATTATCCATGGCAGTCAGCACCGCCCTGTCGAAAAGCCTGTCCTGTCGGGAAACCGCAAGCTCTGAAACAAGCAGCTTTTCCGCAAAGCCTATTCTTTCCTCAAAGAAACGAAGCTCAGGAAGCCGCCTGCAAAGCTGCACGCAAAGCCGCCCGAATATTTCTTCCCCGTTAAAGCAGTTATTAAGTGTTCCGCTCATGCTGTCCTGCGAAAATCTGTAAACTGCCCAGCCGTAAAAACGTATTGCAAAGGTTGAAAACCTGTCGGAGGTGTTCCCCGAAAAATGGGAATACCCGCAGCAGTCGCTTATGCCCGCAAAGCCGCAGCTTACCTTGCCCGTTGTTTCGTTTATTCGGAAAATAAGGTCGGCGCAGGTGTCGGGAATAATCAAATCAGGCTCGCCGCCCTTAATCTCCTGCGCCGCAGCCGCCTCCCCGCCCCAGAAGCAACGGATATAGGGTCTTAGCTCAGCCGTCGGCGGCACCTCACGGAACACCCGTGTTTTTATAAAAGGCTTTGCTATAAGCGGGCGGTAAAAGGGTTGATTTTTGTGCAGCATTTTTCACTTATCCCCTCCCATTGTTTCCCGTTGAACGCTATCGCCGCCCCTTAGCCTAATGCCCGCAAAAGACCCTCGCAGCCCTTTAGAACGTCCATGTAGGTCGTATCGAAATCCCCGGAATACCAGGGGTCGGAAATGCTGCGGTGCTCCCCCGCAAAATCCAGCAGAAGGCTTACCTTTTTATCCGGGTCGCTACTTATTATACGCATAATATTTCTCACATTCATCTCGTCCATGGCGATTATGTAATCATATTTTTCATAGTCCGCTTTTGTCAGCTGAACGGCGGTCTTCCCCTCGCAGGAAATTCCGTATTCCGCAAGCTTTTTCCTTGTTCCGTAATGGACGGGATTTCCTATTTCCTCGGTGCTGGTGGCAGCGGAGCGGATAAGGAAATCCTGCTCCCTCCCCGCCTTTTTTACCATGTCCTTAAGCAGAAATTCCGCCATGGGAGAGCGGCAGATGTTGCCGTGGCAGACGAATATAATTCTATACATTATCATAACCCTTTCAAACGATTAATTTTTGCAGGCAGCAGAAAAACCGAAATAGTTTTTCCTGACATACTACGGAGAAAATTTTCAGCCGGAATATCGGGAAAACAAAGCCTGTCAATCCATAAGAGCTTCTGTCGGCAGCTTATATTTATACACGAATACAGCTTCATCAATATCGCCCAGCTGAGATTTAACAGTATCGCTGATTTTATCTTCACCGTATTCAAGCTTTAATTTATTCAGTTCCTTCAACAATTTTACATCAGGACGGTCTTCCTCACCGATAAGCACTGCGCCCATTTTTTCAAAGACATGCTTGCTATGAGAGTTATCCGACATTATTCTGACAAGAAAATAATCAACTCTACGTTCCTCACAGAACTTATTTACAAGCATTTTCACAACCTTAGCAGCAACACCCTGATTACGCTTGCTTTCCACCAGATTAAGCCCAATCT
>JBJERM010000217.1:0-3907 GCA_051882315.1 Ruminiclostridium sp.
AAGCAAGGTAAGCTTTGATGAATACTGCGCGCTTTACAGAAACGCTGTGGGAAAGAGGCTTGCTGCAAGAATAAAGCTATTATAAATTATATATTCGGGATAATTCCTTGAATTAACATCTTCCATAATATTTCTCCCATATTACACAAAAACTGCCGCAAAGGGCTTACCTCTGCGGCAGTAGCTATTCTTAGCCTTCGTCGGCTGCCGCCGCAAGGCGGTAAGCCTCGTCGTACAGCAAATCCTGACAGGAAAGGGGCTTTTCCTCTCCGGGCATACGGCGGATATAGCTTCCGTCGGGCTGCTGTACTCGTGCCTGGCAGTTATCCTGCCACATAAGCTCAAAGACCTTGTTGAGCCTTGCTTTCAACTCGGGAGATTCAACGGGTAGGGCAACCTCAACTCTGCGAAGGGTGTTTCTGGTCATCCAGTCGGCGCTGGAGATGTAGTAATCTGCGTTTTCCTCCTCGCCGAAAATGTAAATCCGGGAGTGCTCAAGGTACCTGCCCACAACGCTTATAATCTGAATATTTTCGGTAAGTCCCGGAACTCCCGCCTTAAGGCAGCATATTCCGCGGACTATCATTTTAATCTCAACCCCAGCGCAGCTTGCCTCAATAAGCTTATCCATAAGGGTCTTGTCGGAAAGGCTGTTCATTTTCAGCCTTATAAAGCCCTTTCCGCCCTGTCTCGCCTTAAGAATTTCACGGTCGATAAGGTTCATAAGCTTGTTTTGCAGGCAGTGGGGCGCTACAAGCAGCTTCTGCATGTGGTCGACAGTTTCTCCGAGTGTAAGGGCGCTGAACACGGCGGAAGCCTCCTGAGCAATTTCGGGGCTGGCGGTCATTATGGATAAATCGGTGTAAAGGCGGCTGGTTTTCTCATTGTAGTTTCCTGTGCCGACCTGGGTTATATACTTTATTCCCTCGCTTGTTCTGCGGACTATAAGACAAAGCTTGCTGTGTACCTTAAGCCCGTCAAGTCCGTATATTACATGACAGCCTGCCCTTTCAAGCCGCCTGCTCCATTCGATATTGTTTTCTTCGTCAAAGCGGGCTTTAAGCTCTACAAGTACGTCAACCTGCTTGCCGTTTTCCGCAGCTTCAACAAGGCTTTCAACCACCTTGCTGTCCCGAGCAAGGCGGTAAAGGGTCATTTTTATGGAGATTACCTCCGGGTCGTGAGCCGCCTCGCTCAGCATACGCAGGAAAGGACGAATACTCTGATAGGGGTAGTGGAGCATAATGTCCTTTTTGTCAATCTGCTCCGCCATAGGGATTTTTTCGTCAATATCAGGGCTTTTCTGGGGGTGGCGGGGAGCGTAGAAAAGCTCTGCGTGACTGCGAAGCTGGTCCTCAATTCCGAAAAGGAAGGATAAATCAAGGGGAGAGCCGCAGGTAAATGCTCTTGCGGTATCAAGCTTTATAAGCTCGCAGAGCTTTTTGAGAATCTCTTGGTCAATATCTCTGCTGAGTTCAAGACGAACAGGGCAGAGCTTTGTTCTCAGCTTTACTACCTCCGCCATGTGGTCACGGTAATTAAGCTCCTCGTCGTATATGCTGTCTGCGTCAATATCTGCGTTTCTTGTTATGCGGGCAAGGGTTTTTCCCGTAACCTTATAGCCCTTGAACATAAGGGGCAGGTAGTGGAGAATAAGCTCCTCTGCAAGCATAAAGCAGCCTGTTCTTTCGGGGATTGAAATAAGCCTCGGGAAGACTCCGCCGCCGCAGGGAACAATGCCGATTTTCTCCTTTTCCGTCTTTGTGCTGAGTACTGCAACAGCATAAATCTCCTTATTTTTAAGGAACGGGAAGGACTGCTTCTTGCCAACAACAAAGGTGGAAAGCAAGGGCATAAAATCTCTGCGGAACATATTTTCAAGGTATTTTTCCGACTCGGAGCTTATGCTGTGGAAATCCACAAGAGTTATGCCCTGTTCGGTAAGCTTTCCTAAAAGGGCTTTGTATGCAGTATCACGGCGGGCGCACAAATCCCTTATCCTCGAAATCGCAGCGTCAATCTGCTCTCCCGGGGTCATGTGGGTTTTATTCTCTCTTGCTTCCTTGTCAAGAAGCTTCTGGTCGTGGAGGCTTCCTATTCTTACCATGAAAAATTCGTCAAGATTGCTCTGGAAGATAGAAAGAAAGGTAAGCCGCTCGCAAAGGGGCAGACGCTCGTCCTCCGCCTCCTCAAGCACTCTTTCGTTAAATCTGAGCCATGAAAGCTCTCTGTTTTCAAAGCAGGTGTTTTCCATAAATCCGCCGCCTTTCAGTATGTTATCTTAATTTTATCCCCGAATAAAGCTTTTGTCAAGCCGATTTTTCCGGAATATGCAGGTTTGGCGCAAATTTTACAAAAGCTTTACCGCTGCTTTACAATCAGGGTTGTATTTACTGAAATTTAGGCTCGCAGGTTAGGTTTACGCCAAGGCGCTTGAAAATTCTTTCATCAACTGCTGAGAGAATAACCGTAGAATGTACCTCGCAGCCCCGAAGCTTAGAAATCTGCTCCATGGCAAGCTTTGCGGCAGGGTCGGTGGCGGCACAGATAGAAAGAGCGAGAAGTGTTTCGTCTGTGTGCAGGCGGGGGTTGTTGTTGCCTAAGTGCTGAACCTTTAAGTTCTGTATAGGCTCGATAACCTGAGGCGACATAAGCAGCACGGAGTCCTCAATTCCGCCGAAATGCTTAAGAGCGTTAAGGAGAAGGGCAGAGGAAGCGCCCAGAAGTCCCGAGGTTTTGCCTGTAATAATAGTTCCGTCGGGAAGCTCCATAGCCGCCGCAGGAGCGCCTGTTTCCTTTTCCCTTTTAAGTGCAGGCTCAACTACCTGCCTGTCTGCGGTTGAAACGCCTGCCTGCTTTAAAAGAAGCTCAAGCTTATAGATTTCCTCGTCGGAAACAAGACCCTTGCGCTTTCCGCAAAGCCCCTCATAATAGCGGCGGATAATCTCGTTTTTAGCCGCTTCGCATACTGCTTCATCATCAATAATACAGCAGCCCGCCATATTTACGCCCATATCCGTAGGTGATTTATAGGGCGACTCGCCGAGAATTTTCTCGAACATAGCGTTCAGAACGGGGAATATTTCAACGTCACGGTTGTAGTTTATAGCCGTTTTTCCGTATGCCTCGAGGTGGAAGGGGTCAATCATATTGACGTCGTTAAGGTCTGCCGTTGCCGCTTCATAAGCTATATTTACAGGGTGGCGGAGCGGAATATTCCAGATAGGGAAGGTTTCAAATTTAGCGTAGCCCGCTTTAATCCCCCTTTTATGCTCATGGTAAAGCTGAGAAAGGCAGGTAGCCATTTTTCCACTTCCGGGACCCGGTGCAGTAATTACCACAAGTCGGCGGGAGGTTTCTATATAGTCGTTTCTGCCGTAGCCCTGGTCGCTCATAATCAGATTAAGGTCGGAAGGGTAGCCCTTGATATGGTAGTGGTGGTAAACCTTTACTCCCAAAGCTTCAAGCCTGCTCTGAAAAGCGTCGGCGGAAGCCTGACCCTCGTACTGGGTAAGTACAACACTGCTTACATACAGACCGATTTTGGTAAAGATATTGAAAAGGCGGATAACGTCCACGTCGTAGGTTATGCCAAGGTCGCCTCTTACCTTGTTCTTTTCAATGTCCCCCGCATTGATTACAATTACAATCTCCGCCTCTTCCTTAAGCTGAAGCAGCATCTGAAGCTTGCTGTCAGGCTTGAAGCCGGGGAGGACTCTTGAAGCATGGTAATCGTCGAAAAGCTTTCCGCCGAATTCAAGGTAAAGCTTTCCTCCGAAGCGTGAAATGCGCTTGCGGATATGCTCCGACTGCATTTTAAGGTACTTTTCGTTATCAAATCCTGTTTTTTTGTTGCTGTCCATAATTTTCCTCGCATTTTCTGAATTTATTGAATAATGTCACTTTT
>JBJERM010000218.1:0-8494 GCA_051882315.1 Ruminiclostridium sp.
TGGAAAACAATGCTATAAGGGTTAGAATCAATAGTACACTTATTCTTTTTATTGTTTTTATTATTTTCATACAACACCTTCTAAACACAAACAAATCCAAATCTTACTATTTTCGTTATCAACAAATACATATTTATAATTTTCTATTTACTCAACTATATCTTTTTTAGCTTCAATATATATTGTCCTTACGGTAGCAGATTGCGTTGCCCTCTGAGTCGTAAACGTGTATCTTATCCACACCGTCAAACCAGTGATAATCCTCGTCCTTCTCCGTAACCTCCATATTCTTCTGCTCCACCAGCTCCCTTATTCCCTTTTCAACCCTGTCGAAAAGCTCAATGCCCTCAATGCAGCGGGAATGACCGTGAAGAATATAGTCCGCCCTTTCTTTGAGAAAATCAAGCCGTTCAAGGTTTTTAAGATACTCCCTGAGAGAAAGGCAGCCCTCAAGCTGCATCCATAGATGATGATTTATACTGTCCCCGGGGAAAAGAATCCTGTCTTCCCTCAGAAGCAGGCATATCTGTCCCGGAGTATGTCCGGGCAGCTCGTAAACCTCAGCATGAAGCCCTCCCAGGTCGAACACGTCCCCCTCCCTTACAGGGTGAAGAACAGGGGCATTCGCCTTGTTTTCGGGAGCGGTGAACACGTCCACCAAAGCTATATCGGCAGGATGCATATATGCCTCCTTGAAGAAATGATTTCCGCCGATATGGTCCGGGTGAACGTGGGTGTTTACAAGAATTAGGGGCAGGCTTGTAACCGACTCTGCCGCCTCCCTTACGTTTCCGCCGCCGTTCATGGTGTCGATAACCAGCGCCTTCTTTTCTCCCGTTACAACAAAGCCCGAAGACCCGTCATCGTCCATAAGCCACACATGCTCCGCAAGCTTTTTTATATCTATTCCGCCCATTTTAACCTCCTTGATTTATCCGCCGGAAGCGGCTGTTTTTTTGCCTGCATTTATTATAGCATTAATCCTTCGATAAGTCAATTGCAGCTGCTGACTGTGGCTTTTTCTCAACACTTTTTGCTTTACAACAAGCCCCGATTGTGGTATTATAAAAGTAATCATATCCACCAAAAGGGAAAGGAAAACTTATGCTCCAATTAATCTGCGGCGAGGCAGGAACCGGGAAATCCCGCCTGCTGTATAAAAGAATAACCGAGGCTGCGAAAGCGGGAAAAAAAGTATATCTTTTCGTCCCCGACCAGTTCTCCTTCGAGGCTGAAAAGCTTATCTACAAAAGCGTTCCCCACCGTCTTTCCGAACAGGTTATTGTGACTTCCTTCGCAAAGTCGGCGCAGAAGATACTGCACCTATACGGAGAAACAAAGGAATACGCCGACGACATTGTAAAAAATATGCTTATGCTGCGGGCGCTTAACGAAAAGGCGTCGGAGGGCTGCCTTACCTACTACGCAAGGCAGATTAAAAAGCAGGGCTTTACCTCCTTTGCCTTAAGGGCAGTAGGCGAGATACGAAACGCAGGTCTTTCCCCCTCGGCTTTCAGAAGCGCAGTTTCCGCAGGAGATTTTCCCGATATTCTGATGAAAAAGCTAAGCGACCTCTGCGAAATTTATTCCGCCTATGATACTCTGCTTACCGCAGGCTTTGACGACCGTCTGGACGACGTAAGGCGGGCGGCGGAGATTGTGGAGCAGTCGGATATTTTTGGCGAAACTCTCTGCTTTTTTGATAACTTCGACTCCTTTTCGGGCAGTCAGCTTGTCTTTATAAAAGCGCTGCTGAACCGTGCGGAAAGCGTTACCCTTGCTCTTACGGCAGACAGCCCCGACAGCCGTGACAAGCGGTTTTTATCCGCCGCATACCTTATCGGAAAGCTTAAGGAAATGGCTGAGGGAGAGTATAACGTAACCCTGCTCAAGGAAAAGCGCCGCTCCCCTTCACTTACCGTAATCGAAGCCGCCGACCCATGGCAGGAGTGCGACTGGATTTGCGCAGAAATACGAAGACTTATGGACGAGGGTGTGCGCTGCCGTGATATTGCGGTTCTTACCCCCGAGGCGAAGTATGCCCGTATTCTGGACAGCGCCATGAAAAAGTACGAAATACCCGCCTTTTCCGATATTCCCGAGCCGATTATTTCAAAGGATATTGTGCGGTTTTCTTTGTATGCCCTGCGTGCCCTGTCCTTTGAAACAGAGGATATTCTCCGCTATGTAAAAAGCGGCTTTGTCCGCCACGAAAACGGCAAAATTATAAGCAATATTCAGGCGGACAGCCTTGAAAAGCTCTGCCGCAGATACGACCTGAGAAAAAAGGACTGGACAAGAGCTTTTCCCGAAAGACTTGACGAAACCGGCGAATATGAAGCCCTGAGAAAAAGCATAATCGACCCGCTCCTTGAACTGAAAAAGCAGACCGAAAACACCGACGGCTCGGGAATAACCCGTGCAGTCTGCGATTTTCTGTTCAACAGAATGGACATTAGCAGGACAATTTACGGTAAGTGCATTATCGAAACAGGCGAAAACGGCAAAAAGGTTGTTGACAGCCGAAAAATGGAAGGTTACAGCTCCCTATGGGACGATACCCTTACGGTTTTTGAGTCGGCTTACAAGGCGCTTTCGGGCTACAATATGACCGTCAAGGAATACATAAATATAATGACCTCGGTCTTTACCTCCGTAACGATTGCAAAGCCGCCTCAGGTGCTTGACGCAGTTACCGTGGGCGATACCGAAAGAAGCCGCTTTGCCGCAGTTAAAAACGTGTTTCTCTGCGGCTTCAGTCAGGGCGTTATGCCCCGTCCCGCCGCAGTTTCCGAGATTTTTACCTCCGCCGAAACCGAACAGCTTGTGCGCTGCGGAATACCGGTCTGCGAAAACAGAAACAGCCGCTATTCCCACGAGCTTTTTATGCTGTACCGCTGTATCAGCCTGCCGGAAGAAAGACTATATATAACCTACCCCCTACAGAGCGACAGCTTCTCCTCTCTTGAGCCCTCCCAGTATCTTAGTGAAATCTGCGAAAGCTTCAAGGCTGATATAATAAGGGCAGATGATTTCGGAGCGGAATTTTACTGCCGCACGGAAAAATCGGCGGAAAGATACCTTGCCGCAATATACTCCGAGGGCGGAAGAACCGCCGAAAAAAGGGCGCTTAAAAAGGTTCTGCCGAAAAGTTTCGGGGATATGCTGAAAGCCGCCGCAGAGAAAACCGAAAACCCCGAGCGGCATAGAATTACAAAGGAGCAGGCTTCCTCTCTGCTTGCCATGAACAGCTACTCTCCCTCTGCCTTTGAGGCGCTGAACGGCTGTAAGTTCAGGTATTTCTGCAGCTACGGGCTTGGGCTGAGCGATGATGAAAGCCGTGATATTACCCCTGCTCTGGTTGGGAACGTTATCCATTTCTGCCTCCAGCGGCTTCTGTTTGAATACGTTGACAGGCGGGAGGAATTTTTAAAGCTTAGCAAGGACGAGATAAAGAAGAACATCAGCGAAAGCACCGAAGCCTATCAGCAGGAGCATTATTTCAGCGATTTCGGCGGTGCGGAGCGGTTCAGATATATGGTAAAAAGGCTTGGTGATTACGCCCTCCTTGCCGCTCTCAATATTCAGCGGGAGCTTAAGGAAACAGGCTTTTATCCCGTGGAGTTTGAAAAAAAGCTTACCTTCACTCTCGGCGATTTCACCATAAGCGGCTTATGCGACAGAATAGATACCCTCGAAAAGAACGGAAAGAAGTTCATAAGAGTAGTGGACTACAAGCGTGGCTATAAGGACATTGAGCTTGAAGAAATATATAAGGGTGAAAAGCTGCAAATGCTTCTGTATCTTTTCGGGCTGTGCAGCGACGATGCCTGCCCCTCCTCGGTTATGTATCTGCCCGTAGGAAAATCCGTCTACAAGGAAGCCTCCGGAGGTGATATTGAGGCAGAAGCAAGGTCAAGCATGGGCAGCTACATGAAAAAACACGCCCGCTGCGGTATTGTTCTTGAAAACTCCCCCGAAACAGAGGATATAGAGAATTACGACAAGGCGCTTTCGGAGGAATACGGAAATAAGAAGGGCGGATATATGTCGGTAAAGAAAATATCCGAGGAAACCTACGAGTCGATAAAGAAGTACTGCTGCGCCTACGTCAACGCAAAGATAAAGGAGTCCCTTATGGGAATGGCAGGGGCATGTCCCGCCGACGACAGCGTATGTCAATACTGCGAATACGGCCTTTTCTGCGGAAAGGAGAAAATCTGATGAGCGAAGTTAAATGGACAGACGACCAGGAACGGGCGATTGACTGGGATAATGGTGCTGTTATCGTTTCTGCTGCGGCAGGAAGCGGAAAAACTGCCGTACTTATTGAACACGTTATGCAGCTTGTAATGAACCCCGAAAAGGGGATAAAGGCAGACGAAATCGTTGTTTCAACCTTTACACAGAAGGCGGCGGACGAGCTGAGAATAAGGCTTGACAGGGCGCTTACCGTCGCTCTTGAAAAGGAGCCGGACAACAAGTATTTACAGGAACAGTCCCTTCGCCTTAAGGACGCAGCAATCTCCACAATAAGCTCCTTCTTTCTTAAAATCCTGCGGCAGAACAGCTCCCTTGTAGACCTTTCCCCGGATTTCTCAATGCTTGACGACGCAGAGGGCAAGCTTATTTTCTCCAAATCCCTTACCGCAGTCCTTGAACGCTTCTACGAAACCGCAGAAGAGGAAGAAAAGGACCTGATTTACGACTGGTACGGCGGAGAAAGCGACGATACCCTGCGTGCTCTTATCGAAAAGCTCTACTATTTTTCGAGAAACCTTATTTCTCCCGATGAATACTTCGATAAATGGCTGGAGTTCTACGAAAATTCCGAAAATGCAGAAGCCGAAAGCAAAAAGCTGCTTGAAAAGCATATCGGCGAGTATGTTGCGGAAATGAAAAGGCTTACAGAAGAATTTGCTTTAGGTGCAGCAGGCACTCCTGCACAGTCTACTGCTGAATGTGGAGCGGAAAAGGTTAAAATATGGGAGGAGTTCGACCCCGAAAAGGACTCGGTTGCCGAAACTGCCGCAAAAGCGGAAGAGATAGAATGGCCGCCTACCCCAAGAAAAAACCAAAAAACCGGTTTTGACAGCAGCGATACAATCCAGTACAAAAAGCAGCTTAACAAGCTGTTTACGCAAATTGCCAAGGACGATAGCTTTTCCGCATTTCTGCAAATCCCAATGGAACGAAAAGCCTGTGCAAAGCCGCTGAGGATACTGATTTCCCTTGAAAAGGCGCTTGAAAAGGAGTATTCCGAAAGAAAGCGGGAGAAAAACAAAATCGACTTTTCGGATCTGGAAAGCATGACAATAAAGCTGCTGCGGGACGAAAAGGGAGAGCCTACTACCGCCGCAAGGGAGCTTGCAAGAAGCATTTCCGTCATAATAGTTGACGAGTTTCAGGACAGCAACGATGTGCAGTATGAAATCTTCCGACTTATTTCAAGGGATAAGAAAAACCTGTATTTTGTCGGCGATATAAAGCAGTCAATTTACAGCTTCCGCGGCGCAAATCCCCTTGTTTTCTCCTCACTTACAAAGGACACGGATTTTACTGTAATTAATCTTAAGTGCAATTTCCGCAGCAACAGCGCTGTAATAGACTCTGTAAACGGGATTTTCAGAGGAACAATGACCGAAGAAGTGGGGGACGTAGATTACGACGAGGACTGCGCTCTTGTTCAGGGCGCACCCTACGAGGAAACAGAAGAAAACAAAACCGAGCTTATCATATACAAGGGAGAAAACGCCGACAGCGCAAGGCTTATGGAATCGGCAGGAATAGCCGCCCGCATAAACGAGATGATAAGAAGCGGATTTAAGGTAACGGATAAGGGAAGCAAGCGACCCTGCCGCTACGGAGATTTTGCAATTCTTCTGAGAGATTACGCTTCAAGCGCCCACTATTACAAGGACGCACTTTATGAAGCGGGAATACCCTTTGACGCAAAGGAAGAAGGCTCCTATACCGACTTTGCGGAGGTAAAGCTTGCAATCTCCCTGCTTAAAATTATAGACAATCCTTACCTTGACAAGGAGCTTGCTCAGATACTTATGCGCCCGCCCTATATGTTCTCGGCGCAGGAAATTGCAGAGGTTAAGCTTGCAGGCGGAAAGCGGCGAAAAAACCTTTATACGGGGCTTACAATGCTGTCAGGCGCAAGCCCGAAAATCTCAGCATTTCTCAATGAGCTTGAAGGCTACCGTGAATTTGCGGCAAATAATACGGTAGAGCAGCTTATGCGGAAAATTTACGACGAAAGCCCCTTTGTAACCGCAATTAACGCAAGCCCCGACGGAAGACGGCGTGACGCTAATATAAAGCTGCTTATCCGCCACGCTGCCGCCTTTTCGGAAAACGGCAGCGGAAGCCTTTTCGACTTCATAACCACCATGGAAAATATGGCGAATAAGAAAATCCGCCTTGAATACGAGCGTCCAGGGGATAAGAGCCGCAACTGCGTTAAGATAATGACTATCCATAAGTCAAAGGGACTTGAATTTCCTGTATGCTTTGTAGTAAACCTGCCTAAAGCCTACTCAACCAAGGAGTCAAAAAAGCTTGCCCTTAACAGAAGCAAGGGTATAGGCATGTACGTTATCGACAGCAAAAACATGCTTGAAATACCCACGACCTCCTACAACGAGGTTGCCTCCGAAAACAAAAGGCTTGCAATAAGCGAGGAAATGCGCCTTTTGTATGTTGCTGCAACAAGAGCAAGGGAAAAGCTTATCTTTACCGCCACCGCCTACCCACGGGCAGGAAGCGGAATGTTCTTAGGCTGGATTGAGAACAGCACCGCTATGCGGGAGGGGCTTATCCACCGCACCGAAATTGAGGAGGAAGAGAATACTCCCGACCTTTCGGATACTGCACAAAAAGAGGAAAACGAAGCGGTAATAAAGCCCTTCGGCGAATACGCCTACAAGCGATTTTCAGAGCTGCCCGCAAAGGTTACTGCCACACAGATAGGGGTTAAAAGCTCACAGGCGTTTTCCGACCGGGGCAGCGGCTTTGAGAAATTCCTCCGCTCCCCCTCCTTCCTTAAAGAGGGCGAGGAGAAAAAGCTTTCGGGAAAGCGAAAGGGCGACGCTTACCACAAGGTTATGGAGCTTATTGATTTGGGTGCAGGAGCGGGAAGCGCGGGCAGGCAGCTTGACGGGCTGCTTGAGCGCGGCAAGATAACCGAGGCGGAGCGGCTTTCGGTAGCCGACGGCGATATTGACGCCTTTCTCGGCAGCGGGGTTTGCGAAAGAGCGGCGAAAAGCGGTAATATACGCCGTGAATTTCCGATTTTCTGCGAATGCAGCCCTGAGCTCTGGGGAATCGGCGAACTGCCCGAAACGGAGGAAAAGCCCTTTATTCAGGGTATTGCGGATATGTTCTTTACCGAAAATGACGAGATAGTGCTGGTTGACTACAAAACCAACCAGAACACCACTCCCGAGCAGCTCATTGAGGAATACCGTGGTCAGCTCATGATTTACAGCAAAGCCCTCACGGAAGCAACGGGAATGAGGGTTAAGGAATGTTTGCTTTACGCTTTTTCTCTGGGCAGGGAGATTAGGATTGAAATTCAGGAATGACTTTAAGGCAACACCGCACAATTAACGGCTAACGCCTTTGCCGTATCGCCCTAATAATTTTGCTTTTTGGGAGAGAGGTCAGCTGAAATGCGGAAAAGCTGTCCTGCAAGGAAAAAAATACGAGAAGCGCTAAAGTTAAGAATAATCCTGCCGATATAATAAGTGTATAGTTATATCTATGCTGCAAAATGTAAACAAGGAGGAATTACATTATGGTGGGAATGCACGGAATTGCAAACAACAGCTACGGGAAATCTCCCGCAGTAAACGACAAGAAGAGCGGCAAAGCGGATAAAACCGAAGCCGCAAAAACGGGTGAAAAGGTAAAATCAAGCGAACAGAAGCTTTCCGATAAGGCGCAGAAGTTCCTTGAACAGCTGAGAAAAAGCTATGGGGATTATGATTTTGTAATCGCCGACAATGGGGACGACATACAGGGGCTTATGGACCGCAGCAAGGAGTTTTCCGTTGTTTTTTCAAGCGAGGAGCTGGAGAAAATGGCGGAGGACGAGGACTTTGCAAAGGAGCAGATGCAGTCCGTAGAAGCCGCCGTTGATATGTCAAAGAAAATCAGCGAGCAGCTTGGCGCCGACAGCGGCGTTTCTCTCCTGAACATAGGCGTAACCTTTGACGACAAGGGTATTTCCACAATGTTTGCCGAGCTTGAAAAGGCAACAGCAGACAGAAACAAGCAGCTTGAAGAAAAGGCAGAAGAGCGTGCCGAGGAAAAGAAGGACGCAGAAAAAGCAGATAGTAAAAAGGAAGAACAGCCCGCCGTAAAGCGCGCGACTGTTACCGCCGCAAATTCGGACGAGCTGCTCAGTAAAATACTCGGCATAGACTGGGATAAGATTCCCGCAGAAGTGCCGCAGGTAGGCGATAATGTAAGCTATTCGGCATAA
>JBJERM010000218.1:8594-13436 GCA_051882315.1 Ruminiclostridium sp.
GGCTTGCCCTTAACGAGCTGAGAAGCTGCAACAATAGGCATCCACTGCTGAACGTACTGCTTAGCGGTGTCGCTCTTGGTGCAGAAAAGCTTTAAGTACTTTTCTGCAATAACGTTCTCGCCCTTTAAGCAGAACAGAAGATAGGTTCTTGCAACGTCTGCGGAAGCGTTACCCTGTGTAGCGTGTGCCCAGTCGATAACTGTCCACTTGCCGTCAGCGCCGATAATAACGTTGCTGGGGTTGAAGTCGCCGTGGCATACCTTAACGTGCTTGGGCATACCGTCAAGTCTGGTGTGAAGCTCGTAGCGGGTTGTAGCGTCAAGTCCGCTCTCGTTCATCTTTCTCATCATCTTGTCCTTGAGCTTATTTAAGAAAGGCGCTCTCTTGCTGTGGATTTCAAGCTGAATGTCAACGAAAAGCTCAAGATATTCGTCTAACTTATCGGGATTCTTCTTCATAAGGGATTCAAGGGTTTCACCCTCGATATAGTCGGTTACAATAGCCCACTTTCCGTCGTAAACGCCAACCTCGGAAACCTTGGGAACGCTGAGTCCTGTTTCCTCTACACGGGCAAGGTTCAGAGCCTCGTTGAGAATGTCTGCCTTTGAGTATTCCTCGTTAAAGAGCTTGATAACCTTGTCGCCGTCCTTGTAAACCTTCTTTGTGGGTCTTTCGGCAATTAACTGGTCAAAATTCATAATTTTACCGTTCCTTTCTGCTGATTATACCAATCTGAATCCTCCTGCCGACAAGAAGAAATTAATCTGCCGGCAGTCGGATTAATGTTCGGTGTTATTTATTACTTTCCGTAGTAAGCAGCGAGATACATATCCTTGATTTCGGACATAAGCGGGTATCTGGGGTTAGCACCTGTGCACTGGTCATCGAATGCCTGCTCGGTCATCTCGTCAAGTCTGTCAAGGAAGTCCTTCTCGTCAATGCCGTAATCCTTGATTGTGGGCTTAAGACCAATCTTCTTTCTCAGGTCGTCAAGTCCTGCAATAAGATTGTCAACCTTCTCCTGGTCGTTCTTTCCTGTAAAGCCGCAGCCCTCTGCAAAACGAGCATACTTAGCAAGTGTATTCGGGTATGCGTACTGAGGGAAGGTACCCATCTTTGTAGGAGTTTCGGAGCAGTTGAAGCGGATAACGTGGTTGAGCATAAGGGAGTTTGCAACGCCGTGAGGAATGTGGTGGAATGCGCCAAGCTTATGAGCCATGGAGTGGCATACGCCGAGGAATGCATTTGCAAACGCCATACCAGCCATTGTAGCAGCATTTGCCATTCCCTCTCTTGCCTCGGGGTCGTTAGCGCCGTTCTCGTAAGCTCTGGGGAGGTACTTGAAGATAAGCTTTGCAGCCTCAACAGCAAGGCCGTCGGTGTAAGGAGTTGCAAGCATAGCAACGTAAGCTTCAAGAGCGTGGGACATAGCGTCGATACCGGAAGCGCTTGTAAGTCCCTTAGGAGCGTTCATCATCATATCTGCGTCAACGATTGCCATATTAGGAAGCAGCTCGTAGTCAGCAAGAGGATACTTAACGCCTGTTGTTTCGTCTGTGATAACTGCAAAAGGTGTAACCTCGGAGCCTGTACCTGCGGAGGTAGGAATTGCAACGAAGTAAGCCTTTTCGCCCATCTTCGGGAAGGTGTAAACACGCTTTCTGATGTCCATGAAGCGCATAGCCATATCAAGGAAGTCAACCTCGGGATGCTCGTAGAGAACCCACATAATCTTGGCTGCGTCCATAGCGGAACCGCCGCCTACTGCAATAATAACGTCGGGCTGGAACTGGGTCATAGCTGCTGCGCCTTCCTTAGCGCTTGCAAGGGAGGGGTCGGGAGCTACGTTGAAGAATGTGGTGTGAACGATACCCATTTCGTCAAGCTTGTCTGTGATAGCCTTTGTATAACCGTTCTGGAAGAGGAAGCTGTCGGTTACGATGAAAGCCTTCTTCTTGCCCATAATTGTGCCAAGCTCGTCAAGAGCAACGGGCAGGCAGCCCTTCTTGAAATAAACCTTCTGAGGCGCTCTGAACCAAAGCATATTCTCTCTCCTTTCGGCAACTGTCTTTACATTGATAAGGTGCTTTACGCCTACGTTCTCGCTTACGGAGTTGCCGCCCCATGAGCCGCAGCCAAGTGTAAGGGAGGGAGCAAGCTTGAAGTTGTAAAGGTCGCCGATACCGCCCTGGGAGGAGGGAGTATTGATAAGGATACGGCAGGTCTTCATTCTCTCGCCGAACTCGGCAATCTTTGCCTTTTCGGTAGTGGGATTGATGTAGAGAGAAGAGGTGTGACCGTAACCGCCGTCTGCGATAAGTCTTTCTGCCTTGTCAAGTGCGTCGGAGAAGTCCTTAGCCTTGTACATAGCAAGTACGGGGGAAAGCTTTTCGTGTGCAAACTCTTCGCTCAGATCAACGCTTTCAACCTCGCCGATAAGAATCTTTGTTGTTTCGGGAACCTTAACGCCTGCAAGCTCTGCAATTTTGCAAGCCTTCTGACCTACAATCTTAGCGTTAAGAGAGCCGTTGATGATGATTGTCTTTCTTACCTTTTCACATTCCTCGGGGCTTAAGATGTAGCAGCCTCTCTTTACGAACTCTGCCTTTGCCTTCTTGTAAACCTTGTCGAGAATGATGACGCTCTGCTCGGAAGCGCAGATCATACCGTTATCGAAGGTCTTGGAATGTATAATAGAGTTTACTGCAACAAGTATGTCGGCAGTATCGTCGATAATAGCGGGGGTGTTGCCGGCGCCAACGCCTAAAGCAGGCTTGCCGCTGGAGTAAGCAGCCTTAACCATTCCGGGGCCGCCGGTAGCTAAGATGATGTCTGCTTCCTTCATAACCATATTTGTAAGGTCAAGACTGGGAACGTCAATCCAGCCGATGATGTTTTCGGGAGCGCCCGCCTTTACTGCTGCCTCAAGAACTACTCTTGCAGCCTCGATTGTGGACTTCTTTGCACGGGGGTGGGGGCTGATGATGATACCGTTTCTTGTCTTAAGAGCGATAAGGGTCTTGAAGATAGCGGTAGATGTGGGGTTTGTGGTAGGAATAACCGCAGCTACTACGCCGATAGGCTCGGCAATCTTCTTTGTGCCGAAAGCAGGGTCTTCCTCAATAACGCCGCAGGTCTTTGTGTTCTTGAATGCGTTGTAGATATACTCGGAAGCGTAGTTGTTCTTGATAACCTTATCTTCAACAACGCCCATTCCGGTTTCCTCAACCGCCATTTTTGCAAGAGGTATTCTCTGCATGTTTGCAGCTATTGCAGCCGCCTTGAAAATAGCGTCTACCTGCTCCTGGGTATAGGTAGCAAACTTACGCTGTGCCTCGCGGATTTCAGCGAGCTTCTTTTCCAGCGCTTCCACGCTGTCAACTATTGCGATAGTTTCCTTTTCCATAGTTTGTTCCTTTCTTTTTTTAAGTGCATTTGCGTAAGAGCGTTGCACATATTTCCTTTTGTAATAACGCACAGGAGAGGAAAATTTCCTGTAAAGCAGAAGTAAAATATTGTTAAAAAAATCACAATCAATGTTCTGCTTATATCCCGTTACGCATTTATTATAGCACGTTTTGCATATCTTGTAAAATATATTTATTGCATTTTGTTATATACTTTTCCATATATCAAAAATGCTCATAAAAGCGATATTGTTTGTTAAAAAATTATCACATTTCTACAACTTCGCTTTTTACTTGTGACATATAAATGAAATTTATTCTATTTTATCCAAAAAGCTTGAAAAAAAATTCGGCGAGTGGTATACTTGATATGGAAAATGATAACACTTTTAAGGGCAAAAGAACAGATTTTCTTTTTCAGCTCATCGTAAAATTTATACCTCAGTGTGGCAAGAAACCGTCAGATGCCAGGAAACCTTATAACAGCCAGGCTTTGTGCCTGTTGTCCGGAGGCTTCCGCAGCAGATGACGGTTTATCCACAGCCTGACTTTTTGAAAGGATATGATTTAATGCAGCATCTGTTTGACAGCCACGCACATATATACCCGGCAAAAATAGCGGAAAAGGCGGCTAAGAACATCGGCGCCTTCTACGACCTGCACATGGACTTCAACGGCAGCGTTGACAAGCTTTTGGAGGTATGTGCAGAAGCAGGAGTTGAAAAATGCCTTGTACATTCCGTCGCCACCACCCACGAGCAGGTACAGAAAATCAACAACTTCATTCACGAAAGCGTTGCCGCCCACCCCGACAAATTCGTGGGCTTCTGCTCCCTGCACCCGTCAATGGACGCAAAGGAAATAGAAGCAGAAATCGACAGGGTAATTTCTTTGGGCTTAAAGGGCATAAAGCTTCACCCCGACTTTCAGCGTTTCAACATCGACGACCCACACGCTATGGAAATGTACGAGATAATCGACGGAAGACTGCCCATACTTTTCCACACCGGCGACAAGCGCTTCGGCTACTCCACGCCCACAAGACTAAGCGTTGCGGCAAAGCGCTTCCCGAAGCAGATTATGATTGCAGCCCACCTTGGCGGCTATACCGAGTGGGACAGCGCAAACAAGTGCCTTCCCGACCTGCCCAACGTGTATACCGACACCTGCAGCTCCCTTGCCTTTATGACCCCCGAAAAGGCAAAGGAATATATAACCGCCTTTGGCGAGGACAGGGTATTTTTTGCCACCGACTACCCCATGTGGAGCGCAAAGGAGGAGCTTATACGCTTCAATAAAATCGACCTTTCCGACGAGGCAAGGGAAAAGATTTTCTGGAAAAATATATGTGGGCTGCTTAATGTAGAAATGTAAACCACCGCCGCAGGCTTTTGTTCTGCGGCATTTTTTCTTTTAAACCCCCATTAATTGCAAC
>JBJERM010000219.1:0-3892 GCA_051882315.1 Ruminiclostridium sp.
AAACGGGTGCTATCGGCGGGTATTCTGCCGATAGCTACCGCTGTTTATAATAAGGGAGATATGTAATAATCCTCGGCGGCAAGCTCCGTAGGAAAGGATTGGTTATTTATGGCAGAAAAACGAGATTACTATGAGGTTCTTGGTATTTCCAAGGGCGCTACTGACGATGAAATAAAAAAAGCCTACCGTAAAATGGCGAAAATGTATCACCCCGACCTTCACCCCGATGACCCACAGGCGGCGGAGAAGTTCAAGGAGGTAAACGAGGCGAACGACGTGCTTTCCGACCCACAGAAAAGACAGCGCTACGACCAGTTCGGACACGCAGGAGTTGACCCCTCTTATGGGGCAGGACAGGGAGGCGGCGGTTTCGGCGGCTTCGGAGGCTTCTCCACCGGCGACGGAATCGACCTCGGGGATATTTTCGATTCATTCTTCGGCGGGGGAATGGGAAGCTCACGGGCAGACAATCCTAATGCACCCAAAAGAGGCGCAGATATTCCCATTAATCTGGATATTTCCTTTATGGAAGCCTGCAAGGGCGTGCGGCACGAGGTTGAGCTGAACCGTTCCGAGGTCTGCGACAGCTGCAACGGCAACGGCGCAAAGGCGGGAACTTCGCCTAAGACCTGCCCCGACTGTAACGGAACGGGTAAAATCCGCTTCAATCAGAGAACCGTTTTCGGCACGATGGCTTCCACAAGAGCCTGCACCAAGTGCGGCGGAAAGGGAAAAATCATTGAAAATCCCTGTCCCTCCTGCCGTGGAAGCGGACGTGTCCAGAAAAAGTCCAAGGTTACAATCAACGTTCCCGCAGGTATCGACGACGGACAGATTCTCCGTGTTTCGGGTCAGGGTCACATGGGCACCAACGGCGGCTCAAGAGGCGACCTTAACGTTAGGATTTCCGTAAGAAAGGACCCGCTTTTCGAGCGCAGAGGCTTTGACGTATGGACGGAGGTTCCGATTACCTACGCACAGGCCGTTCTCGGTGCGGAAATAACCGTGCCTACAATAGACGGCAACGTTACTTATACCGTTCCCGAGGGAACTCAGCCGGATACCGTTTTCAGACTCAGGGGCAAGGGTATCCAGAAGCTCCAGCGGGAGGGCAGAGGCGACCAGATGGTAAAGGTTATTCTGGAGGTGCCGAAGAACCTGACCAAAAAGCAGAAGGAAGCTCTTTCTGCCTTCAGCGAACAGCTTAACGAGAAGAATTACGAGAAGCAGACAGGCTTCTTTGATAAGCTGAAAAAGTTCGGAGAGGATTTGAAAAAGAACTGGGACAATCTGAATAAAGAATAATAAAAACTTAAATCCCGTACTGAATTTCAGCTGCGGGATTTTTGTTAAAAATAAACAAACGTACAAATCGGTTTTAGGGCGAAGTTACAAATTATTACTTAATCATTTACATTTGCGGAAATTTGTGATATGATATAAAAAGCGAATAAGCTTTTTCCGCAGATTGCTGTATATTATTATATGGTATTGCGGCAGGCTTACTTTATTCTATTTGTGGAGCGTGTTAGTTACATATGAAAATAAGAACAGTACTTATCATCTCGGCGGTTGCACTTCTTATATGTACAACTGCGGTTTTCAGCGTTTTTCTCGGCGTCCAGCTTAATTCCACCGGAAAGGCGATGTTCGACGCTTATCTTTCGGACGTTTCCGATATGCAGGCGTCAAATATGAACGGATACCTGAATGACGTACAGAGCAGGTACACTGCAACGGTATCCCTGCCCGCTATTCAGAGCTTTACCTCCGGAAAACACAAGGAGGGCTCTTCCGAGTATAATGCCGCATACAACGCACTTGAGGCTCTCGTTACCTCCGGAGCAGCTTCAAAGGCTGTTGTTTATGAGGACGACGGAAATATCCTGCTTCAGGTGGGCGCTCTTGATTCCATAACCACGGCAAGCGGCATCTGCAATACAGAGGCTGCTGACGGCGTTGCTGTTGTAAATACAGCTGAAACAGAGTCTGTAAAGTCAGAGTACACGATTTCGGTAAAGAGCAAGGTAAACGACTACTATGTGGGCATTGTTTACGCAAGAACCGGTATTGCCAACATCATTGACCGTGCAAAGGGACTTGTATTTATCGTTGACCCTCTCGGCTCAATCGTTACCGCACAGAACTATGTGGGAAATATGTCTGTAACAGGCGCTCAGTATTCTCCCTATAAGGACGCTGTTGCAAATGCCTCAAAAACTCCCGCAAGATTCCTCAGCGCAGACGGCGCTACAACCGCATATATTACAGGCGCAGACAACGGTTGGGCTGTTGTTGCAAATCAGGATACGATAAGAGCAACAGAGTATTCCGGCAGGTCCGCAGGCTCAGTTACGGGAATTGCCATAACAATGCTCGTAATATTCCTTGCAGCCGGCATTGTAATGATTGTAATCGTTACAAAGCCCTTCTACAAAATTGAAGAAACTCTCCTCAAAATCAGCCGCGGCGACCACGAGGCGAGAGTTGAGATTATGTCCAAGAACGAATACGGCGATATTGCCCGTGTATTCAATGACATTGTTGATAATATCATCGTAAGCGAATCCCGTTACAGAACCATTATCGAGATGTCCGACAATATCATTTTTGAATGGAACCTCCAGAATAACGAGGTAAGCTTCTCCAACAACTTCAATAAGAAGTTCAGCTATCGTGCTCCCTCCGACCACTTCGCGGACAGCTTCCTGTTAAAGTGTAAGGTTCACCCCGACGACGCTGACAGATATAAGTCCGACCTCGAAAAGCTCCCCAAGGGCGAAAACTTCAAGCATAACGAATACCGTATGAAGAATATCTACGGCGACTATATCTGGGTTCTTATCCGTACTGCTTCTATCGTTGACAAGAGCGGCGAAACCGTTAAGATTGTAGGCGTTATCGTAGATATCGACCGTGCTAAGAAGAGCGAAAATATACTTACTGCCCGTGCTTCCTTCGACTCCCTCACCGGCGTTTACAACCGTGAAACTATCGAAAGCGCAATCAACAACGAAATTGAGCTTATTGCAGCAAGAAAGAACGAGTTTGCAATTCTATTCGTTGATATTGACGACTTCAAGCTGTTCAACGACCAGTACAGCCACGCAACAGGCGACCAGGTTCTGCGCTTTACTGCGACCACGATTAAGAACGCAATCGGCGAGGACGGCATGGCGGGACGTTACGGCGGCGACGAGTTTATCGTCTGCATCAAGAATGCCGATGTTAATGATCCTGCACTTATTGCAGAGCAGATTCTCAATACCCTCAAGGAAGGCTTTGAGAGCGACTCCGGCGACAGGCTGATTGTAAACGTAAGTATCGGTATCGCAATTATCAAGGACAACACCAAGCGTGTTGAGGAAATTATCGGTATGGCTGACGACGCGATGTATCGAATCAAGAAGAGCGGTAAGTCTAGCTTCGGTTTCCTGAACCAGTGATAAGCTTAAGGGGCGGTTGAAAGACCGCCCTTTTTCTTTTGTGTGCAGTTAGTGAGGCTGGACGGTTAGGTACGGAGAAAAGGGATTACGCTCTTTGGGCAGGTGGAATTATTTCCTTGTAAGTTAAATCCTGTAAATCCTTTTGTGCAATAAGCCCAACTGAGCTCTTTAAAACAACGAAAAAAGTCACAAAAGGAGAAAAAGCGAAAAAAGTTGCAAAAAAGTGTTGACAAAGGGCAGTAGTGGTGATATAATAAACAAGCTGACCCGCGAGGGAAGGCGAGCTGACCGAAAGGTTGGCTGGCTGACCGTTAATGTCAGCAATAACACAAAAGAAAAGCAAGTCGAAAATTTTTCAAAAAAATTGAAAAAAGGTATTGACAAGCTTAGAAAAATGTGTTATGATATTAAAGCTGTCCGGTAAGGCAAGTCCGGAAAGGGCAGCA
>JBJERM010000220.1:0-3888 GCA_051882315.1 Ruminiclostridium sp.
ATCTAAGACAGTTGTTGATTACGATTGACACGATAGCCTTAAGCTGACCCTCGTTGAAAATCTTTCTGACCTTGACTTCGGTAATGTTCATAGTGTGATTCGTCCTTTCTGAAGAAATATTCTTCGATGCATTTGTTGATTTTTTAAGGTTTTCGAGGCTGTTAAATTCAGCCCAGTTCATAATTTCTGACATAGAAAATGTCTCCTTTCCGGGTTTGTTCCGAGGGCATTACAGCCACCGGTAAGCCGAATCCCTCGTAATCAAACCCTACGGTTGCAGCACCGTCTTAGTCTGTTGTTTTGTCGGTCGTTTCTTCCTGACCTTTTTTTGTGGCAGTCTTCCGTGAACTGAACACAAGGTTATCGTAAGCTTCCGCAACCTCGCTTTCGTCACAGCCGAGAATTTCTGCCCAATCGATGATCATTGGTATCGCCCCCTTTCTGTAATAAAGTTCTGCGGCGCAATCAAGCACCTACTGCCTCTGAAAGCTGTTTCAGAGAATTTGGTGTTACAGAGAACTTACAGCATCATGCAGCCTGCAATATCCCCCGATTTCACCAATTAAAAACCCGACAGTGCGCAAGCACTGTTTCAGTCTGTCGATAAACCGCCATCTGCGTCGTCAACCCCATAACGGCAGGCACAAAGCCTAGCCGTTATGGGGTTTCCTAGCATCTGACGGCTTCTCGACACCCTGAAATGTAGTTTATAGCAAGAACGGTATTATCCTGTATTTCGGATTTCCCATTCTTTAAAACCTACCCGCACCGCACCCAAGCGGTGCTTATGGTTATTGGAGGCTGCGGTAGTATAAAAGCTTACTCTGTTTCTGCGAATTATCGCATCAGCTTTCAGCTGTCTGTTGTAAAAAATATCCCGCTCTTCCTTTGTGTGCAGGAAGGGCGGGATAACGTTTTTGCGAATCCGGGTTATTTACTCATAGTGCTATACGGCTTGATTTTATCCACAATCGCAGCTACCTCTCCGCTTGTAACCAGCACTGCCTTACTTCTCGGCAGAGAAAATACGGCTTCGGGCGTCTTGCCAACTCTGTAGCTGATGTATTCGGCAGTACTTTTGTCCTGGGAACCAAGGCAAAGCACGTGGTCGCAGTTGTTGATAATCGTCATAGCTGCGGCGTAGCCGTAAAGGGCTTCAAGCTGTGTAAGGCTCTGCAAAATGATGCTGACGGAAATATCACGGGAGCGGATTACGGAAATGATTTTATCGAAATCAGGAATCCTTGTACCCGAAGCAAAATCGTCCATAATAATCCGTACAGGAACATCAAGCCTTCCGCTTAAATTGTTGTCTGCTTCGGCGCAAAGCAGCTGCAAAGCCTGCGTATAGAACACATTTGCAAGACTGTCAAAAGTCCTGTCGGTATCGCTTGTATTGAGGAAAAGCACCGTCTTTTTCCTGCCCAAATCAAGGATATTAAAGCTGTCGGGATTTTCAAAAATCGCCCTTGCTTCCTCAAATGTGAACGGTTCTAAGGCTCTGTTTGCAAACTCAAAAATCGAGCTCCACATTCTGTCGGCGTTACCCGTTGCGGTTATCTGCCGAAGCTTTTTGGCGGCAAAGGTGTCGGGGTTTTTCTCCGCCCATTCAATGAATGACAGAGAGCCGTTATTGCCGATAAATATCTGATGCAGGTCGCAAATATCAAGCATACTGCAATCCTCATCGCCTGAAATTTCAAGACCGAATGCAATCAGAAAGGCGATATATCCCGCCGCCGACTTCTCCCAGAAAGGATCTGTTTTGTCCATCACGGGCATTATTGTGTTTGCAAGTGACAGAATGTCCTGCTCGTTGAATTTGCCGTTGCTGTAACGGCGGATTCCGCTGAGCGGGTTGTAGCCGCAGGACTTCTGCGGCCTTACAAAATCCAGAGTTTTAACATCATAACCCTTGCTCTCCAACTCCTCGCCCATAAGGCGGCAAAGCTGTCCCTTGGTGTCCGAAATTACCATACTGCCCGTAATATTCTGCAGGTTTGGAATGACATAGCCGCCGGTTTTACCGGAGCCGGAGGTTCCGATAATCAAATCGTTGTTATTAAGCCTGGTGAGGCGGGTGTCGTTGGAAACTGCAACACCTTCGGCTAAAACTCTTAAATTTTCGTTAGCTTTATTCATCACAATTCTCCTTTAAAATTCCTGTTGCAAGACCGAATTTTACCGCTTCCTCTGCGCTGTAAAATGTGTCGTTTGCAGTAAGCTTTTCGATTTCCTTTATGCGCTTTCCTGTCTTATCTGCGATGATTTCCACCAGCACACTCTTAGCCTCGTTCAGCAAATCCAGCTCCCGCTGAATTTCGTGGGGCTTTCTGCCGCTTATGTCGTTGTTGCTGTATGAGGGGTCGTGAATCATAATGCGGGTGTGAGGGAACATAAGCCGCTTCTGACCTGCCAGAAAGATTATCGCAGCCATACTTGCGGCGGTGCCTATACAGACGGTTTTTACAGGCGCTTTCATTGTGGAAATGAAGTCGAAAATCGCAAGGCCGCTTGTTACCTCGCCGCCGGGGCTGTTGATGTAAAGCGTGATTTCGTCGCTGCTGTCCTGCTCAAGATACATAAGATTTTTAATCAAATCCGACGATGAAAAAGCGTCTATGGGCGTGGTAAGAAACAACTTCCGATTCATGAAAAAATCGTCGTCAATCCTTATCCGATCAATTCCTCTTGCGGATTCCCTTAAAATGTTAATCATATTAATTATCCTCCTCTTTAATTTCGTATTTTTCTTCGAGCTTGCAGAAGTCAAAGTACTGCTGAAAGACACAGGAATAATCGGTGATGAAGAAGTCGTAAAGATCCTTGCAGCAGTTTCTGATACCGTCCTCATAATCCTTTATCGGCATTGTGGGAAGCCAGCTATTGCTCTGGAATACCTCGGTTGCACGCAGATACTCTTTGATAGTTGTGGTATCCGTAATTATGTAGCCGATATGATTTTTGACATTGCGGCGGAAGTCTTTGAAGTGAGCGTCACGGCTTTCCGGATCCTTGCCTGATTTTTCGGCGATGTAGGTTATGTAGCCCTTTACTGTTACTGCAAGAAAAAGGCGAAGGGCAGTACAGCGGTCCTCAGCTAAGAGCAGCATACTTCTGAGATGGCTCACATAGCAGTAGCGCAAATCATAGCGGTAGTCGGCGCTTAAATAGATAAAGAACTTGCTGAAATATATCCACAGGATAAATTCCAGCGCTTCGGCGTACTTAACCTCCCCAAGCCGCTTGATGTCCAGCTCGTACCTGTTCATAAGGCGTTCGAGAATGTAGATAAATGTGTTCGAGTTACCCGGATTCAGGCAGCTCATAGGCGTTTCGTTAAGGTCTTTTAAAATCATTTCGATTTCCTCGTAATCGGTGATACAGCCCTGACGGGAAGCCTTGGTAAGGTCTTCAATTTTTGAATTGATATTAATCAGCTCCTTTCCTGCTTTTTGATTCTGACATATATGTTTGTTCATAGAGTTTTCCTCCTTTCCCGCAGGATTTGACTGCGATATTAAAGACTGTCTATGTCGGGGACAGCCTTTGAAAAATAGCCGACAGCGCGCAAGCGCTGTCAATTCTGTGAAAAAGAATGGTTGTCCTTGCAGAGTGAGATTGCTCTGTGTTTCTGAATTCCATTCCATAAAACCAATCGGCACCGATTCCAAGCGGTGCTTTACGGTTATTGATAATAGCGGTGAATGAAGAGAAACAGCCCGGTTTCCGCTTATGGACATTTACAGAATTTAACAAAAAATCTAACTGGATTGGAGTACGAATTGAGGAATTATTGTTAATTTCAAGACAATTTCTGATTTTTCATTTTCTACCTATTTATAATAATATATATGCTCGCCCATAAAACGACAAAATTTTAGTTTG
>JBJERM010000221.1:0-3885 GCA_051882315.1 Ruminiclostridium sp.
TATCTTTCATAATCGGGCGGTTAAGTCCGTTGCTGTTCCCGTAATTAACAGAAAGGAATGAAAACTATGATTGGAATAGTATCTAAGGACTACACAACCGGTGTAACCCACTTTGTTTGTGATACTACCGCCGAGATTGCGAAACTGCCTACAATCAATTCTGCCGGTAAAGACAATCTATCAACAATCCAGTCTTGTGTAGTGGGCAGCACTGCGACTGTAACAGAAACATCAGAACGTTATATTTTGAACGGAAATCAGAACAAATGGCTGTTATTAAAAAATACTGCCGGCGGCGGCAGTTCTGAAGAATGGGCGACTACTGGTGATATTGATAAAATGTTTCAGTAAGATTTCTTGACCCTATGCGGTCTTGAATATAAAAAACAAACACTTTTATAAAAAAGAAAGGAAACGATTATTATGGCAAACACAAAAAATGTATCTCTCGAAATACTTCAGTATTATGACGGAAAGGTAAAAGATTGGGCGCAGAGTGAGGACACTGCTAATCTTGAGGCTGCCAAGGCTTATACTGATCAGCAGATTGAAACAATCCCCGAAGCGGCTGTTTACAGCATTGTAAAGGCAGAAACAGCAGAAGAAGGTTATATTGCTTCTTACAACCTTACTAAAGACGGGGTAAATGTTGGTGCTACTATTAATATTCCCAAAGATTACCTTGTCAAATCTGCAAGTATTAAGACCGTTGAAACCGCCGATACTCCCGTTGCTGGCTACAAGGTTGGAGATAAATACATAGATTTTGTTGTTAATACCGCAGAGGGTACAGGCAACGAATCTCACATTTACCTTGCTGTAAATGAACTTGTAGATGTATATACTTCTGGCGATGGTATTGAAGTTGGCTCCGATAATAAGATTACTCTTGTTACGCAGGACGGCACTAAGACTGTCGGCGGTATTACATCTGTCGATTACACCGAGTTCAAGAGTGCGGTAGCAAAGTCTGGTGCAAATGAAACCGCTATTGCGGCAATCAATGATGTTAATACAGGTGCAGTTGCTACATCTAAGGCGTATACAGACGCACTTGCTGATGGCGCTGTAGCCACAAATACTGCTGCTATCACCGCTATAGACACAAGGGTTAAGACGCTTGAAAACGTATCCTATGCTACTGAGTCAGACATAGATGCACTTTTCTCTACTACTTAATCAGATTTTAAATAATGGTAGGGCGGAACATATATTCCGCCCTGTATCATTATGAAAGGAGTGTAAAAATGGCTGATAATGATAGTGCTAAGCTTATAACCTTAGAAGCATTAAAACATTATAATGAAAACATTAATAATACAATCAATGAAAAGCTTAACACAACATTTCCTGTTCATTACGGAACAACCGAGTATTGGAACTCACAGACAACATTAGTTGGTGAAAAATCCCATATTTATATTTATTCCGATTACGCTACTGTTGAGGATGTTTCAGTTCCTAACATCAAAATCGGAGACGGAAGTGCTTATTTAATCGACAATCCATTCATTACAACTTCAATAGAAGACTTACTCCAGTTTCATATTGAAGATAATATTAAGCATATAACAGAACAGGAACGTACTGCGTGGAATAATAAAGTAAGCTGCCATCTTAGTACTGATGACAGTGAAACTATCGTATTTACTACAGAATAAGAAAGAAGGATTTATATATGGCAGAAATTTCAAAAATCACTTTACCCAGTGGAACAACATACGACTTAAAGGACTCAACTGCAAGAGCGAATATATCAGCGCTAAGCGGAGCTTTAAAATTTCTCGGCACAACTACAACTGCGATTACAGATGGTGCAGCAACTACGCCCATAACAATCGGCGATACCTCTGTTACTCCCGCTGCGGGTAATGTTGTAATTTATGGCAACAGCGAATTTGTATGGTCTGCGGCAGAAAGCAAGTGGCGTGAATTTGGTTCAACAGGTTCTTTAAAATCACTTGCTTTCAAGGATAATGCCTCGGGTTCGTACACTCCTGCTGGTTCAGTAAGCCAGCCTGCATTTACAGGAACAAAGGCAACTATTTCTTCAAGCTTTACTCCTGCGGGTTCTGTTGCAATAAGCACAGGCACGGGAACAGCAAACTATACACCTGCGGGTTCTGTTTCCGCTCCTACCGTATCAGTAGCGCTGAATACCTCTTCTGTAACTCCTTTCGGCAGCGCAGGAACTTTACCCTCATGCACTCTGCCCTCTATGAGCGCAACTGTAAGCGGTGAAACATTAACACTCGGTTGGTCGGCGGGTTCATTCTCGGCGGGAACGTTACCAAGTGCAGGCACGGCAGTTACAGTTGCAACATCTGTTAAATCTGCAACCGCTTCTGCACCCACATTCACGGGAACGGGTACGGAATTAAAGGCGACATTCACAGGTACGGCGGGAACAGCTTCGGCTTCCTACACACCCGCAGGTACGGTAAGCAAGCCTACATTCACGGGAACAGCTGCAACTATTACTGTAAGTTGAGGTGTTTAATATATGGCTGATATATCAAAAATTACTTTACCAAACGGGTTGAGTTATAATTTTAAAGACGAGACGGCAAGAACAGGGCTTGATAACAAACTACCTCTGTCAGGAGGCACACTTACCGGTTCGCTATATGCTAACGGTGCTACCGATTCAGCCACTCAGCAAGTGCGAAACCTTGCCAGCGGAACGGCAGCTGCCACCACCTCTAATTGTCCGTCAGGTTGTTGGTACGGACAGTACAGCTAACAGCTAATGCCAATTCTAAGTAATATTAATGGTACTTTAAAGTCATACACAAGCATTTTCACAAACGTTGGTGGCACGCTAAAGGAATTTGAAAAAGTGTATGAAAACACCGGCGGAACACTCCACACTATATATGAGAAACCGGGAGCGTTTACCGTAACAATTACAGGCGGTGGTGGTGCTGTTAGTAATATCACCACCAGTACAACTACTCATACTGCTTATGCGGTAGTAGGTTTCCTTGAAACTTATGGGACTACTTTTGAAGCTCCCGGAACTGGATATGTGCGAATATATTCTGCAAGCGGTACATTCTATCCAGTAGAAAGTTGCAAGGTAGTTGTGTCTGGTTCATCTACTGGAACATTCTCTTTTAAAATAAATGACGTGGAAAAAGGAGCAGGAACATTCTCAATAACTCCGTCAGATAAGTGTGCTTTTTCATTAAGTGTGCAAGCATCTTTTAGTACACCGGCAACTGGTACTATGACGGTAGAACTTAAATCTTAAGAAAGGACTGATTAAATGGCTACATCTTCAATAATTCTAAAAGACGGCACAAGGCTCAAAACTTACGCTGTTTACAGCGGGAACGAGTTATTCCAAGGGGCTTATCGAAGTACCCTCGATATTAGAACCCCCGAAACAGCTATGAGCTTTGAGGAAGCTAAAAGATTATTCTGTGGTGAAAACATAACCGAAATAACAATTAGCGAAATTTCAGACGGCGGCGTTGAAAGTCTATATCTGTATAGCGACTATTCTCTTGTAATGGAACTTGCACTCAAAAACACAGACGAGCTTCCGCAGTTTTCGGTTAAGCTGGCACAGAAGTCAGCTCTTGAAATTGCACAGGAAGAACAGGCGGCAATTCTTGCAGAGCAACAAGCGGCACTAATTGAACTTGCTGGACTTATCGGGTAAGGAGAGAATATGGTTAAAATATATGTAAGAGCAATAAAGGAAAATGGGTTTTCTATTAATTTAGTTCCGGAAAGATGGAGAGAACAAGTAAGGGCTGAATTAGAAGCTACATCTTAAAACGGTGGGGTTTATAATCAGCAGAACCGTTGACAAAATACACCTTGTGTGTTAAAATTGGGATATATCCCGTTGTTATATAGTTTTTAGGGTATAGATCG
>JBJERM010000222.1:0-3859 GCA_051882315.1 Ruminiclostridium sp.
GGAACAGTGCCGTGACCAACGGTATTTTTATCCGCTTCGGCAATGTGGAACTGAGCCATGATGAAATACTATCCATGGCAGAGCAGGAGTATTGATTTCATTTATCTGAAAGGAGAAAAAAGATGAAAAAACGGGTCAAATATTTGTCACTTGTATTCGCAGCGGCTGTCTGCATAAGCCTTACAGCCTGCGGCGTTGCGTCGGAGGGAACGAACAGCAGCAACAGCAGCAACAGCAGCTCTGATAATTCCGACGGGCTATTGGATAATACCCCTGATGCTGAGCCCCCCGAGGACGCAGTATATTATGATTACAGTATGTACGAAGGTCTCTGGCTCAGCGATGAAAACAACCTGTACCCTGACACATACATACTGTTTACAAAACAGGGCAGCTGGCAGCTCACTAAAGATGGTGATACGATAGATGAGGGTTATATCTGGTATGAAGAAAGCGATGGAAATATTACCACCCATGTCACCAGCGAAGTGGGCGGCGCTATAGACGGCGGCTATATCACTATTAACGGCGACTTCATGAATATCACCACCTGCGGCGACTTCAACTATCTTGACGGAAGAAACGGCGAGTGGCAGAGCGACTACGGAAACAGCTGGAGCGGTAATGGCTTCGTTGATTTCAGCGTATTCGAGGGTCTCTGGTTCAGCACCGAGGATAATCTGTACCCTGACACATACTTACAGCTTGATGCACACGGCAACTGGACACTCACTAAAGACGGCGAGGATACAGATAACGGTTATCTTCAGTATAATGATGAAGAGGTTAAGATTTATGCCTACAGCAATCTGGGTGGCGCTATAGACGGCGGCTATCTCAGCATGGACGGCGACGACAGACTTTATATCTCCACCTGCGGCTACTTCAATTACCTCGACGGACGGAACGGTGAATGGGAAGGCGGCAGCGGCAGTAACTGGGACGGCGAGGACCGTTCTGCAATAGAAAGTGATTTCAGTTTGTACGAGGGTCTTTGGCTCAGCGATGAAAACAACCTGTACCCCGGTCAATACTTACAGTTCGACTCAAAGGGCAACTGGGAGCTCTATTCCGACGGCGAAAAAATAGACGAGGGTTATCTCAAGTATGACGCTGACGAGGGCGAAGTCTACATCTACAGCATACGCGGCGGTGCCATAGACGGCGGCATTGCCAGAATGTCGGAAGTAGACCGCATCAATATCTCCACCTCCGGTAGCTACAACTACCTTGACGGACGAGGCGGTCAATGGCAGGGCGACGGCGGCAGCAACTGGGACGATGAAAACCGATGAAATTCCGCGTTAATGCGGTGGAATATCAGAGGCATATTAAAAGGAGAAATAGTTATGAGTATTTTGAAAAAAGCTTTTGGGATTTCGGCGGCAGTGGCTGTCTGCATGGGCTTGTCAGCTTGCAGCGCTAACAACGGCGATAATGATTACCCCGACGTTGTCGGAGACGATTGGCGTGTGACAGGCATCGTGCGTGACGGCGGCACCATCACCCGAAGCGGAAAGGACACCAAAGTGCTGGTGTGCGTCCATGCAGCAGAAGCCACCTTCTATTACGATACGGAGGAGCAGGTGTTGTTTGACTCTGTGGACTACCCAATTACCCTTGAAGGTGACCCATGGGAAATGTTTCAGAGCATTGACTTCGCCGATTTGAACGGCGACGGTAACAGCGACGTTACCATGAAGTTTGATAACAGCGGCAGCGAACTGACAGTAGAATGGCTTTGGGATGCGCAGGAACTGAAGTTTGTCTGCCAATCGGAGGAATCAACGCTGCCGAGCGAAGCAGAGAGTACCAAAACCGATATCATCTATGCCGTTTTCCATGCCGACAACGTTAAAGAATACCCAATTGAATATACTGGGGCAAAGAAAGGCGCCGAGGAGCTGGCACAGGAACTCAGCAAGCTCACCGGACTGGATTTTAACATTACAGCAAGCAAAACCGATGACGGCTGGATCGTTGACTGGGCTGCAAATTCTACGCTGATCTCAGGACTTGATGACCGGGAGCAAAAGGAGGAATTCTTTTTCTTCGACTGTGATTCTCTGAACTGGTTCATGATGGATAGCCTTTGGCGCACACTGACCGAGAACCTTAATACCGAGAATATCTATTACACCATGGACGGCGGCAAGGATCTGACCTTTGAGGAGCTGTATCCTGTAAACGAGTTCCCCTCGGATATTCCCTATATGGGTTCGGAATTCTACATCGCCCATTCCGATGTGCGGGGCGATGAAGAAAACCCTTATGCATGCACCAAGGGGCTGTGGAGATTGGACGGTACGGCAGACACCGCCAGCATAGAGATGGACGGCTTAGGCGGGTTTACCATGTATTATGCCAGCGGGTCGGTGGAAGCTGCCGGCTATCTTGAATGTGGTGATGAATTAAACAACGGCTGCCTTAGGTATGATATGTATACTGCGGAGGGTGAGCTAATAGTCGGCTTCTACTTTGATTCGGACACCCAGTTCCATCTCGTGAACGAAGCCGGATCGGTCTACCTGCTGGACACGCAGGCGGCTTATCAGGGCTTCTGGGAGTACCCCGACGGAACAATTCTTGAGATAAACGGCGAAGAATGGAGCGTCTATGAGGAGGATGGCGTTACTCTGCTCGCAGAAGGACAGATACAATATGTGGAGGACGCTGCCTATCTGATAAACGACGATGGCTCCTCCGGCGGCGGCAGAGTTTTCTTTGATGAAAACAACAACCTCGTTGATACCGGAAAAGTCCTGACCTACCGCGGCGGGTTCAATGATGTTCCGAGGGGCTGATGATACTGCTCCGATTCGGGGACGAAGTTGAGAAAGGAAATGATGGATATTAAAAGTAATGTTAAAATGAAAAACAAGCAGTTCATCAAGCGCTTCTGTGCAAGAGCGGATAATCCGCAGGAGGCGTACAATATTTCGGGAGAGCTGCGCCGGTTCACCGATTTTATCTACACGCTGCACATGAAGGAGGTAAACGTATGACGCTGGAAACTGCTGTTATTCTGCTGGCATTGGCTGTGGCAGGTATTGTGCTGATCTTTAAGTTTTTGCGCAAAAAAACAAAACTGCGCATCATTTGTCTTGTACTGTTGTCTTTGATAGTGCTGATTCTCGCCGCATATATCGGTCTTACTGCTATCTTTATTGATGCGGTGCGTAATCAACCTCCTGCTCAATAATAAAAGTATATATAACGCATACAATTCGTAGTAATTGTCCACCAAAGGTATATTATAATCTATGCAAGCAAAAGGCGGCTGCCGGATATTCCGAACAGTCGCCATTTGCCATTTAATATAGAATTATGGCTGCTTTGTGTGGTGTGTCCTTTTAAGAGGTTTACAGAATTTCCCGTGTATAGTAATACATAGGCTCAATTCGTCAATATTAAGGGGCATAGCTTGTCATGATTTTATCATAGGCAAGGGCGGATATTGCAGTCATGCAGAACAGGCACGCCGACAGAACAACCGAAGTTATGTATTTTGCAATCTTTTTCATATTCTCTCCTTAAAGGAACAGCAGACAGCCGGGGCTGTCTGCTGTTTTTGAGTTATTTTTCAGGAATCTCCATCAGTTATGTCCGAGCCGCCTTCGCTAACACTGGGGCAACTTGTTGTAATAACATCTTCGGTATCAAACTCAACAATTTCCATTTCGGGGGCTTCATAGATTTCTTTCATTCTTATTCTCCTTTCAGGCTGTGACTGTTACAAGGTCGCCGTAAACAGTTTGTGTATTGCCGTTTTTGTCTGTATAAACAAGATATGCCTTTGCATAGTAAGTCTTGCTTGTAGTTATATTGAGCGTATATCTGTACGTAGTGCCGAGATCGG
>JBJERM010000223.1:0-3844 GCA_051882315.1 Ruminiclostridium sp.
GCCTTGGGAGCGCTGTATGCGAAGGTATTTCTTATGCAGCAGGAGGGGTCGCCGTCATCGCTTTTGAGAATAGACATAGCGTAGTTCATAGAGCCCTTATCAAGGTGGATAATGCCCGAAATTCTGGGTGTGTAGTTGGGGCAGTCGTCCTCAAACTCACGGGTACGCAGCGCCTGCTCAAAGGTCTGCTGCTTGTCCATAAGCTCATAGATTGTGTCGGTCTGATCGCCGTTGGTAACAATTGTCTTGTTGCCTAAAACTCTTACGGGAGCATAAATGATAAGGTGTGGGTCAACCATTTTTGAGGGGTCGAAAGCCTGTGTTCTGATTCCCTCGCCGTCTTCGACAAATACACGGTTGCGGCTGTTCTCGCTTCTGCCCATAATAAAGTAAGCGATAACTGCCTTTTTACCGTCGGGGGATTTTCCCAGCATAATGCCTCTGCCGTGGTATTCGAGGCTTTTCAGTTCCTTTTCGATAGAGTTGATTTCCATAGCTCTGTGTCCTTTCTGTCTTAGTCGTTTATAATCGTATGTCCGTTTTCAACGGTAATCTTTCCGTCGCAGAAAAGCTGTACCGCCTTAGGCAGAATTTTCCATTCCGCCTCCTCCATAACACGCTTCTGGAGTATTTCGGGGGTGTCGCCGTTTTTAACCTCTACTGCCTTTTGAATTATTATCGGACCTCCGTCACATTCTTCTGTTACAAAATGCACGGTTGCTCCCGTAAGCTTAACGCCCTTTGCAAGGGCAGCCTCGTGAACATGAAGCCCGTAAAATCCCTTTCCGCAGAAGGAGGGGATAAGGGCAGGGTGTACGTTTATCATTTTATTAGGGAATGCACGGCAGACCTGCTCGTCAAGGATAGTCATAAAGCCCGCATACACCACAAGGTCAGCCTTTTCCGCCTGCAAAAGCTCTGTCATAGCCTTGCTGTAAGCGGCAATATCCGGGTAGTCCTTGCGGATAAGTGTAAGCGCCTTGATACCGTTATTCTTAGCCCGTTCAAGGGCGTAAGCCCCCTCCTTTGAGGAAATAACGCAGGTTATTTTTCCGTAGCCAAGCTCGCCCCGCTTTTGGGCGTCAATAAGCGCCTGTAAATTCGTTCCGCCGCCGGAAACGAGAACTGCAATATTCTTCATATTTCTGTCCTTTTCGGATTATTCGATAACAATTGCATCATCGGATTTTCTGATTTCTCCGATAACCCAAGCCTTGATGCCGAAGCCTTCCATAAGCTTTACGGACTTTTCGGCGTCAGCAGCGGGAACTACAATCGACATACCGATACCCATATTAAAGGTGTTGTACATATCGTGCTCGTCAATACCGCCACGCTCCTGCAATAACTTAAAGATATAGGGAACAGGATAGCTGTCCTTCTTTATAGCGGCAGTATAGCCCTCGGGGATAGACCGCGGTATATTCTCGTAGAAGCCGCCGCCTGTGATATGGCTGATTGCCTTAACCTGTACCTGCTTTATAAGCTCAAGCACGGGCTTAACGTAAATCTGTGTAGGAGTAAGGAGGGTTTCGCCTAAGGTCTTTCCGTCGGGAAGAACCTCGTCAAGCACTTCCTTGCTGTTGATATTGAACACCTTTCTTACAAGGGAGAAGCCGTTGGAGTGAACGCCTGTGGAGGCAAGTCCGATAATTGCGTCCCCCTCTGCTACTGTGTTGTTGTCGATAATCTTGCTCTTGTCAACAACGCCGGTGCTGAAGCCTGCAACGTCGTATTCGTCCTCGGGCATAAGACCGGGATGTTCTGCGGTTTCGCCGCCGATAAGAGCGCAGCCCGCCTGAACGCAGCCCTCTGCAACACCCTTAACAATATCAGCAATCTTTTCGGGGTTGTTCTTGCCGCAGGCGATATAATCAAGGAAAATAAGCGGCTTTGCTCCGCAGCAGATAATGTCGTTTACGCACATAGCAACTGCGTCGATACCGATAGTGTCGTGCTTGTCCAGCAGGAACGCAAGCTTAATCTTTGTTCCTACGCCGTCTGTTCCGGAAACCAGAACGGGGTTTTCAATTCCTGCGGTATCAAGCTGGAAAAGACCGCCGAAGCCGCCTATTCCGTCAAGAACTCCGGGGATATTGGTGCGCTCGACGTGCTTTTTCATAAGCTTTACCGACTCGTAGCCTGCGGTAACGTCAACGCCTGCTGCCTTGTAGCTTTCGGAATGACTGTTTTTCATAATGTAACCAACCTTTCATTAACGGGTTATGGAATTTCCGATTTACTCAGAGCTTCCTTTTTTATTTTCGCTTATTTTCTGTTCAAATTTGTCCTTGTGCATTTCCGAGGGTATCTCGGTAGGGTATTCGCCGTTGAAGCAGGCGGTGCAGTAGCCCTCGCCGCAGCTTCCGTTACAATGCACTGCAAGCTTTTTTGCGTTATCAACGCTGAGGTAGCCTAAAGAGTCTGCGCCGATTATTTCGCTTATCTCCTCAACCGTATGGTGGCAGGCGATAAGGTTTTCCCTTGAATCTATATCCGTGCCGTAGTAGCAGGGATTAAGGAAGGGAGGCGCAGAAACACGCATGTGAACCTCGGAGGCTCCCGCCTCTCTCAGCAGCTTTACAATCCTGCCGCTTGTTGTGCCCCTTACAATGGAGTCGTCTATAAGTACAACCCGCTTGCCTTTAACAACGCTTGAAACTGCGTTAAGCTTTATTCTTACCTTGTCCTCACGGGCGGACTGACCGGGAGAAATAAAGGTTCTTCCGATATATTTGTTCTTGATAAAGCCGATACCGTAGGGTATTCCCGACTGCCTCGAATAGCCGATTGCTGCGTCAAGTCCCGAATCGGGAACACCGATTACGATGTCCGCCTGTACAGGGTGTTCAAGGGCGAGAAAAGCTCCTGCCCTTAGTCTTGCCTCATGCACCGAAGCACCGTCGATAACCGAGTCGGGGCGGGCAAAGTAGATATACTCGAAAACGCAGAGGGTTTTCGGCTTTTTATTGCAGTGGTCCGTAATTGAGCGTATACCGTTTTCATCGAAAATAACGATTTCGCCCGGTTCAATATCCCTTACGAACTTAGCACTTACTGCGTCCAGAGCGCAGCTTTCCGAAGCCACGATATAGGTTCCGTCCTCGGTAACGCCGTAGCAAAGGGGACGGAAGCCGTTTTCGTCTCTTGCGGCAATAAGCTTAGCGGGGGACATAATTACAAGTGAGTAAGCGCCCTTGATTTTATTCATAGCACGGTTTACCGCTTCCTCGATTGAGGGTGCGCCAAGCCGCTCCTTTGTTATAAGATAGGAGATAACCTCGGTGTCGCTGGTGGTGTGGAAGATAGAGCCCGTGAGCTCTAATTCGTGCCGCAGCTCGTAGGTGTTCACAAGGTTTCCGTTATGCGCCAGCGCCATTCTGCCCTTGAAATGGTTCACAAGAATGGGCTGTGCGTTAAGCCTTGCGTTTGCGCCTGTGGTGCCGTATCTGACATGACCCACCGCCATATTTCCGAAGCCTAAGCCCCCAAGTATTTCGGGGGTAAAAACGTCGTTGACAAGTCCTACGTCTTTGTAGGAGTTGAAAACCCCGTCGTCATTGACCACAATTCCGCAGCTTTCCTGACCTCTGTGCTGCAATGCAAAAAGCCCGTAATAAGCGGTTGCGGCAACGTTTGACTTTTTGTTTGCGAATACGCCGAAAACGCCGCATTCCTCGTGTAAGACCTTGTCCAAGAAAATCATTCCTTTCCGTTCCAGCAGTAGGTGCAAAGCTTGCAGTCGGGAAGTCCGACAGCTCTTCTTGTGCCCTCCAAGGACTGAAATTCAAGAGAAGTAAGCTTAAGTCTGCGGCAGATTTCGTCCCGCAGCTTCTTGCCCCTT
>JBJERM010000224.1:0-3841 GCA_051882315.1 Ruminiclostridium sp.
AAGATAAGCGGAGACAAGAAAATTGCCTTTATCCAGTTCGACGTCGAGCGCTTCAAGCTTATAAACGACACCTACGGCTCTGCTGTGGGCGATGAGCTTTTAGCTTTCTTTACAAACTCCCTTGATATAATCTGTAACGAAAATCAGCCACACTGCCGGCTTACAGCCGACGTTTATATGGTGGTTACCCTGTTCGATGAGAAAAGCGAGCTTCTTGACTTTATTCACCTGATTGAAAGCAGACTGAGCTGCTATAAGGGAATGGAGTATCGCTTTATTTTCGGAATATGTATCGTTACCGATAAGGTTGCCAGACCACGGAAATACGGCGATAATGCGGCTCTTGCCCGCCAGTCGGTCAAGGGCAGCGCTCTTAACAATGTTGCTTTTTACAACAACGATATGATAAATACCCTGCACAAGAAGCAGACTATTGAAGAGGATATGCACAGCGCAATTGCAAACAATGAGTTTGTAATGTACCTTCAGCCAAAATACAGCATTTCCACAGGCAGAATTATCGGTGCGGAGGCGCTTGCAAGGTGGATTCACCCGAAAAAGGGCATGATTTCCCCCGCCGAGTTTATCCCTGTTTTTGAGCAGAACGGCTTTATCATAAAGCTGGATAAAATTATCTGGGAAAGCGCCTGCAGGCGTATCAGAAAATGGCTTGACGGCGGCTATAAGCCCGTTCCGATTTCCGTCAATGTTTCACGGGAATATCTCTCCAATGCCAACGTTGTGGACATTATTTCCGGTCTTACCGAAAAGTACAATATTCCCCGCAATCTGCTGGAGCTGGAGATTACCGAATCACTTGACAGCGAGGGCGTAAGGGACGTGGTTTCCGAATTCAAGAAAAACGGCTTTACAATGCTTATGGACGATTTCGGTTCGGGATATTCCTCGCTGAATATGCTGAAAACCACCCAGTTTGACGTGCTTAAAATCGACCGTGGCTTTTTCTCCGAGTTTATGGAATCCGATAGGGGCAGGAAGATTATCTCCCACACAATTTCAATGTCCCACGATATAGGTCTTGACATTATCGCCGAGGGCGTTGAAACCAACGAGCAGGCTCACTTCCTTTCGCAGTGCGGCTGCGATGCAGCCCAGGGCTTCCTTTATTCAAGACCTGTACCAGCAGATGATTTTGATAAGATGATAATGGGATAAATAACAGATTAAGTCCGCAGGCGGTTGTCTGCGGACTTTTAATGTAACATTTTTCTGAGGGCGGGTATCTGCCGCTCTTACAGGAATAATAATACTAATTCCTATTCTCCTTATAGACAATGTCTATAAGGAGAGCCGCCTTTAGGCGGCAGTCAAAACTGCGTTTTGACGGAATTAGTATTTGACTTATTTCCTGCGGCTTTGCCGCTCCGCCGCTTTGCGGCGGAATCAGCCTATAGACTCTGTCTATAGGCTGATTAGGAAATAGTATAAAAAGAAAAGGATTTTTTCGTGAAAAACAAAAAGCTGTACGCTCTTACGGATGGTGCAATTACGATTGCGCTTGCCACCGTACTGAGCTTTATTAAAATATTCGAGCTGCCATGGGGCGGCGAAATAACCCTGCTGTCTATGCTTCCTATCGCCCTTTTCAGCATCCGCTGCGGGGTTAAATACGGCTTGTGGATTTCCTTTGCTTACTCTCTTGTGCAGCTGGCAATAGGTATTTCAAAGGGACTTTTGGCATGGGGTCTTACTCCATTGGCGCTAATTTTCTGCATTTTGCTTGACTATATCGGGGCATATACCGTTCTTGGAACTGCGGGGCTTTTCCGCCGCAGGGGTACTGCGGGTCGGATTGCGGGAATTTCCCTTGCCTTGCTTTTGCGTACCGGGTTTCATGTTCTGAGCGGCGTTCTTATCTGGAACTCCTACGGCGAGCTATGGAACGGCTTCTTTACGGACAATTCCTGGCTGTACAGCCTGCTTTACAACGGCTCATATATGCTGCCCGAGCTTGTGTTTACGATAATCGGCGCTGTGATAATTTGTAACGCGCCTGTAATGAAAAGGTTTATTAATGAGGATAGATAGGGCGCTTGCTGCCGGACAGAAAAAGCCGCTTCCGAACGTGTCGGAAGCGGCTTTGTTATGCCTTTTGCAGTACCTGCACCCAAAAAGGCTTAAGATACCGTAGAGTTAAGCTCTTCGATAGCTGCGTTGATTTCGCCCTCGTACTGTGCACGAAGCTGTGTATAGCTTTCGTCGGTTGTTCTGTAAGGATTTACAATAAGAATGTCGGTAGGTGCGTTACCGGAGGTTGTATCTGCGCAGGAGGTGCTTATACCGTTTCTGAAGTCGAATACAGCGGTGAGAACGTTGCCCTTCAGCTCGTCGATATAGTCAAGTTGCTCGTCTGTCCAGTACTTGTCGCGCTTGTTCTTTTCTCTCTGAGCAGCGTTTGCATCAGGATCCTTTACAGCAGCAAGAACGCAGTTTGTCCAAGCCTTGAAGCCGTCAACGTTCGTGGAGCCTGCAACGAACATTATCGGGTCAACCTTCATTTCCTGGTAATAAGCGTCGGAAGCAGGGTCGCGGGGAGCAGGAACCATAAATATGTCATCTTCGCCCCACTCGTATCTTCTCATATACTTCTGACCGTTGCCCTCATAGAACCATGTACCGTCAACAAAGAACAGGATATCGCCGTTAGCCCATGCCTTTTCGTTTACAGACCAGTTGTTTTCCTCAAGAGGATAGCGGTAGTTCTGCTGTGCAAGCTTTGAAATAAAGTCCATAGCTCTTTCAACGTTTGCGTCGTTAAGATTGCTCTGAAGCTTTCCATCCACAATTCCTACAAGCGGAACGCCTGTTGTGCAGAGGAGAGAGCGTGAAACGTACCAGCCGTCGCAGACATACTTTGCGTCGCCTGTTTTCTGGAACTTGTCAGCCATATCAAGGAATGCGTCCCATGTCCATTCGCCTGACTTGTAAAGCTCGTAAGGATCGTCAAGACCTGCGTCCTGAACCACGCTTCTTCTGTACCAGAAAAGGTAAGCGGGGTTAACTGCCGTAATTGCGCAGTAGTTCTTGCCGTCCCACATAAACTGATCCATAACCTCTCTTGTGTCAGCCCATTCTTCGGAGTATGTATCAATTATTCCATCAATGCTCTGGAACATTCCTCTGTATGCGGAAAGAGGGAAATATCCGACTTCAAAGGGGAAAATATCGGGGGAGTCGCCTGCGGATACAAGCTGTCCAAGCTTATCGTAACGCTCGCCATAGGCTACATTCTGATAAACGGTTATGCAGTCTGCATAATCGCCGTAGGACTGGTCTCCCTCCTCGGGAATACCGTAGTTTGCCTTGAAAAGCTCAGCCTCGGCAGTGGTTTCGTCAATCGGATACCAAGCCAACCACTTAAGCTTCTTTGTAACGTTTATTTCGCTCTTATCAATTTCAACGTTAGCAACTGCGTCCTGTACGCCCTTATCTGTATCGTAGGTTTCGGGGGTTGTTGCAGGAGTTGTTGTGGTTGCAGCAGCTGTGCCGTCCTGTGCGGTTCTTCCGCCGCCTCCACAGGAAGCAACCGAGACAAGCGACGCAACAGCAAGCGCCGAAGCAATAATTCTTTTTGAATTTCTCATTTTGTAATATGTACCTCCTTAAATAAAGCATTAACCTTATAAATTTAATTATATCATTTATAGGTTATAATGTCAATTGCCATAAATATGATTTAACAAAACCGTTTTTGTTAAAATCAGACAAAAATACTTAATTTTTTCAGATTAATAACCTAAATTAAGCTGTTTTAGCAATTATAAGATTTCAGGCTGCCGAGAAATCGTCAGATGCTAGGAAACCGCATAACGGCTAGGCT
>JBJERM010000225.1:0-3838 GCA_051882315.1 Ruminiclostridium sp.
ATCCCAAGGGAAAACAGCACCGTTCCAAGAATGAACTCTGTTTCCAGCCCCGTCTGATAAACCATAATGTCCTTGCCGTTTACATATCCCATTGTTTCGTTGAACTCAAAGAGCGCCGTTATATTTGAAAACGCAAGCTGGTATGTAATATTCATGCTGCTAAGCTCGTCTATTAACATAACCGCAATCTGGGTCATTTCGGTAAGTATAAAACCGAGAACCATGGATAAATAGCAGTTTTTTAAAAGAAAGGTCAGCAGTATAAACTCGCAGGTTACCCGAAACAGGGGAAAAATCATAAGAAGAAACCGAAGCGCTGCCCCGCCGAAGTCCATATTATCTCCCCAGCCGTTAATTGCCGCAAGGACAGCTGTTGGGACAGCTATAATAAGAAAGCCTATGGGTATGCACCAGGCAAGGCTTACAACCGACCTGCTCCAGAAAACATCCCTTCTGCTATGCCCCGAAAGAAGCTCGTAGTTCATAGTCTTATCCCCGTAATCCCAGCCGCATATTCTTGCGGTTAGGATAAGCAGGAAGAAAATCACACCGGTGCAGGCGGAACCGAATACAGACACCGCTTCTCCTCCGCAAAGCTTTGATAAATCGCTGTGCTCAGAATACACTATTATCGTCAGTATGCAAGAGAAAAAGCCTGCAAGAATGGAATAAACAAGGAAATTATCCCGTCTTGTCTGATAATTAAGGGCTTTAATGAGATTGTACATATCACTCTGCCCCTTTCAATGCCTCTTCGCCAACCATATTGAGGTAATACTGTTCAAGATTAGCCTCGTTTATGCCGAGAGTAAGAGGAACAACGCCGTTTTCAAAGAGGGCTTTTGATATTTCACGGATATTTTCAAGCCCCTCGTAAAGACGGATACTTCCGTCCCTTTCAACCTCAAAGCGGGTAAGCCCCAGCTTTTCGGAAAGAACCGCCGCCGCAAGGGAGTTGTTGTCGGTGCCGATATGGTAATACTCACGGCAGATATTCTTAAGCTCGGAGGCGGAAACCGTCTGCAAAATTTCGCCCTTGTTGATAAAGATATAGTCGGTGCAGAGCAGGGACAGCTCGCTTAAAATATGGGAGGAAATAAGAATTGTGATATGCTCCTCCCTGTTAAGCTTTAAGAGAAGCTCTCTTATTTCAACTATCCCTTGCGGGTCAAGTCCGTTTATCGGCTCGTCAAGCACCATTATTTCAGGCTTTGACATAAGCGCATTTGCAAGACCAAGTCTTTGCCGCATACCGAGAGAAAATGCCTTTACAGGCTTTTTACCCGTATTTTCAAGTCCAACAAGCTCTAAAACCCTGTCAATCTGCTTTTTATCGGGTATTCCCTTTTGAATACGCTGCTTTTCAAGGTTTTCTCGGGCGGTCAGGTTTTCCTTTGCGTAAGGGGTTTCTATCATAAAGCTCATTCGGCTTCTTGCCGTCGCAAGCTCCTTTTCTGAGCTGCCGCCGTAGATTGAGATACTGCCGCCGGTAGGTATAACAAGACCGCCCAGCATTTTCATAATTGTGGTTTTTCCTGCGCCGTTAGGACCGATAAGACCGCAAATCATTCCCTCGGTTATGGAAAAGGAAGCGTTCTTTACGGCTTTTTGCTTCATATACTGCTTTTCAAGATTTTTCACGTCGATAATGATTTCGGACATACGCAAACCTGCCTCTCGTTATTTTCTGATTTTGATTATAAAGGGAAATATTAAAGAATTTCTTAAATTTATAAAATTTGTCCGGAAAGAATTTCTGTCCGGACAAAGAAGCTATGCTGCATTAAAGCTCATTTTTATAAAAAGACGGTTTTCGCAAATAAAGGCTGTCGCCTTGCCGCCCTGTTTTTCGCAGAGAAGCTTTACTATATAAAGCCCGAGACCTGCGCCCTGTCCGCCTCGTGCCTTGTCGCCCCGATAGGTTCTGTCGAAAAGACGTTCAGGGTCGAAATCGGCTTCACTGCCGATATTATTTGAAAACAGAATATCAAGTCGGTCTTCATCTGTATTAACCTCTATGCCGAAGCTGTCCCTTGCATATTTCAGCACATTATTCAGCAGATTTGAAAGCATACGCAGCAGCAGGGCTTCATCGGCGTAAATGAATACCGTTTTTTCGGGAAATTTAATCTCGGGGGTAAGGCTATTTGCGGTAATTACAGCCTCGTTCTCCGCAAGAAACTCCATAAGCAGGTTTATTATGTTTACTTTTTTAAGAGCAGGAGGTGTGCTGTCGCTTTCAAGCAAGGAAAGCTCGAAAAAGTCGTCTGCCATAGAACGTAAAAGGTCGGATTTCTCCTTGCAGACGGCAATATATGCTTTGTCCTTATCCGAAAGATAGGGGCTGTTTTCAAGCATTTGCAGATTGCCCTTTATTACGGTCAGCGGAGTTCTAAGGTCGTGGGCGATGTCCGAAACCGACTCCCTGACGCTGCGCTCAGCCTGCTCAAAACGCAGCTTAAGACCGCTCTGAAAGCTGAGATTCTCGTTTATCTCCGCCGCCATAGCTGAAAGGGTCTTATCGGCAAGGGGAAGCGTGAGCTGCTTATTATAGCCCGTTTCTCTTGTGCGGGAAAGCTGGGATTTTATATCCCGCATTGACCGCTTAATCAGCAGAAGCTTAAAGCCGAGAAAGGCACATAGAGCGAGCAGGAGAAATACTGCCACAAAAAGAAAAATCAATTCTTTTCCTCCTTTAATCGGTAGCCGATGCCCCAGACGGTTTCAATAAAGTCCTTTCCCGAGGCTTTTTTAAGCTTGGCGCGCAGGTTGCTGACGTGGACGTTTATGGTGTTGTCCTCGTAGTAGTAGATGTCGTTCCACACCGACTCGTAAAGGTTGGCTTTTGTGAAGACCTTTGCGGGGTATTTTAAGAACAGGGTCAGCAATTGCAGCTCCTTGGCTGTCAGAGGGATTGGTTTCCCGCCGTATTCGGCGCAGTTCTCCTCGGGCAGCACCTTAAGTTCACCGCAGGACAGGACTTCGGGCTTTTCATGCTCTCCCCTCTTACTTCGGCGGAGCACCACCTCTATTCTCACAAGCACCTCGTTCAAATCGAAAGGCTTCAATATGTAGTCGTCGGCGCCGAGGCGCAGAGCTTCCAGCCTTGTTTCAAGCATTGACTTGGCGGAAAGGACGATTACCGGGGTGTCGGAATAGCTGCGAAGCTCCTTTATAAGCTCCTCACCGCTTTTATATGGCAGCATCAAATCCATGAGAATTATGTCAAAGCCGCCCTTTTTCATAGTATCGGAGGCTGATTTTCCCTCACGGCAGGCTGTGGTTTCGTATCCCTTTTCCCCGAGAAATTCGCAGAGAAGTCTGCTGATTTCCTTGTCGTCCTCGACTATGAGAATTTTTCCGGTCATGGCTTGCGGGCTCCTTTCCTTTTTTATCAGTATAGCACATGGGACGGGGGAAGTCAAATTCCGGGAGAGAAAGGCTTACGGGGGAAGCATGCGGGCGGCGCACTTCAGGGCGCCGCCAAATTTGCGCCGCCGCTAAAGCGGCGGCGCAGCTCTCCCCCTCCACACACAGCAAAAACTCCCCGCAGAAATCTGCGGGGAGTTTTGTAGTATCTTATCAGCAGGAATTACTTGAGTTCTGCGAAGTACTTGATTGTTCTTACCATCTGGGATGTGTAAGAGTTCTCGTTGTCGTACCAGGAAACAACCTGTACTTCGTAAAGGTCGTCAGCAATCTTTGCAACCATTGTCTGTGTAGCGTCAAAGAGGGAGCCGTATCTCATACCGATAACGTCGGAAGAAACGATCTGATCCTCGTTGTAGCCGAAGGACTCGGAAGCAGCAGCCTTCATAGCAGCGTTGATGCCTTCCTT
>JBJERM010000226.1:0-3812 GCA_051882315.1 Ruminiclostridium sp.
TGCCGAAAGATTTGGTTTATACTTTTGCTGTAAATTTTTGATTGGAAATTTTGGGACGGGGTTTCAGCCGTGAAAAGGGTGCAATATGTAATTGACGATAGGCTTGTGGTTATTTTCAAAGACCAATATGCTCAATCTCGCTTTGCTTTATCTCCTTGCCGTTGATACGCTGGCGCTTGTATTTGCCCTGACGAAGCGTTCCGATATAGAAATCGTTCTGCAAAATTTCGCTTACGGTTATGATACTCCACTCCCGTTTTGCATTAAGACGGCACTCCTCGCCGCTTTGCTCCTTACGCATTTTTTCAGCCATTCGGGGCGTGGGGAAGTTATTTTCGGTAAGGTAGTTGGCAATTTTCTTGTAACCCCAGCCTTCAAGATAGCGCTTAAAAATCTCCCGTACTATCTCGGCGGCAGGCTCGTCAACGATTATGGGAGCCTTTTTATTGTTCACCATAAGGTAGCCGTAGGGCGCGGAGCAAATCCATTTACCCTCCTCCTGCCTTCGCTTAATAACCGATTTTACCTTTTTCGAGGTGCCGGTTACGGGCATTTCATTTATGAGAAAGCGGAACTGAATTGCCGTCCAGTCGTCGTAGGTCGGGTAGTCGATGCTGTCGCCAACCGAGATAATCCGCATACCCCTGTCACGCAAATCCTCCAGCTCCACAAGACCCTTGCTGTTAAGTCTTGAAAATCGGGAGAAGTCCTTTACGATAAGTATGTCGTATTCGAGATTCATCATCCTGCGGCGGAGCTGCTGATAGCCCTCACGCTGTTCAAAGGTATAGCCCGAACGGTCGCGGTCCTCGTAGAAATCGACGGAGCTTTCGGGGAATTTTCGCTTTGCGTAATCGAGAATGATTGCCTTCTGGTTTTCGATTGAGGTGTTGTCCCTGTCCTGCTCCTCGTCAACCGAGATACGGCAGTAGCCTGCAATTTTTAAGGTTGTGTCCATAGCGTCCCTCCTTTTTAAGGTTATTGTAACATAAATTGTTGCCCCTGTTCAACAGGAAATTTATGTCAGGCTTTATGTACGGGCGCCTTGCGCCCTTTCAGAAGTTGCTGTGAAGAAGTCCCTCGGTGCAGTCGTAGAGGTTCCGGTTTCCTGAACGGAATACCGCAAGTCTGTAATTCTTTGCGCCAAGCTCGGCGGATTTTTCGCTTATAAAATCGCTTATCCCTTCGCAGCTTTGCTCCCCGTTTGTAAGCCATAGCTCAGCTATGCGCTTATCCTTCCTGACAATAAATCTCAATAGGCTGTCCTCCTTTTTAATCAGTTTTGGATTCCTGCTGGTATATTATGCACTCACCGCCTTTCTGATTTTTATGGCAATACCGCACAAAGATTGTGTGCGGATTGCGAAGTCAGATTTTTCGTCAGATTGTGCAAATTGAGTGCAGGCAGGCTGACGCCTGTCAAACGAAATTTGTGCAAGATGACGGAAAAGATGCAAGCAAAGCGTACACAAAGCCGTAAGGCGGTCTTTGTGCGGTGTTGCCTAATATACAATATCACTTTTCGAGCAGGAAATCCATTATCGGAATGGACAAAGAATTTGGGAGGAATTATGGCAAATTGTAAGTGTGGGCGCCTGATTTTTTGGCTCAACAGAGCCGTTTGTTGCATATTTTTACCGAAAAGGCGCCCGATTTTTTCAGATTTTCATTTTTGGACCCCTTTTTCAGAACCCCAATTTATGGCTTAACGGTGGGCTTTGCACGCCGTTGTAATCCGTTCGGGCGGCGAAAAGGCGCCCGGACTTTAACCTGCATCAAAATAATATCTGCTTTTTCGGCTGAAATTGAGCCAAAAGGGGTTCGGGTTCTCCCGACAAGCTGTGGTCGGCGGACAGCCGGACACGATGCTTGCTATTTTAAAAAAGGGGCGGAAAATACTGCTTTTTTTACCTGTGAAAATGTATTGCAGATGTTTTGCTGCAAGCAGTTGTTTATCTCGCTCAAATACCGCCAAAACGGCTCAAATTTCGCTTTTATGTGGTTGGTGGTGTACTTTCCCGATATATGGATATATCTCGCAGAAACCGCCGTTATTTTCGTCGTTTCGAACCGTTAAGAAGTGACGGCAACTTTTTTATCACGAAGAGAAAAAGAGTTTTTGATTGAACAGCGACATCAGATATATCTTGTAAGAAAAAATTGTCAGGGTATATCTTCTTTCTTCTGCTTATAAATAATATCTTCTCTGTGTCTGGTTAGCTGGGTCTTGTTCTTGGTACAGAGAATTTACACCGCCGCAGTGAATTTTTTACACAGAGTTAGGTTCAAGCAGATTTGCGACATGATACAGATTGCTTGTTGCTGAACCGTCCTGTCTGTGACGATGCTCGCATGACACAAGACCTGCTGCACTCAGATTTTTCAAGGCAAGGTCAACTGTCTTTCGGTCTATGCAACGCTCCGCTACGATAAGACTGCGTGACAGGTAGCATGTCATACTTTCATCACAGTGGCGGAGCAGGCAGCAGTACACAGCAAGCTCTCTCGGCTTCAACTTCATATCAAATATCCTGTTCGGCACCATAAAGAAATTCTTGTTCGACACAACTATCTCCTAACACTCATATCGTTCGCGTTGATGTATGCATTTATTATATCAGCTTTTTTGTTTTTGTCAATAGAAAATGTGCAACTTTAAAAAATATTTTTTTGAGATTTGACGAAACGTTAATCCTTGCAAGGGGCGACAGAACGGCGCCCCCTTTTCAATATGTACCATGGGGTCATGTTTCATTATCTGATGTCAGAGGTATTCCCTGTAACAGGGAGTACCGTTTTGTATCTGATATTACAAAACATGACTCCCCGAAACAGGGAGCCATCGGTTTGAGTTTGAATAGTTTTTCTATGTCCTGATACAAATAAGTTTTGTATTGATTGAGCATTCAAATGTTTGAGTAACGGTGAACAAAACGTTCGCCGTTGTATAGCCATAGGGGTCTCCAAAATGGAGACCCCTTATTATAACATATTTTGATATGACGCCCTGAAACAGGGCGTCGTCTTTATCGAACAGTCAATTATTTGACGGGATGAAACATCCCTCCGTCATTGAACAAGACCTGACAAGGTGTTTCACCAAGTCAGGTCTTAAGCATTTCCTTATCCGAAGTAACATATCTTATTTCCATTAGTTTTCATTTCGTGATCGTATGTCCCTTCGCCGCCTCCGCCTTCGTTCTCTACCCAGCCGAAGCCGATTATATATATCATATCGCCTTTTACTGTTCCGTTCGCAGGAGTTGCTTCAGCAGTTACTGATTTGTCCGGAGGTTGAGTTGTTTTTGTTTTCTGTGTCTGCTTTGCTGTGTTAATATGCCCACCGAAGTAGCCAATCTTATTTCCGTTCTGATACATTTGCTCATTGGCCTCGCCAATGCCACCGCCACCCTCATAGTCAATCCAACCGAAGCCGCACACATATATCTTGTCGCCCCTGACAGTTCCGTTCGCTGGAGTTGTATCTGTAGTAACTACTTTGAGAGGTGGTTGCGTTGTGGTAGTAGTTTCTTTTTCTTTCTCAACAGTCGTTGGTGCTGTTGTTGTGTTTGTTACCTCAGAGGTTGTTGTGCTTGTGGTCGTAGTTGCCGTTGGCGTAATGGTTTGGGCTGTTGTAATGCTCGTTGTGGGTTTCGTCATCACAGGTACCGTTGTCATTTTTTCTTTTGCTTCTAATGTTGTTGTGGCTGCTTCACTTGTTATTATCGGTTGCGTTCTCTCCGGCTGCTCTGCTTGTATCTGCGGCTCGCCAACTGCAGAGAGAAGAATTATTGTTACCGCTGCTACTATTA
>JBJERM010000227.1:0-13098 GCA_051882315.1 Ruminiclostridium sp.
CGAAAGATATTTCGCAAGAGAGCTTCCTCACAAGTTCAAGTTCGGTATTACCGGCTGTCAGAATAACTGCCTTAAAGCGGAGGAAAACGACCTTGGAATCAAGGGCGGCATTAAGGTTAAGTGGAAGGAAAGCGAATGTATAAGCTGCGGAGTGTGCGAAAAGGCCTGTCGCAGCAAGGCGATTGAAATAAAGGACGGAAAAATAACCGTTGACGAGGTCAAATGCAACTTCTGCGGCAGGTGCGTTAAGTCCTGCCCCACAGAGGCATGGGAAACAATTCAAGGCTACATAGTTTCCTTCGGCGGACTTTTCGGAAACAGCATAAACAAGGGTGAAGCGATTATCCCCTTTATCGAGGACAAGGAAAAGCTCCTCAAAATCTGCGACGCGGCAATTGAATTTTTCGATAAGAACGCAAACCCCAGCGAGCGTTTCAAGTTCACAATCGACCGTGTTGGCAGGGATAAATTTGAAAAGACAATTATGGAGGCGTACAATGGCTGATTTTGAAATAAAGGTTGACGATACGGTAGATATTACAGACGTAGTCTGTCCCACAACCTTCGTAAAGGCAAAGGTTGCTCTTGAGGAGCTTGATGACGGGCAGGTGCTTGCAGTTCGAATGAACGACGGCGAGCCGGTACAGAACGTTCCCCGCAGCATCAAGGAAGAAGGTCATCAGATACTGAAGCTTACCGAAGGCGGCGACGGAACATATACCCTGTATGTGCGAAAGGTGGGGGACTGATGGCGCTTAGAGTAAGCAAGGATAGCTTCTCCGCAGAGGTTCTCTCCGAAGAAAAAATCGTAATAGCCGATTTTTACTCCGACAGCTGTATCCCCTGCAAGCGGCTTTCACCCGTGCTGGCGGAAATAGAAGAGGAGTTCTCCGACAGGGTAAAGCTTGTGAAAATAAACATAAACTTTGATACGGAGCTTGCCGAAAAGTACGAGGTGCAGTCGGTGCCCTCGGTGCTGTTTTTTAAAAAAGGCGAGGAAGCGATAAGGCTCAGCGGAGCAATAAAAAAGGCTGAAATAGCCGAAACAATTGACAATCTTAAATAAGGAGCATACGAAAATGACAATCACTGTTGCAGGCAAGAAAAAGGAATACTCTGAGGGCTTGACCTTAGCCCAGCTTATCGAAGCTGAAAAGGTTGAAACTCCCCAGTACGTTACCGCTACAATCAACGACGAATTTGTTGAAAGCGGCGCTTTTGAAAGCACAATAATCAAGGACGGCGACAATATCGAATTTCTCTACTTTATGGGAGGCGGGCAGTAATGGCTTTTACCAACGAACAGCTTGAACGCTATTCAAGACATATTATCTTAAAGGAAGTCGGCGCTAAGGGTCAGAAGAAGCTGCTTAACGCTAAGGTTCTTATTATCGGTGCAGGCGGTCTCGGCGCTCCTGCGGCTATGTATCTTGCGGCGGCAGGCGTGGGAACAATCGGAATTGCAGACGCAGACGAGGTTGACTTATCCAACCTCCAGCGGCAGGTTATCCATACCACCAACGACGTAGGAAAGGCAAAGGTTCTTTCCGCAAAGGAAACAATGGAGGCGATAAACACCGACGTTACGGTAAAAACCTACCGTACCTTTGTTACAAGCGAAAATATCCGTGAGCTTATTGAGGACTACGATTTCATAATTGACGGTACGGATAATTTCCCCGCAAAATTCCTTATAAACGACGCCTGCGTAATGGCTAAAAAGCCCTTTTCCCATGCGGGAATAATCCGTTTCCAGGGACAGCTTATGACCTACGTCCCCGGAAAAGGTCCCTGCTACCGCTGCGTTTTCAAAAACCCACCTCCGAAGGACGCTGTTCCCACCTGTAAGCAGGCGGGCGTTATCGGCGCTATGGGCGGCGTAATCGGAAGCTTACAGGCTATGGAAGCGGTAAAATATATTCTCGGTGTAGGTGATTTGCTTACGGGCTATCTTCTTACCTACGACGCTCTGAAAATGGAGTTCCGCAAGATTAAGCTTCCCACCGATACGCATAATTGTGCGGTTTGCGGGGATAATCCAACTATAACCGAGCTTATCGACTATGAGCAGGCAGAATGTGACGGTGTGCACTTATGATAAAAATAAGTAAAAGCGACTATCTGAAAATCCTTGCTCACGCTGAAAGCTGCTTGCCGGAAGAGGCATGCGGGCTTATTGCAGGGGAGATTAATGACAGCGGCAAAATCATAAAGAAGGTCTATCTTCTGACTAATATTGACCACTCCAACGAGCATTTTTCCCTTGACCCGAAGGAGCAGCTTGCTGCAATAAAGGATATGCGGGCTGAGGGCTTAACCCCTCTCGGAAACTGGCATTCCCACCCGGAAAGCCCCTCAAGACCCTCCGAGGAGGATAAGCGGCTTGCCTACGACAGCAGCGCAAGCTACCTTATTTTATCCCTTATGTACAGGAATAATCCGGTGCTGAACTCCTTTAAAATCAGCGGCGATATTGCTGAAAACGAGGGACTTGTTATCGAAGAATAATTGAGGCAATATCGCATAATTATTGCCTGAGAAACGAAGTGATAAAAATGTACGATACCCTTATAATCGGAAGCGGCCCCGCAGGTCTTTCTGCGGCGATTTACGCAAAGCGTGCTGCGCTGAATGTTGCCGTAATTGAAAAGAACTATATGGGCACAGGTCAGATTGCCGAAAGCGAGCGGGTTGACAATTATCCCGGTCTTTACGGCGAAAACGGCTTCGACCTTGGCGAAAAGTTCAGAAACCACGCAAAGGCTCTCGGAACAGAGTTTATCGAGAGTGAGGTTACGGGCATTTTTCCCGAAAATAAGGGCTATCGTGTTGCTCTTTCAGAGGGCGGCGAGCTTCTCACGAAAACCATAGTCTATGCGGCGGGAACAGTCCGCAGAAAGCTTGGAATTGCGGGGGAAGAAGGGCTGTTCGGAAAAGGAGTTTCGGTCTGTGCAGTATGCGACGGCGCCTTTTACAAGGGCAAAACCGCAGCAGTTATCGGCGGCGGAGATACCGCCCTCGGCGATGCAGCCTATCTGTCCAAAATAGCCGAAAAGGTATATCTTATCCACCGCAGAGATACTTTCAGAGCAAATAAAGCCTTGCAGGAGCAGGTAAGAAAAGCTGAAAATATAGAGCTTGTCCTGAACGCCGTTCCAACCGAAATTATCGGCGAAAAGCGGGTTGAGGCGCTTAAGGTAACTGCAAACGGCGAAGAAAAAATACTGCCCGTAAACGGGGTTTTTGTTGCAGTAGGCTCAGTTCCCGCAACCTCTCTTTTAGAAGGGCTTGTGAAGCTTTCTCCCGAGGGCTATATAATTGCGGGAGAGGACTGCAAAACCTCTGCGGCAGGAATTTTTGCTGCGGGAGACATCCGCACTAAGCCCTTAAGACAGGTTGTAACCGCAGCGGCAGACGGAGCAAACAGTATTCTGTCTGTCGAAGAATATCTTGCAGAGCAGGGAGAGTAAGCCCATGAAAACAGAAAGACTGAAAACGGATTTGCTTATAATAGGCGGAGGAACGGCGGGCTGCTACGGGGCGATAACCGCAGCAGAAAATCCCGCCCTTAAAATTCTTATCTGCGAAAAGGCGAATATAAAAAGAAGCGGCTGTCTTGCAGCGGGAGTAAACGCCCTTAACGCCTATATTGTTGAGGGAAGAAAGCCAGAGGACTATGTTGACTACGCAAGAAAGGACGCAGCGGGGATTGTAAGGGAGGACTTGCTTCTGTCAATGTCCCGAAGGCTTAACGAGGTAACTCGGCGGCTTGAGGAAATGGGGCTTGTAATCCTCAAAGACGAAACCGGAAAATACATAGCAAGAGGAAACCGCAATCTTAAGATAAACGGCGAGAATATAAAGCCGATTTTAGCGGGTGCAGTAGACAAGCTTCCCAACGTAACGGTGCTGAACAGGGTAAACATAACCGACTTTTCCGTTGAAGACAACAGGATAAAGGGCGCTTTCGGAATAGGGATTGAGAACGATACCTTTTACGTTATAGAAGCGGGTGCAGTAATCATAGCAACCGGCGGCGCTGCGGGACTCTACAAGCCGAATAACCCGGGATTCTCCCGCCATAAGATGTGGTACCCGCCCTTTAATACCGGTGCAGGCTACGCTATGGGCATACGCCACGGTGCTGAGATGACCACCTTTGAAATGCGGTTTATTGCTCTTCGCTGCAAGGACACGATTGCTCCCACAGGAACGTTAGCACAGGGCGCAGGAGCAAAGCAGGTAAACTCTCTCGGCGAGGTTTATGAGAGCAAATACGGTCTTACAACCTCTGAGCGGGTTTACGGAACGGTTATGGAAAATATCGAGGGCAGAGGTCCCTGCTACCTTAAAACCGAGGGAATTTCCCCCGAAAAGGAGGAATCCCTTCTTAAAGCCTATCTGAATATGGCGCCCTCACAGACTATAAAATGGATAGAAAGCGGTATGCCGCCCTCAAAACAGAACGTTGAAATCGAGGGTACAGAGCCCTATATCGTAGGCGGTCATACTGCCAGTGGCTACTGGGTTGACACAAAGAGAGCGACTACGATAAAGGGTCTTTTTGCGGCAGGAGATGTAGCAGGCGGCTGCCCCCAGAAATACGTTACAGGCGCTTTAGCGGAGGGTGAAATTGCCGCAATTTCGGCGGCGGAGTACCTTTCCGAAAATAGCAGTAATGCCATAAGTGAAGAAGAAATTTCAGCCCATATCGCTGAAATCAACCGCTTTATCGGCGAGGACAAATCCGACTTTACCGCAGAACAGCTTGAAGAGGCTATGCAGACGGTTATGGACAGCTACGCAGGCGGAATAAAGACAAATTACCGCTTTAACGAAAAGCAGCTTGCTATCGCCGATTACAGGATAAAGCAGCTCCTAAGCCTGTCGGATAACCTACACGCAAATGATTTTCAGGAGCTTATGTATATCTACGAGCTGAGGGAGCGGCTTACGGTTTGCAGAAGCGTTATCGCACATCTGAAAGCCCGTCACGAAACCCGCTGGCACAGCTTTGCGGAAAATCTTGACTATCCCGAAAGGGACGATAAGAACTGGAAAAAGTACGTTAATTCCCGCCTTGTGGACGGTGAAATAAAGATAATTCTTAGAGATATTACAGAGGAGGGGCAGGAAAGCTATGAGCATAGCAATTGATAAGGCTAAATGCGTCGGCTGCGGCAGATGCCATGAGGTCTGTCCCGGAACTCTTATAAAGCTTGATGAGAATAAAAAAGCCTATATTAAGTACCCGAAGGACTGCTGGGGCTGCACCTCCTGCATAAAGGAGTGTGCTGTTCACGCAATAAGCTTTTATCTCGGCGCAGACATAGGCGGAAGGGGCAGCAAAACCCATACCGAAAAGAAGGACGAACTTTTGCGCTGGGTTATAGAAAAGCCTGACGGAGAAATAACCGATATATTCATAAATCCCAAGGAAAGCAACAAATATTAGAACGAAAGGAACGGTGAAAAATGAGCGAATTTTCACACCTTGACGAGCTTGAAGCAGAGGCAATTTACATAATCAGAGAGGTTGCGGCGGAGTGCGAAAAGCCTGTTATGCTGTATTCAATCGGAAAGGACAGCTCGGTTATGCTGCACCTTGCCATGAAAGCCTTTTACCCCGAAAAGCCCCCTTTCCCCTTTCTCCATGTAAACACCACCTGGAAGTTTAAGGAAATGATAGAATTCCGTGACAGAATGGCGAAAAAGCTTGGCATAGAAATGCTTGAATACATCAATGAAGATGGCGTAAAGCAGGGCATTAACCCCTTCGACCACGGCGCAGCCTACACCGACATAATGAAAACACAGGCTTTAAAGCAGGCGCTTAACAAGTACGGCTTTACAGCAGCTTTCGGCGGCGGCAGGCGTGACGAGGAGAAGTCGAGAGCAAAGGAGCGCATCTTCTCCTTCCGTAATGCCGCCCACGCATGGGACCCGAAAAATCAGCGCCCCGAAATGTGGAAGCTTTACAATACAAAAATCAACAAGGGCGAAAGCATAAGAGTTTTCCCGATTTCAAACTGGACGGAAAAGGATATTTGGCAGTACATAAAGCGGGAAAATATTGAAATAGTCCCTCTGTATTTTGCAAAGGAAAGACCCGTTGTAGAGCGGGACGGAAATATCATAATGGTGGACGATGACAGACTGCCCCTTAAGGAGGGAGAAAAGCCGCAGCTCAAATCGGTTCGTTTCAGAACTCTCGGCTGCTACCCCCTTACAGGCGGAATTGAGTCAACCGCCACAACTCTTGACGAAATAATCGAGGAAACCTTAAGCTCGGTATCCTCGGAAAGAACATCAAGAGTTATCGACAACGAAGCGGCGGGAAGCATGGAGCGCCGCAAGAGGGAGGGATATTTCTGATATGAAGGGCTTACTTAAATTCATAACCTGCGGCAGCGTTGACGACGGAAAATCCACCCTTATCGGACACATTCTCTATGACTCAAAGCTGCTGTACGCCGACCAGGAAAAGGCGCTTGAGCTGGACAGCAAGGTGGGCAGCAGAAGCGGTAAAATCGACTACTCGCTGCTGCTTGACGGACTTATGGCGGAACGTGAGCAGGGCATTACAATCGACGTTGCATACAGATACTTCACCACCGATAAGCGCAGCTTTATAGTTGCCGACACCCCCGGCCACGAGGAATACACAAGAAATATGGCGGTTGGCGCTTCCTTTGCCGACCTTGCGGTAATACTTGTGGACGCTTCTCAGGGCGTTCTTGTGCAGACAAGACGCCACGCAAGAATATGCAGCCTTATGGGTATAAATTATTTTGTTTTTGCAGTAAACAAAATGGATCTTGTAGGTTACAGCGAGGAACGCTTTGGGGAAATTGAAAAGCAAATCGGTGAGCTTACAAAGGAGCTTTCGCTCAAAAACACAAAGATAATCCCTCTGTCAGCAACCGAGGGCGACAACGTAACCAAAAAGTCGGATAATATCGGCTGGTACAGCGGAGAGCCGCTGCTTGAATATCTTGAAACAGTTGACATTTCAGCAGAGGACAACGAAAAGGGCTTTTATATGCCCGTTCAGAGAGTTTGCCGCCCCGACCACACATTCAGGGGCTTCCAGGGTCAGATTGAAGCGGGAAGCATAGCTGTCGGCGACGAAATTGAGATTTCCCCCAGCGGCGAAAAGGCTACCGTTAAGGGTATTCTTGTGGCAGGAGCAGAAGCGGAGGCTGCACATAAAGGACAGCCCGTAACTGTTACCCTTGACAGGGAGGTTGACGTTTCAAGGGGCTGCGTTCTCTTTAAAAATGCAGATATTTCCGCCTACAAGCGGCTTAAGGCTTCGGTTTTGTGGATGGACGACAACAGCCTTACGGCGGGCAAGGACTTCCTTGTAAAGCTTGGCACAAAGACAATCCCCGCAGTTGTTACTGCAATAGAATACGCCGTTGACGTAAACACGGGAGAGCATATAAAAGCGGAAACCCTTGAAAAGAACGGAATCGCCCTTTGCGATATTCTTCTTTCGGAGCCTATTCCCGCAGATGTTTTTGCTACGCATAAAACCTTAGGCGAGCTTATTCTGATTGACCGTGTAACAAATATGACCTCCGCCTGCGGAGTGGTTGAGCAGGCTTCGGAAAAGGGCGGCAATGCTGCGGAAAAGGCTTCCTTCAGAAAGGGAGATATTACCGCAAGAGGCGATATTTTCGAGGAATTCTACTACGATACAAGCAGTCTGAATGTTCTGAAATATCAGCCTGTAAAGTCCACCTACACCGTTGGCGACGAGATACCCACCCAGGGCGAAAGCTACAAGTACCCCGAAAGCTTCGATATAATCGTGCTGAGGGACAGTGTAGCCGTAAAGGTTAGGGACAGGAAAATTACCGATATTCTTCCCGTTTCCGATTACTCCTATGGCGGCGTTCCCGTAATAAACGGCAGAGGTTTCGAGATAAAAGCAGCCTCCGATACTGAAATAAAGCAGTTCCTCAAGGAGTACGATGAAACCCCCGAAAGCGCTCAGAGCGGCTTCTTTGAGAAGTGGGTAAGATTTGATACATACCGCAGAGTGGTACTGAACATCAGCAAAAAATAAGCATAATAACCGGCATATTCCCGTTTTTGGGGATATGCCGGTTATTTTTGTCATATTTTGCGGTAAATACTTGAAATCAAGCTGTTTATGTGATATAATCAATATGTATATAAGAACCGCCGCTTTATTGCGGCATTATGCAAAGGATTGATTATGAAGTACAGATTAAATAAATTGCTTGCGTTTTTTATTGCGCTTTGCCTTTCTTCCTGTCTTTTTTCTGCGGGCATAAGCGCTTCTTCCGACAACGGAATAACCGCATCCTCCGTAAACTTAGCTCCCGGAAGCGTATTTACCCTTTCTGTGGTTATTCCCGAGGCAGCGAACGCAAGCAACGCTTCAATTCAGGTAAATTTCGACTCAACAGCCTTTGAGGTTGTGAGCTGGAAGCCGGAAATCCCAAACGGGGTATATAACAGCGGCTTTGACTTCTTTACGGTTGTCGCCGTAAGCTCCTCCCGTGCTATAAATCTTGAAGAGGGTCTTACGCTTAAAGCACAGATGAGGGTTAAGGAGGACGCAGAAAAGGGTCTTTATCAGTTCAATCTTACCAAAGGCAGCGTTTCCTTTTACGAAGAAAATATAGAGGATTACGTTGAGCTCTGGGAGCCCGAAGTCCTTACGATTACAGTAAGCGTTGACCCGGAAAACGAGGTCGTAACCGAACCCGAGGAGGACGAAGAAATAATTGAAATTGACGTTGACGATGATGACGGGGAAGACTCAGAGGCAGAGGACGGAGAAATCACAGATAGCGGCGACGATGAAACAGATGACGAGGGCGGAGCTGAAATAATCGAAATCGGTGATGATGACGAAGGAATGATTATCAAGGGCGACGAGGAAGAGCCTGCAAAGCCCGAAACTACGAAGCCTGCAAACGGAAACAAAAGCCCGAGTACAGGCGTACATATCGCCCTGCTGATACCCGTTGCGGTAACAGGCTGTGTTATTTTAGCGAAAAAGGCGCCGAGAAAACGCTTCCGACCCAAAAACAGAAAAAGAAGCAAGAAGAAAAATGAAATTACGACAGAAGCTTCCGAGGAAACTATAACCGATACTACGGAAGAATAAAAACAGCCTCCTGCGCATAATTGTGCAGGAGGTTTTTATGTCCGAAGATTACTTGTCGGCTGTTACAAGCGCTTTCGTTCTCCATTTTCCGCCCTTAAGCCGTATAAGACTTACCGCCGCAGTAGCAAACCAGGTTATACAGGTAGTAATCCATATACCCCAGCAGCCTATTGCACCAATCGAGGTAAGAATAAGGGAAAAGCTTATCCTGCACACTACCTCCGCAGTACCGTTCACAAGAGCATAGCCCGTATCTCCCGCACCGTTGAGAAAGCCCCGCACCGTATGTATAATCCCGAGAGGAGCGTAAAAGAAGGCAGTCATCACGAGGGCTGCCGAAGCTATTGAAATAACGCTTTCTCCGCTTACAAAAAGGGCGGTAAGTGGTTTTCCTGCAATAATAAAAAGAATAAGCACAAGCAGGGAAAACAGGGAGGACATTATAACCGCCCAGCGAAGCCCCTTCAGCGCTCGGTGGGTTTTTCCTGCGCCGATATTCTGACCCGTAAAGGTCGAAACAGCAGCGTTAAGTGAGGAAAAGGGCTGCTGAACAAGCTGTTCTATACGCATTGAGACGGTGTACGCCGCCATAACCGTCTCCCCGAAGCCGTTTGTTACCCTTTGAAGTGCAGTCATGGAAACCGAAATAAGCCCGTTTTGAACCGCTATGGGAACGCCTGTTTTTATGCAGCGGGCAATAATCCCCTTGTCCGCCTTTAAATCGCTTTTTGTAACGGAAATTTCCTTGCTGATAAAAAAGCAGTATATTATGCAGGACAGCGCCGAAAGCCCCTGGGCGAGAACGGTAGCCGAAGCCGCCCCCGCAACCCCAAAGCCCAGCACAACCACGAAAAGCAGGTCAAGAGCTGCGTTTAAAAGGCTTGCTGCACCAAGAAAAATAAGCGGAGTTTTAGAGTCGCCCACCGCCCGCATAACTGCGTTTATCCAGTTGTATGCCGCCACCGCAACAGTTCCCCCGCAGGCGATTTTCATATACACCGCCGAGGTTTCAATCAGGTTTTCTGGCACGTTCAGAAGCCGCAGTACAGGCTCCGCCGCAAGCACGGAAATAATGCTTACCGCAATCCCGAAAACCGCCGTGACGCCCCCGGAATTAAAAACGGCAGGTCCAAGTCGCTTATCCCCCGAGCCGAAAAGCTGGGCGATAATAACCCCCGCGCCTATGGAAAGCCCGATGCAGAGAGTGTAGAAAAGATAGGTAATTGAGCCTGTCGCCCCAACCGCCGCAAGCGCCTCGTCACCCAGATAATTCCCAACAATTGCGGTATCAATAAGGTTATAGGTCTGCTGTAAAAGGTTTCCGCCCAGCAGAGGCAGGGCGAAGCGGATAATATGTCCCGCCTCGCTGCCCTCGGTCATACATTTTGTGTTGTCCATTTTAACCCTCTTTTCCGCCCTCAATCTGTATTCCGTCAATTCCGATTTTCCCCGAAATCACGGTGATTTCGGCTATATGAGCCTTGTTTTCAAGTCCCTTCTGCCAAAGGGAAATCTCCCTTGCTCCTGTTTTTTCTATTGTCTCTATTGCAGGACTGCCCCCGTCAATTTTCAGCGAAACCTCCGACTTTTCCGCTGTTTCTCCAGTAAGCGCAAATCCTGTTCCGAAAAAGCTTATTCTGACGGAAGACCCCTCAGCCCCCTCGGAAATGGTGCGGTTGAAATTGCGGAAGCTGCTCATTGTGTTATGCGCCCATTCTCCCGAATAGGAAAAGCAGCTGTCGGTGCTGTCGAATCTCGTTATGTACGGATTTTCGCCCAAGGGTTCAATCAGCAGATTTGCAAAGCCGTTCTTGTTGTATGAGCTGTAAAGGGCGGCTCTGCCTGCGGCTTTTATGGGCTGTTTTTCGGTTATTTCAGCAGCTTTTTCTCCGTCTATGTAAGCGCAGACTGTATCGTACTGCGCCGTTATTTTTATCCTGTGCAGCTTGCTGCCCTCAAAGCCGCTGAGCTTACCCGAAGCTAATTCTCTTTTGTCTGCGTTAAGTCTCCAGCTTCCGTCCTCAAAAAGCTGCACCCAGTACCCGCTGTAGCCGTCGCAGGCGAGGATATACCGAAGTCCTGCCCCCACATAATTCTCATCGGGCTTTTCCGATTGAGCGAATTTCACTTCGGCAGATACGCTGTAATTGTACCACCTGTCGTCCCCAAGGCAGGTGACAGGCTCGGGCGTATAGCCCCATTCCTTAGCTTTGGTCTGCGGGGTAATTTGCTGCACAAGGAAATTCCCATTATCGGTTTCTTCCACCTCAAAAGCGCCGCCTTGGTCGGTTGTATACCGTGGCGCAAAGCCTCTTGAAGCAAGGTAATTTTCGGGGTAATCGCTGTACCGGAAATTGTCACGGTAGGGAAGGGGTAGCATTTCCCGCTCCCACAAGTCGGGGCAGATATATTCCTCCTCGGTTGTTTCAAGGGTTGAAATAGTCAGCATTGAATAGGGCTTAAGGGTAATTTTATAAGTGAAAAATTCCCCCTCCTTTTCAGGGGTTATACAGCCCATGCTCTTGAAGTAGTTCTCGTTGTAGGCTCCGCCGCTATGTCCTCTTGTTTCACGAAGATAAACCTTTGTGGGGGCTTTTGCTATGTTTTTTACCTTAACCGCATATTCAAGGGGCTTATCAGTGCTGTTTACGATAACAGCGGAATAGTCCCCCGTTTTCGTATCTGCGGCGGTCAGAAAGCTGTAAACAGCGTCCACAATTGCGTGTCCGTCGCCTCCAGCCTTTCCGTCGGAAAAGCAGCCGCTGTCAACAAACGCCCAGCCCTTTTTCATGAAGCGGGAGAAATGAAGCGCCATATAAAAGCCGCTGTCAAGAAAATAATACCCGCTCCAGGGGTCGCAGGCGGTAATAAGCTGCTTGCTGCAATAGCATACACCGTCATAGTAGGCGGAAATAACGGGCTGAAGCTCGCAGAGGGTCATTTTTCCGTTAGGGTACATTCCCACAAGCCTGTTTGCAATATCGAGAGTTCCGTTAATCCCCGAAAGCTCGCCCCCGCCGCCCTTTATGCTCCCTGCACCACGGGCATAGTTCATAGGGGAGCTTGCCTCGCTGAACCAGAGCTCCTTGCCCTGTTCGAGGGCAAGCTTCTGCGCTTCAGGGGTAGAAGCGCTTGTGTAGTGGCTTCCGATAACGTCAACCGCTTCAAGCAGCTCCCTGTCCTTAAGCGCCATTTCCGCAAATTGCCAGGTACAGACCTCCTCGCCGCCCACTATTTTTATTTTTGAGTAGTCGTATGGGCAGTCAGCTTCACTTTTGAGCCTTGCCGAAAGGTACTTTACCCAGTCCGGGTCAATTGCCCGCTCGTTCTGCACAGCGCTTACATAGTCGAATTTCAGCCCGTAGGTATTATATGCGGCGTCAAGGCTTTCCTTGTACCAGCGGTACCTTGCGGCGTAAAGGTCGGGGTCGTCAGAAACCCATTTCGGCTCGCTCCACCAAAGCATATCAAATGTAAGCTCCGGGTTTATTTTCTTAGCGTCTGCGGCAAGCTGAAATCCCGCTCCCCGTGTAACGTCAGCCTTTTCTTCTGCTGTTCTTTTTACGGCAGGCTCCGTTCCCGAGGAGGAATTTATATCCGAGCCCATTTCGATTTTCAGGTGATTTACGCCGATACCTTTATCCCCGAAAATGTACCGAAGCAGGCGGTCATATATCTCCGGCTTTTCTACCTTATAGTCCAGCAGAAGCCGTGAGGAATTATTTGCGCTTACCATACCGATTCCACGGTAAAGCATATTTTCCCGTGTATTCATAGAAGCACCGTCTATTATTATTTCTTTCATCGGGCTTTTCTCCTTGTGTTTATTGTTCAAGCCTATTATACAGCGTGTTAAGCCTGTGGTCAATATAAAATATTTTGCATATTATTAAAATATGAATATTGAGATTTGAGCTGATTGTGTTGAAGATAACCAACAAAAGACCAAA
>JBJERM010000228.1:0-13089 GCA_051882315.1 Ruminiclostridium sp.
GGAAATTGTTCCACACCGAAAATGTCATATTAAAACAAGGGCGTTGGCGCCCCTTCCCTCCCCTACTGGATAAATAAATTCCGACGGAATGGAATTTTTCGACAGTATGGAATGGATTAATTATAATAGTATCAGGTAGCAAACCCGGCATACTGGGTCATATACAGCTCATAGTATTTTCCCTTCTGTGTAAGTAAATCATCATGACTTCCGCTTTCCACAATCTGCCCTTTATCCATAACAACGATTATATCGGCGTCTCTGATTGTAGATAAACGGTGTGCAATGATAATGCTGGTGCGGTTTTTCATAACCAGCTGCATTGCGTCCTGTATTGCCTTTTCAGTACGGGTATCTACATTTGAGGTCGCCTCGTCTAAAATCAATATCTTAGGGTCGGCAACAAAAGCGCGGGCAATTGCAAGCAGCTGGCACTGACCCTGACTGATATTTTGTCCGGAGCCGGTCAGTACGGTGTCATATCCCTGCGGAAGAGAATGTATCATATCTTCACAGCGGCTGATTTTTACAGCATGTTCAAGCTGATTTTCGGTGGCGTTTTCGTTTCCATATTTCAGGTTGTTGCGAATAGTATCTGAGAACAGTACCGTATCCTGCAATACAATGGCGATATTTTTTCGCAGACTGTCTCTTGAAACATCCTTTATATTCTGCTCATCAATAAAGATACTGCCGCTGTCAATATCGTAAAAACGCATCAGCAGATTGACTACCGTCGTTTTTCCGCTTCCGGTCGCCCCTACCAAAGCAACCTTTTTTCCCGACGGTACTTTCAGGCTGAAGTTACGGAGAACCGGATGCCCGGATTCGTAGGAGAATGTAACATTATCGAATGTTACTGCTGCGGATGAATGTTCGCTCAGTTCCTCGCCGTCTTTCTCTTCAACAGATTCATCAAGAATTGAAAATACTCGTTCAGCGCCTGCGATCGCCGTCTGAAGCTGACCGTAGACCTGTGCGATCTCGTTGACAGGACGGCTGAATTGTTTTGCATAAACTATAAAAGCAGATATTACTCCGACTGAAATAAGACCGCTGATTGCAAAATAGCCTCCGCATGCTGCAATTATTACAAATCCGATATTTCCTATGCAGTTCATGATCGGTCCCATAACACCGCTTATAACATCGGTACGAATCCCGGTTTTGGTCAGAGAATCAGACGTTTCGCAGAATTCCTCGGAGGTAATATCCTGGTGATTATACGCTACAACAGTCTGATAACCGGAAATCTTTTCTTCCACCGTTCCGTTAAGTGTTCCAAGAAGCTGCTGACGCTTTCGGGAATATTTTCTGACTCTTTTGGACAGCACCTTTGTTGCAACAACGGTCAGTATTACCGTCAGGAAACTCAGCAAAGCCAGCTGCCAGCAAAACCAAAGCATCATTGCGACAGTACCAATAATTGTAAGAACCCCGGAAAACAGCGACGGCAAAGACTGAGAAACTGTATTTGATATATTTTCAATGTCGTTAGTCATACGGCTCATGACATCCCCGTGAGAGTGGGTGTCCAGATAGCGTATCGGCAGATCCATGATCTTCCCGAACAATTCCTCACGCATACGCTTCACTATTCTCTGACTCAGCTTAGCGCTGATAAATCCCTGAAAAAGCTGACTGCCGCTGTAAAGCAAATATACTGCAAGCATCAGAATCAGAGTATTGAGCAAATTACCATTTGCTGTACCTGCAATGATATCAATTGCATTGCTTTGCAGACTTGGCGCATATATGCCGCACAGGGTTCCGAAAATTACAACGCAGAGCATACAGATAACCATTATTTTTTCCCGTGCGAAGTACGTCCATATCCGGCGTAATGTGCTGCCGACATTTTCAGCATGTTCAGCCTCCATGAAACGTTCATGACGTGTCATGCCGGGAATGCTGCGTTCAATATTATTTTTTTGTTCACTCATTGTTTTCGCCTTCACTTCCCATCTGAGAATGATAAATGTCCTGATAGGTTTTGCTGGACTGCATCAGTTCTGTATGAGTTCCGCAAGCCTCAATTCCCCCGTTATTCAGTACAACGATCCTGTCTGCATGGCGTACAGAAGCAATTCTCTGTGCGATTATGATCTTGGTGCATTCAGCCTTTGATTTGCTTAAAGCGGTATATAGATTTGCCTCTGTCTTAAGGTCGAGCGCACTTGTGGAATCGTCAAAAATCAGGATCTCAGCAGGCTTGATGACCGCACGGGCAATGGAGATACGCTGCTTTTGTCCGCCGGAAAGACTCATTCCTCTTTCAGCAACAAATGTGTTATATCCGTCGGGGGTTTTCTGTATAAAATCATCTGCCTGTGCAATACCGGCGGCAGCGTAAATTTCGCCCTCTGCTGCGTCCGGCTTGCCCCATGCGATGTTTTCCTTTATGGGTACGCTGAACAGTTCGCTTTTTTGCAGTGTAACGGCTATTTTCTCTCTCAGAGCTTTCTGATTGTACTCACGTACATCTACATCGTCCACAAGAACCGTACCGCCGATCGTATCGTAAAAACGGGGTATCAGGCTGACCAAAGCAGTTTTTCCGCTGCCCGTAGCCCCCATAACAGCAATTGTTTCTCCGGGATTTATAGTAAGATCTATATTTTTCAGAACGATTTTGTCCATTCCCGGGAAAGCAAATGATACGTTGCGGAATTCAATTTTTCCGTGTGTTTTTGTCCTGCCGTCAAAATTACCGTCTTTCAGCTCAGGCTCGGTGTTCAGTACCTCCCTTACACGTTTCCATGAAGCAGCGCCCTTGGAGATATTCTGAAACAGCATGACCAGCATCAGAATGCCATTCAAAAGCTGCGTTGTATATGTAATTGCCGCCATAATCGCTCCCGGAGTTGTTGAACCGACATCTACCTGTGCAGAACCTGCCAGCAGAATAATTATAACAACAATATACATCAGTGCGTTCATTATCGGATTCATAAATGCAAAAATTACAAGCACGCTAAGCTGGGTCTTTATCTGCTCATCGTTTGCTTTTCCGAAACGCAGCTTTTCGTAAACCTCACGGACGCACGCCTTGATAATGCGTATTCCGGAAACGTCCTCCTGCAATATCCCGTTTATCTGGTCAAGCTTTGCCTGTAATTTCGGGAACAGAGGATTTGCCTTGCTGAGACAGAAGAGCATACAGCCAAGAATAAACGGAAAGGCGCACAGAACAATCAAGCCAAACTGTGTGTTCAGTCTGAACATAAAGAAGATACTGCCGACTGTCAGCATTGAAGTGCGTATCATGCCCCGTACAAACTGCGAAACAAAGTTCTGTACCTGAGTGATATCGTTGGTAACTCGTGTGACAAGCGAACCTGTGCCGAACTTATCCATCTGCGGAAAGGAAAAGGTCATGATTCTGCGAAAGCAGTCCTTTCTCATTTCATTTCCGATATTCTGTCCTGTCATGTGTACAAAAACATTGTTCATTGAACCGCACAGTCCCCCGAACAGAACAAGCCCTATCATAGCAATTCCCAGAGTCAGGATTATATGAGCGTCGCCCACATTGTTATTGTTCAGTCCGAGTACTCCGTCGTCAACAATGCTGCTCATAATTCCCGGCTGTATCAGATCCATGAGTACCTCCCCGACCATAAACAGCGCAGCGATCACTGCAAAGTGAAGGTACCTTTTAACATATTTCCACATAAAGAAATTCCTCCCTGTTAATGCCGGTCAAATTTATCAGAGCAGCCGTGTCGTTTCCCGTGCCCCTCAGATCGGCATAAACGCTTATCGTAATCATGGTATCGGCTGCGCCAGTCTGCATTCAGCTTTTCCGTCAGCGCCAGCAGCGTTTCTTTCTCTTCCTCGGATAAACCGGAGAACATCTCCTGATGGCGCTGCTTTCGCTGCTTAACGGCTTCATCAGCTTTTTCTCTGCCTGCATTTGTCAGCCGTACCTCAGAGGTTCTGTGGTCTTCGCAGCTTTGAGTACGCTGAATTAGTCCTGCGCTTTCCAGCTTACCGATAACTTCACTGGCAGAACCGGGCTGAACGCCCAGTCTTTCTGTAAGCTCCCGCTGCGTCATGCTTCCTGCTTCATTCAGAATAATCAGTATGCGCTTCTGACTGCCCTTGCCCTCGAAAAGAAATCGTATCACATGCCCCAGATCCCGCAGATTCATGACAAGCTTATTGCCCGTATCCAGCATATCATAATTTTCCGGATATCGCTTGTTTGTTGACAATATACACTCCTCCTAAAATGTTTGGTACCTTAATATTATAGCGCATGAGTCGGGATTTGTCAAGGTACCTCAACTAAAATTTATGGCAATACCGCATAATTATTGTCGTGCAATTGCGCAGTCAGATTTTTCGTCAGATTGTGCAAAAACGACGCAGGCGGGCTTGCGCCCGTCAAGGAGTTTTTGGGCAATATGGCGGAAAATATGCAAGCAAGTGTGCGGCAAAGGCGTTAGCCGTTAATTGTGCGGTGTTGCCTTATATAAATAGCCGCCGGTTGATCCGGCGGCTATCCCGGGATGCGCTGAATAAAGCGAAGCGTATCAAATCCAATCCCGTGAGTTTGCTGATTTGAACGGGTCAAATTTTGATTTATTCAGCGTTTCCCTTGCTATCGTCCAAGATTTAATCCACCGTTCAGTTCGATCACCTGACCGGTTATATATGAGGCCTCTTCACTGGCAAGAAAGCATATCACCGCTGCCAAATCCTCCTCTGTTCCTATTCTTTTCATAGGGACGGTATGTATGCGGTTCCACGGATTCGGGACATTATCCGTATATTCCTCCTTGCGCAGTATCGCTCCCTTGGAAATACAGTTTACTGTAATACCGGCTTCAGCCAAGCGTGCTGCACAGTTCAAGGTCAGCGATCTCACCGCGCCTTTTGCAACAGCATTTGCAAGACTTTCGCAGGTTCCGCCCATGCAGCCCTCCGCAGAAGTCATAAAAATAACCCTTGCAGACTTGCTTTGTTTCAGCCACGGCAGAGCTGCCTGAAGCATACGAAAGCTCCCTACCGCCAGATGCGAAAGGCTTTTTTCCAAGGTTTCCGCTTTCAGCGTTTCAATATCATCAAGCTGCCCGTCTGAGCCGGTATTACAGATAATCACATCAACGGAACCAAATCTTTCAGCGGTCATACGATATGTTTCCGCGTCATATTCCACCGGGTCCTTCCCTTTTTCTCCGCAGAAATAGGTGCATATCCCGCTGTCCGGAGTATCAGGCAGCTCTCGGATAACTTTTTCTGCTTTTTCCGGCTTGCGGGTGGTCATCACAACATTCATGCCGCTTTCGCATAATGCCTGCACCGCTTTAACGCTGTCGCCGCCTGCCGCACCCGAGAACACACATGTTCTTCCCTTTAATGTCTGCATAAGCATATCCCCACATCAGTCAAGAAACCTGCCCGGCATGGACAGCCATTGGTCAGCGTAGTCGTATACGATTTGCTCCGTATCGCCATATTTTTCATTGATCGTGCGGAACATGTGATTTGCCCCTTCAACAAATGCGATCTCCTTGTCCTGACTGCCTGCATTTCGATAGATCTCCTCAGCCGCCAGAAATTCATGACTTCCGGTCATACCCATGCACAGTATCGGAGCATGAATGTGTCTGACATTCGCCGGCGTACAATTATAGCTCCTGTCCCACTGCACTCCGGTTACACCCTCTGCGCTGATATGATAATTTTCTCCGGCAGTAACACCGCGTTCGCTCAAAAACTGACGGACTGTGGTAATTAAAGTACCCTCGCGGTTGACCGGAGTATTATTTCCGAACCTTTCCGGTCTGCGGACAGAGTAAACAGTTTCAAAGGTTTTTTCTCCGTTTTTGTGAAGCAGGGTATATTTTTCTTTTGTATGTGCAAACAGGTGCAGATCCTGCGGAAACAGCTTATTGCACGGAAGAGAAAGTGCTCCGCCGGCAATAATGAAAGGCTCGTCGTCGTTATACAAGCCCTTTCCTTTTTCCAATGCATGCAGCCTTTCGGCAGCCTTTTCAACAAGCGCATTATTCCGGGCTTTCTGCGCATGAAAATATTTATTCAGGAATATATCTGAATAATTCGCACCGTCAGGACTGTAACCGTTTTCAGGACTATATATATCAAATTCCTGATTGAGCTTTATTCCATTTCCCTCCTCAATTACAGCAGGGTCAATGGAAAACAGCGTCATTGCACCGTTCCCCCAGTTGGAATCGATCAGCATAATTCCGTCCGCGTCCGTCAGAGGTTCTTTTAGGGTGCATGAAAACAGCATTTGCTCTCCCCGGAAAATCTTCGGACCGTTTTCCGCAATTGCTTTATAGGCGCTCAGCAGAGTTGCTCCGCCGCTGTGTCCCATAAGAATTATCTTTTCAATTTCCGGATAATTTCGCATAAAGGATACAGCCGTATGAACGTCCAGCAGCTTTTCATCAAGCGTGACGCTCTCGGCTCTGACATGGCTTCCAAGTACTGTATAGCCCCTTTTTGCCATTTCCCTGCACATAGGAAATGCGCTGTAATCGGAATCCGAATGCATCACAATGACGCCCAGCTTACTTTTCACGCTTTTCACAGCCGGTTCATATAAGATCGCACTCTGTTTCAGAACTGCGCCATTTCTCCGTTCCAACACAACAAATGTGTCACGAATCTCAGAATCGTCCCTCAAAGACGTAAATATCTTTGCTTGCTTATCGTACAACAGCATAACTATCACCTATATTGTATACTCAGGCTGCACTTCTTCTCTTTCAAAAAATTCCTCATACACTTTTCTTCTGTATGACGCAAAATCGTTGCTGTTCCTGTCCCGCGGACGCGCCAGCTTTATGGGAATGATCTTTTTGATAACGCCGGGCTTTTCTGACATGACTACGACCCGGTTTCCAAGATAGATCGCTTCATCAATATCATGGGTGATAATGATCATTGTCGTCTTTTCCTGCTGCCATATTCGGATAACCTCCTTTTGCATATTGATTTTGGTGAGCGCGTCCAGAGCGCCGAAGGGCTCGTCCAAAAGCAGTATGCTGGGGTGATGTATCAACGTGCGTGCAATGCTTACTCTCTGCTGCATGCCGCCGGACAGCTGATTGGGGTACGCTTTCTCAAATCCCTTTAAGCCTACCAGATCTATGTATTCCTGTACCATGTCCCTTTTGTCCTGGTTATCCTTTGCTTTCGGCAGACCGAATGCAATATTGTGCTCAACAGTGCACCATGGAAACAGTCTGGATTCCTGAAAGATCATACCGATTTTTTTGCGAAGTTCCTTTCCTCGAATGTTTTCGTCAAGAACTATATCTCCGCTTGTTGCATCATCTAAACCGGCAAGGATTTTTAACAATGTGCTTTTACCGCATCCGCTGACGCCTACGATACTGACGATCTCTCCGTTTTCGATGCTGAGGTTGATGTCCGAGAGCACCTCAAGATCGCCGGTTTTCATGGGGAATATTTTTTTTACATTTTTTATTTCCAATGCCATGGAACTATCCCCTTTCCTTTACTTCATCACAGCTTTTCATAAACCACATGATCGCCGTCATGATCATAAAAATAGTCATACAGAATAGAGCCGGAGCCTCCCAGCGCGTCGTAAACCTGCTGATGTGTAAAGCCGTATTTCTTATGTATTGCATATACAGACTTAATAAGCTCGTGATGCCACTCGGGTGTAGGCGACTGATGCCCCTCGAATGCAGAACCCTTATTCGGAATCCAAGGCTGAACCTGCGGGATCACGCCGTATGACGCAAGCTCCTCTGCGCAGGCAAGAATGGAATCCTTGCTTTCTATCCCGGCTACGATGCAGGAACGTACTCTGCCTTTTCCGAATACCTCCGCCTCATACTTCAGGCACTTCATCCAATGCTCTCTGCCTCCGAAGTACTGGTCTTTTCCGGGACAAACCACCTTCCATATCAGCGGGTCGCCGATCTCAATGTTGGTTGCCACTGTGCGATAGCCGGCTTCCTTATACTTTTCAATAAGGCTGAGATCCAGAGGTGCGCCGATCACGGCAGTTCCGTTGAAGTCCTCAAGCCCTGTAAAGTCCTGAATAGCTTCTGCAACATCAATGTAGTATTCGAGTTCTCTTCTTTCCGGAACAAATCCGCCTGTCAGATTAAAATGATTGCAGCCGTCCTCGTAGGCATATTTTACTGCTTCCCCGATGGCTTTGGCGTTCTTGAAGCCGAATTCATGATGCTCGGAATACAGCTTGTTTGTTGCGTTGATATTGCAGAATTTACATGCCAGTCCCTTGTCGCCGATATAGCATTCATTGCTGTATGTGCAGCCGATATCCGGTGCGAACAGCGGCGGGGTCAGCAGCTCTGAAACCTTTGTGCCGTCCCGTGTGGTCTTTGTGTAGTAGGACAGGTTCTTTACAAAAGTAATGGGGTACAGCTGCTTCTCGTCCTGATACAGATAATATTCACCGTCCACAAGCCGGATTCTATAATTCGAGCCTGGATTCCATTTTATGCCGTACACGGTGCCGTCCGGAAGATAGAAGCCTATCGGTGTTTTGTAATCGAATGAAGTTTTGCTGGAAAATTCAAACATAGGGTGAATCTTTGTGGCATATACATCAAAGTCCAGACCCTTGAAAATCGTCGGATCAAAATCCACACCCTTCAGATAGATCTCGAGATAATGTCTTACATTCCGGTCAAATTCCTCCTGTGACCAGCTTTTTATCAAATCAACGTTTCTGTTTATCATTGAAACTACCTCTTTCTCTTAGCCTTCAAGCAGCTGCAAATAGTAATCCTTGTAACCGATTGCCTCTAAGAACGAGTAATCGACATAGTCACTTAAAATAACTTCCTTGGTAATAGTACCCTTTTCAAGCAGATAAGGAATATTATCCTGAATGATCTGAATGTCCTCCTCCTGAAGTCCGAAATACACATTGTCATTATCAAAAGAGGACTTAACATCGGACGGTTCAATTCCTATCTGGTCTGCAACTATCTGCAAAACGGTATTTTCGTTTTCTTCGCTTTCATGCGCCCAAAGCTTGACCTCTATATATGCCTTGAGGAAGTTCTGAACCCAATCCGGATGCTCCTTGGCAAAATCTGCGTTTGCAATTTGCAGACCGCCTCCGGCATTATATTCAGAAATCCAGCCGATTGTCTTATAATTGCCTGTATCAACCAATTTTCCGATATATGGTTCGCAGGTCACGGCTGCGTCCACGTTTCCTGCAAGCAGGGTAGTATATGCGTCTGCGTTGGACAGGTTTGCAAGCTCATAATCACCCTCATGCACATTGTGATTTCTCAGAATAACATCAAATGCAGTATATTCCTGTGAACCTATCTGCAAGCCAAAGCTATGACCAGCCAGATCCTCAATTGCGTTGATACCGGAATCAACACCGGTTACAATTGCATGGGATTCAATAGGGCCGTCAACTCTTGTGGTCGTACCGTTGATAACTGTGATGGGGTATCCGTTAGCAATTCCCGCAATAACCGGCGTAGAGCCAAAGCTTCCGGTCAGGTCAATCTCGCCTGCCGCCAACGCCTGTATAAGCTCCGGACCGGACGCGAAGTTATAAACCTCAACCTCCACGTTCTCTCCGAACGCGTCCTTGAAGTAGCCAAGCTCCGCTGCCGCCTTGATCGGGTATTGGAGTCTCATCTCTCCGACCCTTACCGTCAGTTTTTCATTGATTGTACTGTCCGCAGCGGACTCCGGTGAATTTTCTGATGTTGAGCTGCAGCCAAACATCATCAGTGAAGTCGATAATAATACCGCGGTTAATGCAATTTTTCCAATTCTTTTGTTCATAAAAATCACCTTTTCCTTTATTTAGATTTGTCATTAACTGTGTTCCAGCGAAGAAGCCGCTTTTCGACTTTCAGCAGAATGAAATCTACTATCAGTCCCAGAAAAGCGATCGTCAGGACGCCTACCAGCATAATTCCCGGCTGTGCGAGATCACGGCCAAAGGTGATCAGGAATCCGATACCGGAATTGGCTGCCAGCATTTCTGCAGCTAATACTCCCATAAGCGCCGAGCTTACAGCAAGCCTCAGACCTGTCAGAATTGACGGCAGCGCAGACGGCAGAATTATTTTATAAAACTGAGTAAACCAGCTTTTTTCAAAGAGAATTGCAACCTCAAGCAATTTCTTGTCCACGTTTTTCATGCCGTTCAAGGTATTCAGCAGCACAGACCAGAAGCAGCCGATACTGATAATTGTAACCTTTGACACATCGCCGATACCAAGCCACAGAATGAACAGCGGGATCCATGCGATGGTCGGTATAGGTCTGAAAAAGCCTACCAGAATCGTCATGAACTTTTCGATAGGCTTCAAAGAGCCCATCAGGATACCGACGACAAGTCCGCAGGAGGAACCCACAAAAAAGCCTTTCACGATCCTTCCGAGGGACGCAAGAAGATTCGTTTGCCAGCGTCCGCTCTCCAGCATATTCACAAAGGTTTCTATAATTCCGGACGGCGCAGGCATTATTGAAGGATTCAATATTCCGCTACTGCCTGTGTACTCCCATATTGCGATCAAGGCAAACAATGGAAACCACATATAAAGTATTTCAAGTATATGTTTTACTGCGTCTTTCATTTTATTGCCTACCATTTCCCAAAGCTCCGGCGATCGCAGCATTTGTTCGTCTTACGCGCTCCTGCTTTATTTTAGTCAGGAAGTCTTCTGCTAAGCGTAAGGCTCCCTTGATCCCTGCATAGGACTTGTCTGCAATCGACTGATGATAAGCAGGGTAGGAAACGGGGAGAATGGGGATATTCTTTTCATCCGCTGTCGTTTCCTCCAAAGAGCTTCCAAGTATAAATTCCACGTCCAAGGTTTTAAGCTCAGACCGGATTTCGGTGTTGTCCTTAGAAAAATATATTGCCTCAGACAACTGCTTCAGGCTGTCTTTGTTGTATGCCTCGCCAAATTCTTTTTCGTTCAGATCAGTGATAACGACCCCCTTGACCGCCGCACCGAAATAGCCGCCAAGAAATTCAGCCAGCGAAAGAACAGCAGCTGCGTCGCCGACTAACGCAATATTTTTGCCGGCATGCTGCTCATAAACATCGTCAAGCAGGTCTTTAAAGTAATACCTGAAATACTTACGCTCTTTCCCGATGCAGGCTTCGACCTTATCTTCCTGAATATCCAGCGCTCTGCCGACCTCCCGCAGCAAATTTTCCGTCTGTTCCGGCCCCACCGGTATAGTCAGAAACGGCAGAATCGGTATCTCATAAGCAGCTTTCAAATGTTCAGCAGCTTTGAGTCCCCATTTTGAGAAAACAATGGACAGACCTGCATTCTGCGCATCAGCGAACTCCTCCACACCATTTTCCTGCCCGAAAAACAGATTGGTTTTCAGCCCCAGCCCCTGAAGCAGCCTGGAAAGCTCCTCAAGTACACCGCGATAATAGATATCATGTCCGGGAAGAATTCCGAAGAGGTTTACAAGCTCCGGGTTTGTATTTTTTTCAATTTTCCTTACATCAGGCAGCTTTTTCAGAATATCCGCAACCACGTTTTCGTAGCCGTAGTATGTATCGCCGTGAAAGCCTGCTGTCAGAGAGTCTATGACCGGCTCGCCCTGTTCCTGCACCTCTCGTGTCATTGCGTCAATATCATCCCCCACCATTGCTGCTTCGCAGCTGTTCAGGACGATATACAGATCGCCGTTTACGACCTTCAGCGTATTTTTGATCTGCTCTCTTAATCTTGAAGCGCCGCCGAAAATGATATGCCTTTCCAATGAGTCCGTACCCGGAACAGAATAGCCGCTGACATATCCTGCCGCCGTTCCGGACGCTTTATTTGCAAGATAATTTGAAACTGCACATCCCGAATTAGAATGCACAATCGGAACTGCTCCCTTTATGGCGCTGACTGTCTGGACAGCTCCGTGAAGTCCGCAGCCGCTGCGTGGACTGTTGATTATCTCCTGCATTCTACTTCACCTCCTGCTTTACATACCAGTTGCTGCTGCGTTTCAGCCATGCCGGCTTATAGTGTTCGTTCTCCAGCTGTAATTTTTTCCGAATCGAAATCTGCCTGTCTGCTTCGTTTATAAGCTTAAGCAGGTTTGCCGAGCCCTCATAGCCAAAATATTTCTCTTTTGCAAGAGAGATTGAACCGGCGCCTGTTCTTGAAGCAGTAACGACATCGGAATTTGTGCTGATATAGTAATCCGAGCTGTTTTTGGTCAGTACATTTGCCTTTTCAAACAGCTGCCCTGCACCAACTACTACTGTAATTTCTGCGGGCAGGCTGTCCAGATACTTTCTGTTTTGTAGGTCAACATAAGGAACGGCAATTGCAGAAAATTCACCCTTTACACTTTGTATCAGCTCATAAAATCCAGCTGCAACGGGAAGATTTCCTTCAAAGAATATCCTTGCGCCCTTTAAATCGAGCGCTTCCAGCTGCCGACGAAGCTTTTCCTCTTCTTTTTCTGCGTACTGTGCAGCCTGTTCCTCTATGTGAAGTGCTTGTCCCAATGCCAGCACAAAGGCTTTCACAGCCTTTATGCCGACTGGCGGCGCTGTGCGGATATAAGGGACGCCGAAGCTTGCTTCAAGCTCTTCTGCAAATAAAGCTCCCTCGTCTTCATTCAATACAACCGTTGCCTGCGCAGCGCTGGCATTTCTTATAGAATCAATATCCGAAAACTGCGGCAGCAGATTATATCTGATTCCTAAATCGGAAAGTATCTTTGTTACTGCCGAAAGGTTTTCCGGATTTTCCGACAGGGTGACAACATTAATAAATTGCTCCTTCTGTGCCGGATCTCTGCTGACAACATATCTCAGCAATCCATGCAGGGCAATATCATATCCCGTGACAGGAGTTTTGGTCTTGAAGCCGTCAGAATAGATAAAGATGATTTTGATACCAAGCTCGTCCTCCAGCTCCAGAATTACGGAATTAACATCGTCATTATTGATCGCTACTACCGGAGTACCCACAATGAAGATAACTTTCGGATTTTGCTCCTTATGAACACGATAAACGGCATTGCGGAGTTTTTCGTCGCTTCCGAGAATAGTATCCTGTTCATTCAGATTTGTGGAGTACCACTTCACCGGAAATT
>JBJERM010000229.1:0-13035 GCA_051882315.1 Ruminiclostridium sp.
CGACGCTTTCTCCGGCTCTACCTTTGCCGCTGACAACGAGGTAGTATTTTTTGCTGACATTAATATGCAGGGTTCGGTTACCGAAACAGGAATTTTAAGGAATACGAATAATTCGAGCAATATTCTTAAGCTCAATTCGTCGTATGTAACTTCCAACACCTCAGCATACGACGAAGCATTTGTAAGGACGTTTGAAAAATTCAGCCAGAACGCTGAAAAATACGTCACAAATACCGACAATATGACAGGAACGGTTTATGCTGTTGTCGCTGCAAAAGACAGACAGTTATCTGACGGAAGATATATTACCAGTTTTTCCGTACAGGCTGCCTACTGGTCGGATATTCCCGCCGCTGATATTACAACAGCAGGAACCGTAGATATTACCCTCGAAAAGGACAACATTCTCTTTTCGGGATACTATTGCTGCGCTTATCCTGAGGCGTTGTCCTTAGAAGGCGAAGTAATGTATAAATACGATTGATAAAAAGCCGCGCGATCGCGGCTTTTTTCAAGAAATCAAGTTTAAATTGACTAAAAACAAGCTTGGGGAAGAAATATGCAATATAACATAAGAAGACTTAAGAGCAAGCGGGGCTTTACTCTTGTTGAGCTGATTGTAGTAATTGCTATAATCGGCGTCCTCGCCGCTATCCTTATACCAACAATGATTGGTTATACCATTCAGGCGCAGGTTACCTCCGCCAACACAACCGCCTCTAAAATCCAGAAAACAATAACCTGTTTTCTGACCGAAGCAGACGTTAACGGCTACGGCTTCAAGCTCGCCGCAGGCAACTACTGTCACGGCGAAATAACCGTTGCAGGCTCACTCTGGACAGTCACAATTACCGAGGGCAACGTAAATAACGTCTTTAATTCAAAAAAAATATCCTGGCAGGGAACCGGCTCCGGAAGGCGCGATGACTCTAAACTGACGGACTGTGCGGAGCAGCTTCTCGCCATAACCCTTGCCGACTCGCTGCCCGAGGTGGAAACTGCAAAGATAGGCTTCCGTCTTGAGGGCGGAACCTGCCGTGCCTGCTACTACACAGGCGACACCAGCGGTACGGTTACTGTTCCTCCTTTTGGTGCAGGCGGCTGGAGCACACCGACTTTTGCCTGGAACAACAACGCCGCCGGTATTTCCGCAGAGGGATTTATTGTGGGCACTTCGCCTGCTGTTGTTCTGAGCTGATTTGCTGATTTAAATGAAATATGTAAGAAGTGCGGCTGCTTAAGCGGCCGCACTCTTATTATCTTATTTTTCGCCGTGCGGCGGATTCGCCTTGACCGCAATAACCGCCTTGGTTATTACTTTTATTGCAGTAGTCCTTAGCTCCGCCGCCGCCTCATTAACTGCAGCCTCGTCCGACTTCTTCCGAACGCGGATATACTGGGCGGGCAGACATTTAAGCGCCTCGGAAACAACCGCCCCGGCGCACTTCTCGCACATGCAGCAGTTGAACCGCTCCATAATACCGCCGACCTGCTCGTTTATCAGCAGAAACGCCACGTTCACAAGCTGAAAGCCGCAGTTGCTCTTGACGAAAACGGGGGGAACTGCTTCCCTTTCCGGCGGCTTGACCGCAGGATTTACTGCCGTCTTCTCCTCCCCGAAAAGCCTCATAACCTTATCGGTTTTTGCAGTATGAGCCATCTCTCACCTCTCAGGAAACGGGCTGCCTATGCTTTGGCGGCCGACCTCTGCCAAGCTTCTGCTCAGTTCTCTTCGGCTTTTCAAGCCCTAAAAACTCGTATGTAAGGTCCATAAACTCACGGGCGGACTTTGAGCGGGGAGCGTATTCGGTTATCGTTTTTGCATGAGCAGGGGCTTCTGCGATTATAACGCTGCCGCTTATCTTCTGCTCGAAAACGTCGGTGTCAAGCTGTTCAGCGATAATATTCGCCAGCTCCTCAACCTCTTTCGTCAGCACGAGTCGTGGAGAATACTTATTGAGCAGTATTCCCCGTATTTCAAGGCTCTTGTTGTAGTACTTCTTGACCGCAAATATCGTCTCCTTGAGCTGAGCTACGCCCTGAAGTGAAAGAATTTCCGGAACCATGGGGATTATAAGCTGCTCAGAGGCGGTGTATGCGTTTATGGTGAGGATTGAAAGGGCAGGAGGCGTGTCGATTATTACAAAATCGTAGTCACCTGCGATTGTAGACAGATGCTCCCGAAGTATATGCTCCCTGCCCACAGAGGTAAGCTCAAGCTCCGCTCCCGAAAGCAGGATATTAGAGGGTATAACGTCACATTCGGGGCAATGCTGAACCGTGTCGTAAATGTCCACCGTGCCCTTGAAAACATCATAAATGGTGTAGGTGCTGTCCCCGTCTGCTCCAAGACTGAAGCTTAAGTTGCCCTGCGGGTCAAGGTCAACCGCAAGCACCCTCTTCCCCAGCTTTGAAAGACAGCCGCAAAGACCCGAGCAGGTGGTTGTCTTACCAACGCCGCCCTTCTGATTTGTAACTGCAATAATTTTCGCCATTGAAAACCTCCGGAAACATAGCCAAAAGCACACGGCAGCGCCGCAGCCGGCAATACCGTGTGCTTCTTAAAACACAGGATTAAAGAGAATAAGAATGGTTGCCCTCAAGGGATTCGGAATCCGACGGGTCGTAGATGTGGTAATTAGCCTTACCATTCTTCTTAACGAAGTACATAGCTGCGTCAGAGCATCCGACAAGGGTTCTTCCGTCTGTTGCGTGGTCGGGGAAAATCGCAATACCGATACTTGCCTTGATGTTGAGGGTTGTATCAACAGAAGCCGAGTAGTAGCCGCTGTAAAGGTCGTCGATAATATCCATGGAGAGAACCTCAACATTTTCGATAAGCTTGGGGTCGGAAACGCAGAGTACAAACTCATCGCCGCCGAAACGTCCCGCAAAGCCTGTTTCACCCGACTTGCTCTTGATTACATCAGCAACGAACTTGATTACCTCGTCGCCGACAGCATGGCTGTAACGGTCGTTGATAAACTTGAAGTCGTCTACGTCGATAAAGAGAGCTGCAACCTTCTTGTTCTGGCTTCTGTCAAGCTCTGCCTGGAACTCACGCTCAAAGGTGTTTCTGTTGTAGAGCTGAGAGAGGAAGTCGTAGCTTGCACGCTCAGCAAGCTTAAGAGTTGCGTTCTTTTCGCTGTTTATATCGGTAAGTACGCCGATTACACGGAGGATTTCACCAAGACGGTCGGTAATGCAGTGGGCTCTCATAGCAACCCACATATCCTGACCCTGAGCGTTCTTGATTTTGTACTCGCCGCCAACGTCGTCCTTGCTCTTGAAGAGCTGGTTTATATCTCTCTTGTACTTGTCGCTGTCCTCTTCGCTCATCATGGAGTCGATGAACTTGCCGTTGCTTAAGGTTGCTCCGCTTACATCGAGGGCAATCTTCTCCTTGAAGTTGTTGGATACGAACATAACTTCCTTTGCGAAGTCCCACTCGAACAGCATATTATCCGACAGGTCGGAAATTGTCTTGTGCAGCTCTTCGCTGAGCAGCGCCTCGTCAACCATGTTGTTGAAGGTATCAGCCATACGGGCGAACTCTCTGCTCATATTGGAGGAATCAATACGCTCCTCGTAGTTGCCCGAGTTGATTTCTTTCATTGTCTTAAGCATATCCAGCATGGGGCTCATAACCTTCTGGGTCATAAGAATCATAACAAGAACGCATACAAGGGCAAGTGCAAGGATAACCACAAGGCTTACGATAAATACAAAGAATACGGAGCCGCTTGCCTGTGAAGCGGGGTAAAGGGAAACCCATACCCAGTCTGTGCCGCTTATATGACCGTAGCTGCCGAGGTAGCTGCAATTGTTAAGTGCATTTCCCTTAGAGTCAACGGTAGCGCTGAGCATATCGCTTACAGAGGGGGATACAACAGAAGCAAAATCCGTTGCACCTAAAGCGGAAGCAGCAGAGCCGTTGTAGTTAAGAACCGTATCTGCGTCTGCAACGGTAAGAAAACCGTAGGTAAGATATGTATGGTTTGCAAGGTAGTTTGTAACTGCTGTTAAATCAACAACCATTGACACATAGCCGTCGGTTGTTGCGTTTGTTGCAACAAAAACGTTCTTTCCGTCGTAAGCCGCCTCTGAAACATAAAGCTTTGAAGCGAAAGCGTCCTGCTTTGAAGCCCATTCATCGCTGTATGCGAAGAAGGTTGTGCCTGCGGGAGAGCCGTTTCTGTCGTAAACAATCATACCGGACTTGTCGGTAATAACTAAATCGAGAACCATTCCCCGCTGTGAGCACCATATATCCGAAGCCTTCTCAACCTCGGACTTTACGGAGTTAAGGTCCGAAACCGCTTTTTCCGCAAAGCTCATACCGCTTACCGACTTTACATCGGTAAGATAGCCGGAAATCATATTTTCAATTCCTGCGCTTTCAGCCGCGCCGAGAGTAGCGACTTCATCGCCTGTCATGCTTCTGGCGAAGCCGAAAATTTCCAGCGAAGCAACTATTGCCACAATAACAAGCGGAATAACAGTCGCTCCGATAAGAATTGCCCTGAGGGCGGTTTTTACTTTGATATTCATAGCCTTACCATTCCTATTCGTAATATTCGGCGCAATACCGCCGTTAAATCGGAGCTTGCGCCCCGTTAAAGTCATTATTCATTGCCCTTGACCCGCTTAAGCCCCTCTTTCATGCGGCTTTCACGCTCAAGCTTCTCAATACGCTGATTAAGCTGAATGTTATAAACAAATTTCGCGAAAAGTCCTTCAAGCCGTTGGTCGGCGTTTGTAAAGCGGCAGCCATAGCCTGTAAGCTGCCCGTCCTGGTCGGTCTGGAGTCTTAGTACCTCCGCCATTACAGACACCAGCTCCCCGTCCACCTTGAAGCTTACGAAAAGTATATCGCCACGGGAGAAGGTCTGGTCGGTCTTCATAAGGAAAATCCCGCCTATGCTTAAATCCTTTATTGAGGAAATAATCGGCCGCTGGAACTGGAGAGTTTCATCTCCTCTTGTGTAGCCGGTAATAACGCACTTTATATCCGCCTTTACCTTAAAATAGCGGCGGCGCTCCTCCATAACCGTTCCGTAATCGTCCTTAATCTGGATATTGACCTGATTTTCAAGGGACATTTTGACTCTGCCAACATACTGCACACGGTCGCCGTTTTTCATATATGCGACCACATACACGCCCGTATCGTAATCCAGCTCGGGGAAGCCGGTGCCTTTTATAATCATGACGTTATTCACAGGAATATCGTCGATAAAAAGCCTTGGAAAAGAAAACTGCTCCTTGTCGGCCTCGAACAGCGTCTTGCCGTTCATGGTGGTGACAAGCGCCTTTATCATCTTTTCCTTATCCAGCATTTTCCCTCCCCTTCCTGCACTACCGAATACGGAAAACGCAGTAGTCGTTAATCGCTTATTATTAATTATACATTAAATTGCACAAAAAAGTCAATAGCCGAACATAACTTTTTTTGCCAACGGGCAAAAAACGTCATAAATCACATAAGATTTGTAACAATAGCCAAAATGCGGGTGTAATTTCGGGCGTAAAGTAATATTTTTTTGTGCATTTTGCACACAGCTATAAAAATTTGCATTTGTGCTGTACAAATATCCATATTAAATGGTATAATTAAGAAGAAATTCAGAAAGGAGGGGGAGCAGTCTTGCGTACATTCTACCACTGCAACACAACGGGCTACAAGAAGCGGGAAAGAGCGATAATCGTTCTTAGCGCCTCCTTTTTCTCGGAAATTGCGGTTGTCTGCTTTTTCGTGCTGTTTTTCAACCTTTTCGGCGCTCCCGACCGGGGGCTTATAATCCGTATGCTTGCAGCGGCGGCAGTCTCGGTGCTTCTGGGACTTATTATCTGCTTTTGCGCCGCCGAGATTTGCCGCATTAAAACAGCGCGGGCAAGCCGCTATACATACCTTGATTTTCAGCTCAAAGCCGCTGTTTTCAGCCGTTACAGCGCCGCTTACCGGATTATGGGCGAAAAGCTTATCTTCCGTGAGCTGTACCTTATTCCCTTTAAGGATTTTTTAGGTGCAGAAGCCTGCGCTGACGGGAAAAGGCTTATAGTGCGTGGAAAAATCCGCCGTTACTTCGCCGACAGCGACAGCCTCGGCTACCACGTTAAAGACGGGGATATCGAGTTTGACCGCTGGTGGCTGAATCACGGCAGCTATGAAGAGCTTTCCGAGCTTATAATACCGAACTTTTTCGGAAATCCCGAGCGGCTTGCTGCTGCATTCAGAAAGGCAAAGGACAATTTCGACCATATCCCCCCGCCCAAGGAGTACAAGTTCAGAGAGGCGGACTTTATCCGCCGCAGACCCAAGCCCCGAACCCTGCCCGACAGCCTTGATTTCAAGCGGGACTGGAGCTGATTGTCATATTTTCAAAAATTTTGGTGAAAAGCATTGAAAAAATATTTATAATGTTGTATAATATTAATATGTATATGTAAAATCGCCTTATTGTACCGAACGGAGGTTTTTTTATGGCACTTTTCGATACCACTTCCTTTCGCATAATGGAACAGGGAATTGACCTGCTTACAAAACAGCAGTCCATTATCGCCCAGAATATCGCAAATCAGGACACCCCCGACTACAAGTGCAAGTATCTTTACTTTGCGGGAGCGCTGAAGGAGAAGCTGGACGAGGCGGGAGAAAAAACTGGAAAGAAGCAGCTCCAGCTTGTTTCTGCAATACACGTTGACGAAAATACCAAGGACCAGCCCGACGGAAACAATGTTGACTCCGACACCCAGCAGGCGCTTTTCGTAAAAAATGCAATACAGTATCAGGAAATCATCAATCAGATGAACTCCGAGTTCAATATGATGCGCACCGCTATGAGCAGAAGCTAAGGAAATCGCAGGAAAGGAGCGGTAATAAATGGCATTTCTCAGTAATCTTGATATAGCCGTTTCGGGAATGATTGCCGAAAGGACAAGAGCGGATATAATCGCCCAGAACGTTGCAAACGCCGACACCACACGCACCGCCGAGGGCGGACCATACGTGCGCCAATGCGTTGTATTCACCGAAAACAAGGGCTATGACGTTGACAACTCCAGCAGCAGGATTGAATTTAAAACCATTCTCGGGGAAAAGCTGTCCGAGCTAAGGGGACTGGCGGGAAAGAACCGTTCCGAAAAGCAGGAGGGCGTGCTTCTCACCGAGATAGTTGAAGACCAGACTCCCCCAACTCCCGTTTACGATCCCACCCACCCTGACGCAGACGAGGACGGGTACTACTACCTGCCCAACGTTGACGTTGCGGAGGAACAGATTGATATGCTTGCCGCAACCCAGTCATACAGCGCAAACCTCACCATTTTCAACAGCCTTAAATCCCTTGCCCAGAAGGCGCTTACAATAGGACAGAGCTGATTATGCGGCTTTGAAAGGAGCTTGTTATGTTCATAGTACCAATGTCACCAAATATACATACCTTAGAGGCAGTTGACAAGGCCTTCGGGAATACTGAAACTGCACCAAAAACGGAGGAAACAAGCGGAACAGGCACTTTTCTCGACGCTATGGCAGGACTCTGGAACCAGGCGGCAGAGGCTCAGGCGGCAAAAAGCGAGGATATGCTTAACCTTATGCTGGGCAATACCGATAATATCGAACAGCTCCAGATAAATATAGCAAAGGCGGAAATTTCTACGGAGCTTCTTGTAAACGTTAAAAATGCAGTTGTGGACGCATACAACGAGATTATGCGTATGAGCATCTGATGATATATATGCAGGGCGCTTCTGTCCTGCGGAAGGATTGTGTACTTAAGTGGATAAAGTAAAGGATACCCTTACAAAGCTTCTCGGAACGGTAAAAACCAAGTGGACCTCGGCGGATAAAAAGATTCGTATCGCAATTATCTCCGTTGCCTCGGTTGTTATCGTTTCGCTGATTATACTTATAATAATAAATTCAATAACCCGCTATTCCGTACTGTACAGCGGCGCTTCTGCCGAAGAATCCGCCGAAATTATCTCCGTGCTCCAGTCCGAGCTTGGGGAAACCGACGTTAAGTTCGACGGAAACGGCAATATCCTTGTACCTGCAAACAAGGTGGAAACCTTAAGAGCCCAGCTAAGCGTAAAGGGCTACCCGAAATCCACCTTCAACTACGATATTTGGGATTCGGGAGTAGGAATGTTCTCTACCGAGTCAGACAAGCGGGTTAAGGAAAAGCAGCAGCTTCAGGAAAACCTGCGGGCTACCCTTGCTATGTACGACGGGGTTGACTCCGCAATCGTTATTCTCACAATCCCAGATAACAACGACTACGTTATCTCGAATACAAAGGAGGAAGCGGGAGCTTCGGTAGTACTGCAATTAAGCCACCCCCTTTCTTCCGACAGTATCAACGGCATATACAACCTTATAAGAACTGCTGTTCCGGGACTTAAGGAGGAAAATATAACAGTAACCGACAGCTCGGGTACTGCACTTACCACCGACAAGGTAACAGGCACTCTTGAAGCCGAGGACGAAACAAATCTTTTCTATAAGCGGCTTTCCTTCCAGCAGGAAATAACCGAAATTTTAAATGATAAGCTTGGTAAGCTTTTCGAGGGCGTTTTTGAGGATTACCGCATAGGCGTTGACGTTCGCCTTAACTACGACTCCGAGGTTTCCCAGATTAAGGAGTACACCCCCTCAGTTGACGAGGAAGGAAACCGGGGCGGTATGGTTGAGAGCGAAAACTACACCTCCGCAGGAGGCGGTAATGCGGCTGAGGGCGGACTTGTAGGAACAACCGTAGATTCGGACATTTCTCCCGATTACCCCACCCTTCAGATAGGCGAAGGCGACGAGTTCTACTATGAAACGCAGAAAGAGATAAACTACCTTGTAAACGAGGCAATAAAGCAGGTCGAAAAGGACGGCTACAGCTACGACAACATATCCGCTTCCGTTCTTGTGGACGCAACGGACGTTACACAGGCGGAGGTTGAGGACTGGCAGAAGCTTATCGCCACCGCAATCGGCACAAGCGTTGACAAGGTAACCTTCAAGGCTTCTCCCTTCCCGCCCGGCAGAACAATCGGCGGCGGCAGCGGAAGCGACAGCTCAGTTGTTATCCAGGGCAGCAGAAACACACTTGTATTTATAATAATCGCTTTAGGCGCAATTCTTATTATACTTATAATTGTAGCTCTTACTGCGGCAGGCTCCAGCAAGCGCCGGGCAAAGGCAAGGCGGGCGGCGGCAGCTGCTATGGCTGAAACTCCCCACGGGGCAACTCACACGGAATACGGCGCAGACCCCACCTACGGGGGAATGGGCGGAGCATACAGCCCCACAGGCGGCGGTCCTATGCCGGGAGACGCAGACTTCGAGGTACAGAGCCTTTCTGGACCCGAAAACGAGAACTCAAGAGACGCAGTGCTCAAAAAGGAGATTCGGGAATTTTCAAAGACCAACCCCGAAATCGTGGCTCAGCTTATCCGTACATGGATGAAGAGCGAGGAATAAGCGTAAATGACCCTGAAATTTCTGAAAGGAGCGTAATAAAGTGGCGGAACAGCAGACAACGGGCAACATAACTATGATGCAGAAGGCGGCTATGGTAATATCCGCTATCGGCACAGAAAACGCTTCCCAGGTATTTAAATTTTTCAGCGATGATGAAATAGAAAAGCTTACCCTTGAGGTTGCGAAAATGGACTACTGGCCTATGGAAGTGGTTACGGACGTCCTGAACGACTTCTACGAGGTATGCCTTACACAAAAGGTAATTTCCGAGGGCGGCGTTGAATACGCCAAGGAAATTCTTGAAAAGGCATTCGGCCCTCAGGCGGCAACACAGCTTTTTGAAAAGATTACAAAGCAGCTTAAAACAAAGGCTTTCGCCTTCGTAAGAAAGGCGGATTACAAGAACCTGCTTGCAATCGTACAGAACGAACACCCCCAGACTATCGCCCTGATACTCTCCTACGCAAGAAGCGACCAGGCGTCGGCTATTCTCTCCGAGCTGCCCAAGGACGTTCGTATAGAGGTAGTTGAGCGTATTGCGAAAATGGAATCCGCTTCGCCTGACGTTATAAAAAGCGTTGAGGCGACACTTGAAAAGAAGTTCTCCAACCTTGTCACCACCGAAAGCATGGAGGTTGGCGGCATAAACTACATAGCGGACGTACTGAACAAGGTAGAGCGCTCAACGGAAAAGTTCATTTTCGACGAGCTGAATATGCGTGACCCGAAGCTTGCGGAGGAAATCCGTCAGAAGATGTTCGTTTTCGAGGATATTGTTCATCTGGACTCCATGTCCATTCAGGCGTTTATACCGCAGGTAGACCCGAAGGACCTTGCTATTGCAATCAAAGGCTCAACCGCCGAGGTTGCGGAGGCGATTTACGCAAATATGTCCTCCCGAAGCAAGGAATCCACTCAGACCGACGTTGAATATCTCCACAATGTCCGTATGCGTGATGTTGAAGAGGCACAGCAGAGAATTGTTGCTATCATACGCCGGCTTGAGGACGAGGGCGCTCTTACTATCTCCAAGGGCGGCGACGACGAGATTATTGCCTGATTGCCTTATTTTGGGGGCAGTACAGCAAAGCCGCAAATTATCATAAACAATACAAGCTGACAGGGTGACGATTATTCGCCACCCTTAGTCAGCACCGCACAATTACCGGCTTATGCCTTTGCCACACGCTTGCTTGCATCTTTTCCGCCATATTGCGCAAATTTCGCTTGACAGGCACAAAGCCTGCCTGCACTCAATTTGCACAATCTGACGAAAAATCTGACTGCGCAATCCTGCGGCAATAATTATGCGGTGCAGACTAAAGAATATATGAAAGGGGTTGTTTTGCATGGCGGGTATAATAAAAGGCGGTTTTAGCTACGGCTATCCCCGCACCGAGGACAGCGAGCCGCCTGTAATGAAAACCGTGTACGGCGCACAAAGCCCTGCACCCCAGCCCCGTAAAAATGAAGAAAACGAGGATATTACCCGCAAAATCCCGCCGGAGCAGGAACTGCCCCAAAAGGAACAGGAACAGCCCGAAACCGTAGAGGCGGAAGCGGCAAGACTGGAGAGAGAAAAGCTTACCGCAGAGTACGAGGCTATGCGGGACAGGTACGAAAAAGAAGCGGAGCGTTTTGTGCTTCGTGCAAAGGAGAAAGCGGCGGAAATCTACGAAAAAACCAAGGAAATCGCAGCAAAAACTATCGAGGACGCCAAAACCGAAGCGGAGGAAATCAAAAAAAGAGCCGACGCCGAGGGCAGACAGCGGGGCTACGACGAGGGACTTAAGCAGGGCTACGATGACGGCTATGTAAAGGCGCTGAAAAAGTGCAAGGACAGCCTTATGGAGCTTAAAGCCCTTTCGGAGGAAATTACCGCCGGCAAGGAAGAAATTTTCAGGCAGAACGAGCGGCAGCTTTTTGATACTATCTTTGAAATTGCACAGAAAATCACCGTTGACAGCCTGAAACAAAAGGACAAGGCGGTTATTACGAAGATGATTCGTGAGGCGGGAAAGAAATACCGCAACAGCAAGAATGTCCGCCTTATGCTGTCCCAGCTTGACATAAGCGAGGAAGCGCAGATTGACTCCGAGCTGCTTGAGCAGGTGTTCCGCAACTGCACAAACGTAGAAATCGAGATACTTAAGGACGCTCCAGAGGGTACACTTATAATCGACGACGGAAGCGAGATTACCGACGCAGGAATTTCTACCCAGCTTAAGATGATTGAGCAGTTAGGCAGAGGAAAATACAGGGATAAAAAGCTTACGGACATTATAAAGGACAAGAAAGCGGAAAAACAGGAGAATAACGAAAATCCCGCTTCCGAAGAGCCGCCCGCAGAGGGCTAAGGAGGCTTCTCTATGGATTTAAAGGGCTTCAGAGAAGAGCTTAAGGAGTTCGACTCCTACCGCTATATGGGCAAAATCGAAAAAATCGTGGGTATGACTATTGAGGCAAGCGGCCCGGAATGTAGTATCGGCGATATTTGCCGCATATACTCTAAGGATATGCAAAGCTACATTTTCGCCGAGGTGGTAGGCTTCCAGTCGGAAAAGGTGCTGCTTATGCCCTATACCGATATTGAGGGAATAGGCCCCGGAAGTATCGTTGACAACACCGGCGGAAAGCTTATGGTAAAGACAGGCGAGGGGCTTGCTGGCAGAATTATCGACGCTATCGGAAACCCCATTGACGGCGGCGGGGAAATAGAATATACGGGCAGTATCTCAATTTCGGGAATACCCGCAAACCCCCTTACAAGACCGAAAATTGCCCAGCCCATTGAGCTTGGCGTTAAGGCAATAGACGGACTGCTGACCTTAGGCAAGGGGCAGAGAATAGGTATTTTTGCAGGCTCGGGCGTTGGTAAAAGTACCCTTATGGGTATGATTGCAAGGAAGGTAAAGGCGGATATAAACGTTATCGCCCTTGTTGGAGAGCGTGGGCGTGAGGTAAGGGAGTTTATTGAAAACGATCTGGGTGAGGAAGGTATGGCAAGGTCTGTTGTAGTTGTAGCTACCTCCGACCAGCCCGCTATGATGCGCTACAAATGCCCCATGACCGCCACAGCAATTGCAGAATACTATATGTCACAGGGCAAGGACGTGCTGCTGATGATGGATAACCTTACCCGTTTCGCTATGGCAAACCGTGAGGTTGGTCTTTCAATCGGAGAGCCGCCTATTGCAAGAGGCTATACACCCTCGATTTATGCTGCTATGCCTAAGCTTTTAGAGCGTGCAGGCTGTTTTGAAAAGGGCAGTATCACGGGTATTTACGCAGTTCTTGTAGAGGGCGACGACACAAACGAGCCTATTGCGGATACTGTACGAGGAATTATCGACGGACATATTATCCTGTCCCGAAAAATCGCCGCCCAGAATCACTACCCCGCAATTGACATTTTACCAAGCGTTTCCCGTCTTATGTCCACGGTTGCCACAAAAGACCACAAGGAAGCTGCGGCGAAGCTGAGAAACTATCTTTCCCTTTACAATTCAAATATCGACCTTATCTCAATCGGCGCCTACAAAACAGGCACAAATCCGAAG
>JBJERM010000230.1:0-13005 GCA_051882315.1 Ruminiclostridium sp.
TTTTTCGATTCTGATTTAAATGTTTTATACATATCATCGTGCCTTTAAAACATATACTTCCTATCATAGCTGAGAATTTCGTTATCACATAAGGTTTTCTCATATTATGAATAATCGAATTTTCGCATAGTTTTTTCTACTATCATTTTCTTCTATATTATACCCGTATATAAGAGAATTGTCAATATTTGGGAACGAAATGGGAGAATTACATTTACAAAGTTTATGCTCTGAATTCTACACACCGCAAGTTCGTGTCACATCACAAAGAAAAAACCACCGTAAAATATCTACGGTGGATAAATTTCGAATTTCAACAGATCCTATGCCAAAAAACCGCTTAACCAAGCCGTTTGTAGGCAAAAGATCTATTTTGTTCGACAGTTATGTAAGGGGCGGACAAAATAGATTTGCGAGGGTGCTGGAATATAAAAAATTAAGCCCGACTCGTAGTCGGGCTTTTTGCGTGCCGAGGCACTCGGCTGGAGCTGGTGGCGTGACTCGAACACGTGACCTGCGCATTACGAATGCGCTGCTCTACCAACTGAGCTACACCAGCAAAATTCACCGTATGCGTTCCGCCTGCGGCAACCGACTGCCAATCAAGCGTACAAAATATACGGAAAAGCTATTGCAAATAATGCCGAACTGTGCTAAAATAGTATCAGACAGGACAAGCATTACTTTATATATTATACTCAGTTTTTTCTTTTTGTCAAGAGAGGCAGTAAAAAATGAATCTAAAAAGCAAAACTTTTCAGATAATAACCCGTGTGCTGTGCGGAATTTTTCTTATCTTAGCAATAGTTCTCGGCGTTATAGCAGCCGCCTGCTCAATCGGCGGAGGCGTTCCCAATATTTTCGGCGCAAATATCTATATCGTTAAAACCGACGCTTTCGAGCTCAAAAACGGAACCGCCCTTTTTGCATATCAGGTTCCGCCTTCGGAAATCCAGCCCGGCAATTTCGTCATCATCAATCTTGAAAACAACAAGCCCGCCCTTGCGGAAGTACTGAACAGCGAGCTTTACGACGGGGTTTACAGCTTTGTCGCCCTTACGGAAAACAACAGCGAAATAACTCTCTCCCAGAGCCAGATTGTGGCAAAGGGGCTTAGCTATTCGGATTTCTGGGGGCAGATCATAAGCTTCGCAGTTTCTCCTTTGGGCACTCTTACCGTAGCGGTTCTTCCATGTCTGGTTATCATAATAACCGAGCTTTCAAAGTTCATCGGAAAAATAATGCCCCAGCCCGAAATCGAAACGGTTAAAAAGCAGCTTGAGGTTCCCACATATACCCCCGAATCCGCCGGCAGGCGCACTCCCCGCAGAAAACAGGCTGAACCCCTCCCCGAGGACGATTCCCTTGACGGCAGTATCGGGCTGTACGACGCACAGGTTCGTAAAAACTCCTCTGTTGAACGCACAGACGTGCTGGAGATTTCAAGAGAACCCGAAACCCCGCTTTTCTCCGCTCCTAAGCGCCCGAGAGAGCCGCAGCGGAGCAGAGATACAAGAATGCCCCTTTCCCAGAAAAAGCTTAACGAGGCTATCGCCGCAACCAAGGCGGAACACGAGCTTGCACAAATGAATAAGCTCCGTGAGCAGACCGTAAAGGATATACAGAAAACCCGGGGAAGCGTTATTGCCGCAGAAAAGGCGCAGGAGGAGGCTGAGCGCCTTGAAGCCGCAGCAGCCGCCGCAAACGCTGCCGTAACTTCACGCAGAACGCAGCCTGAAGCCCCCGCAAAAACCGCAAGACCTGCGGCTCAGCCGCCGAAGCCCGACTTTAAACCCGAGTTCCGCTCTCCGGAAAGACCCTCCCGCCCCTCTCTTAAGCTTCAGCAGGAGGAGCAGGTTAAACAGTACACCCCCAAGCGCAGCTCCACCACCACCTCAATCCCCCGCCTTGACGCGCTTTTAGAGGACGATTCCGAAAGCAGTTACAGCATTGACGAAATTCTTGCGGGACTTGAGCGGAAGAAGAACGAGAAATAACCGATAATCAAAACCACACGTTAAATGCGTGGCATGCACTGTTCCTTCAAGAGCATAGTACCGACTCATGTCTGAAGACGTATTGAATTATTGTCATTCGCATCACATGTACTACTATCGGCAAGCCGATTGAGCTTATTCGCCTATCTCAGCTCTTTCGGCTTTTAATTTTTTCATTCGCTTTGCTCAAATTCTCATGCTAAAGCTTTTTGACCCCACCGATTCAAGCGCTGGCAACTTGCGCTTAAGCAAACAAGAAAAATCCGAAGCTTTAAGCCTCGGATTTCTTGTTTACTATGAAAATTCCCGCTGCAATAAGCAGGAGAGCAATTACCGCTTCCAATCGGAACGCCTGCTCTGTTTCTCCAAGCAGGAATGCCGACAAAAGAACGCCGAAAACAGGGTTCATAAAACCGAAAACCGCAATTTTTGAAACAGGGTTGTGCTTGAGCAGTAATGCCCAAAGAGAATAAGCACAGGCGGAAATAAAGGCGAGATAGGCGAGCATCAGCAAGCCCTCGGGAGTAACCGCCCCCACTTTTCCGCCCGCAAAAGCGCCGGCGGCAATCATAACTGCACCGCCGATAAGGAACTGCCAGCCGCTGAGCATAACAGGATTTTCGGAGGCGGAAAACCGCTTTATAAGCACCGATGAAGTCGAGTAGGCGACTATCGAAATAAACAGGAAGCCGTCGCCCATAAAGCTTATATTGCTAAAAACCGAGCTGTCAAGGTTTATCACCACAATACCCGCCGTTCCTATAAGACAGCCGATAATTTTAGCGGGAGTAAGCTTCTCCAATCGGAAAATAAGCGCCGAAATAAGAATACTGATAAAGGCGCCTGTGCCTTCAATAAACGAAGCCTTAACGCCGCTGGTGTTGGCAAGGCCTATGTAGAAGAAAATGTACTGGAGAATGGTCTGAAAAAGACTGAGGACGAGGATTTTCGGTACTGCCCTTTTTGTTGGCAGGAGCAGCTTCTTCTCCCCGATACTGCCTACTGCAATAACCATAATTCCCGCAATAAAAAACCGTATTCCCGCAAAGAAAATCTGTGAGGCGGGAGAGTCGGAGGGGATTTCAAAAAGCTTGTAGCCGATTTTTATGCAGGGAAATGCGCTTCCCCAAAGGAAGCAGCAAATCATAGCCAAAGCCACGGCAATCGGGGTTCTTGATAATTTTGACGGGGCGCTTTCGTTATTCATAATTCAATTATCTCCTGTTATCCGCAAAAACAGCCGTGCAAAACTGCACGGCATAATTTTTCGGTTTCTCTTTATTTTCTGTTTATTTCTTTTTGTTCTTGACTATTTTTGCAATAATGCCTGCCGCAATACATGCAACAATTGCAACTCCCGAAATAATTACGAGGGTATAGTCTATCTGCTGCCCGGTCATGGGGTTGGCGGTTAAAAGAGCATATAACATTTTATCAATCCTTTCCGGTTGTGTGGTTGTTTCTGTATTTATTATAGCATATTTATTGATTTTGTCAATTGATATGGGGAAAATTGGCGGAAATTTCCGAAAAATAAAAGCCCGCAAAAAGCGGGCATTCACTGCATTATTCCTCAGCATAAACATATCTGCCGATAATCTTGTCTTCATCGTATTTGTATCTGTCCGGCTCGTTGGGATAAAAATTATAATCTGCTATATCCTCGTTGCCCTCTCGCTGAAAAGTGGTATAAAAATGATTTTCGTCGAAATAACCCATACCCGTCGAATAGTATTTATTGCCCTCTGCGTCACAGGATTCTAAGCCGATAAACGGAGTCAGGGTACTTAATTCATAGCGCACAGGCTTGTTCCAGTCCCAGCGCAGCCCCTGCCCGTCCACAATATAATCCTCTTTCTCCTCCGTGCCCACAAACATAAGCGTCTGGTCGGGGAATACTTCTACATATCTGCTGTTATCAAGCCCTGAGGTTGTTTCAAGATAATATTTTCCGGGTTTCAGCGTTTCGATAAGCTCTGTCTGCGGCTTTACTTCAGCAAATGTTCCGTCAAGAACTTTTACGGCAAATACTGCGGCAAAAAGAACAGCGGCAAGAATTACGCCGATTATCACAGCCTTTATTGTTACCTTTTTAATTTCTTTCTGCATTATGTAACGCTCCCTCAGGTATCAGGCTCTGGTGTACGCAAAACAAGTAATCAAATAACTTTGATATTTGTTTAAGGACATTCATTAATGCGGATTATTATCATTTCTGCCGTCTGAACAGCAGCAGTATTATTGGTGCCGGCGGCGGGGGTCGAACCCGCACGGTATCGCTACCACCGGATTTTGAGTCCGGCACGTCTGCCAATTCCATCACGCCGGCAGGAGTGATGTTTTAATACTAATAACCATTTAAATTCAGGAAATCTTTGCAAAAATCCGGCACCGCTATCGTCGTCAAAGAAACTTGACGTACATACAGTACGCCTGCGTTTCTTTTCCTAGATATCGGTACCGCCTTTCTGCAAATCTTTTCCTTCGTTCAAACGGTTATTAGTATAAGCTTACGAGCAACAGCATTAAGTATACCATAACTGCTCTTTTTAGTCAAGATTTTTTAAGTAATTTTTATAAAATTTTCAAAAATATATTGACATTTTAGTAAAAATGTATTAAAATTAATACTATGAATAAGCTTGTATTTCTGTACTTTTAAATATACAGCTGTTTCACACGGGGTTTTTCCCCTTAACACGGCGCTTGTCGGCATAACGGCGGCTGCCGAAGTTATTATTTTTTTACCATCTCGGTTTACATATTATATTCTGCGCAGATTATCGACAATAAATTGATTTTTGAAATTACTCTGCTATATAAAGCAATTTCCGCTTGCAGTCCTGTAAAGCGCTGCCCGGCGGACCGCAATATTCCTGCGGCATATACAGAAAACGTAAAATCTTTATATTGAATTTAAGAAAGTGCTGATTATTTTTTGTGTGCAGTTCTGCATACTCACGTTTTCAGTGCTTTTTGCAGACGGCGGCATAGGCATGCAGCAGCATTATCCATTCCGTCCTCTGTTCCGTGCGCGGGGTAGTGTATGGCACCGGGATTACGGATAAGGAGGGTCAGGACAATGGATTTAGTGCTGGCAATTGTGCTTATTGCCGCCGCTTTGCTTGTTGGCGCAGCGGTTTCGGGCTTTATTTCCTTCCGTGCGGGCATTGAGCACCGCAAAAAGGACGCAGAAGCCCAGATTGAATCAGCAGAAAAAGAAGCCCAGCGTATCGTCCAGGAAGGCCACGAAAAGGCGGAAACCGAAAAGAAAACCCGTCTTGTTGAGGCAAAGGACGAGATTTACCGCATGAGAGGTCAGGCGGAAAAAGAAATTCAGAAATTAAAATCCGAAACCGAGCGTGAGCTTAAGGAGCGCCGCGCGGAGATTTCCAGGTCGGAAAGAAGATTACAGCAAAAAGAAGAAAACCTGGACAAAAAGAACGACAAAATTGAAAAGCTTGAAGAAAGCCTTACTGCCAAAAACAAAAGGGCAGAAGAAAAGCTTAACGAAGCAGAAGCTATCAAGAAAAGCCAGATGGATATTCTTGAAAGAATTTCCGGCTTTACCACCGAGCAGGCTAAGGAACACCTGCTGAAAATGCTTGACGGAGAGCTTGACAGAGAAAAGGCTATGCGTATCGTAGCCTTTGAGCAGAAAATCAAGGACGAATGTGACGATAAGGCAAGAGGCTATATTTCCCTTGCTATCGCAAGACTTGCTGCGGAAACAGTTTCCGAAATGACGGTTTCCGTAGTTCCACTGCCCAATGACGAAATGAAGGGCAGAATTATAGGCAGAGAGGGACGGAATATCAGAACCCTCGAACAGCTTACAGGCGTCGACCTTATAATCGACGATACCCCCGAAGCAATCACCCTTTCAAGCCACGACAAGGTGCGCCGTGAAATCGCACGAATTGCTCTTGAAAGACTTATTCAGGACGGCCGTATTCATCCCACCCGCATTGAGGAAATGGTTGAGCGTGCTAAGCGTGAGGTTGAGCAGAAGATTAAGCAGGAGGGCGAAAGAGCTATCCTCGAAACCAACGTTAATGGTCTTAACCCCGAACTTGTAAAGCTTATCGGACGTCTTTACTACCGTACCTCATACAGCCAGAACGTGCTTGTTCACTCTATTGAGGTTGCTCACCTTGCAGGTATGATGGCGGACGAGCTTGGCGTTGACGCAGCCCTTGCCCGCAGAGCAGGTCTGCTCCACGATATAGGCAAGGCGCTCAGCAGCGAAATCGAAGGCTCCCACGTTCATATCGGCGTTGACGTCTGCAAGAAGTACAAGGAAAGCCCCGACGTTATCCACGCTATCGAGGCTCACCACGGTGACGTTGAGCCCAGAACCGTTATCGCTGCCCTCGTTCAGGCAGCCGACGCTATCAGCGCAGCACGTCCTGCCGCAAGAAGCGAAAACTACGAAAACTATATCAAGCGTCTGCAAAAGCTTGAGGAAATCTGCTCCTCCTACGACGGAGTTGATAAGTCCTACGCTATTCAGGCAGGCCGTGAAATCCGCATAATGATTAAGCCCGATTCGGTTGACGATGCGAAGATGGTTGTTCTCGCAAGAGAAATCGCTCAGAAAATCGAGAAGGAAATGGAATATCCCGGACAGATTAAGATTAATCTTATCAGGGAAAGCAGAGTTGTGGATTACGCAAAGTAAGTTTTTGTCAACAGGTGCCGCCGCATTTTGCGGCGGCATTTTTTTGCGGCGGCGAATCCGCAAAAAAATGAGTGCGCCCGCTTTAGCGGGCGCACTCTTATTCTCCGACCTCCGGGACTCAGCCCTCGGATTTTTCTATTTCTCTGACTGTAAGCCTGTCCCCCTCAACCGTAAACCGAACGTCAAAGCCCGCAAACTCAACTCCGTAAACCCTGTTCCTGTCCTCAATATAGGCAGGTCTCGGGTCTTGTGCAAGCACTCCCTTAATCGCCGCCCTTTTTTCGGCGGGGATTCTTTCCAGCAGTTCTTCCGGAAAATCCACCGAAAGCAGATGCTTCACCGTTTCGGCAGTATACCCAGAAAGAGCATCGGGAATACAGTCCGCCGCAGGAATATAAGGCTTTACGTCAAAAATCGGAGTCCCGTCCAGCAGGTCTGCTCCCGAAACAGAAAGTACCGCTTTTCCGCCCAAAAACTCGATTTTCTCCAGCTTCACGCAGGACAGCCCTATGTTATTCGGTCTGAAAGGCGAGCGGGTTGCAAAAACGCCGATTCGCTTGTTTCCGCCAAGGCGGGGAGGGCGCACCGTAGGCGACCACTCCTCCCGCTTAGCCTCGGAAAATTCCCAGATAAGCCAGATATGGGAGAAATCGGAAAGTCCTCTGAAAGCCTCCTCACGGCTGTATTCCGGCAGGAAAACCACCCGTCCACTTAGCTCCGGAACAAAGCCGCTTTGCCTCGGAATCCCGAACTTAGTCTTAAAATCCGTTTCAATATACGCTATGGGTTTCATTCACTTACCCCTCGATTATCGCCATAAGCTTGTCGTAAAAGCCCTCGGAAGCGGCAAAATAGTTTCCGTTTAAGGAAATCATATTATTCTGATAGATAATCATCTGTCCCTTCCAGTTTTCCACATTTATCCTTATTAAAAGACCCTTTCCGTAACCGCCCAGCGGAACATAAGCGCAGTTTTTCGCCTCCGCCTTTATTTCAGCAGTCAGCTTTTTCAGCTTTTCGCTGTCGTCGATATTAGTTTTCTTGTTGGACGAGCCCGTAACCTTATAATATGCTCCTTCGGCAATAGCAGTAAAGTTCTTGCCCTTAAGATACTCTGAAAGATTGTTGTAGGTTATGGAGGTAAGGTTGTTTTCGCTTAAAATCCTATTGTAAAGCTCGATAACCGACTCGGGCTTTACCGCAAAGCTGTATCCACTTATATTTATTCCGTCGTAATACTCGTTGTAAACATAGCAGGTATTGCTTGTTATCATTACCCAGAGCGCTCCTCCCTTGTTCTTTAAGGGCAGGCGCATACAGATTTTTCTCTCGTCGCCGTAAAAATCGTTGAACCACCATCTTCTGCTTTCGTATGTATCATTAGGGAAGCAGTTCACGATATTAACGCTGTAGTATTTGTCGAAACCGGAATCGTATGGATTAGTAGCTGTTAATGCCGCAGAAGCATATTCCGCAAAGAATTTTTCTGCCGCCGCCGATGAAACGGGAACGGCAGCGTAGCCCGTATCGTAAATTCCTTTTATATCTGCGTCTGCACTTGTGATATTCGTCTTGGTAATGCCAAAATATTCTATAAGGTCGCCTGCGGTTTTTGCGTTTTCGGGCATTGTAAGAGCAGAAAACCTGCTGAAAAGCTTTGCTGCCGCAGACTTATCCGCTTTAAGATATAAGGTATAATCCGTGTAGTCAATTTTATTCGTAAAATCGCTTAAATGAATTAGCCTTACCGTACCATCACTATAAATTTCCATATATACGAAGAATGTTCCGTAATCCTGCTCCCAGATACTCTCCTCGTCGGGCATATCGTATTCCTCACCCGTACCGAAGGTGTCTCCGTAGAAAAGCCAGTCGGAGAAGTTCTCGGTTCTTCTTTCGGGTGCAGTCGGCTCAACGTCCCTTATTTCAAGGGAAATCGGCTTGGAGCTTTTAGTAATAGCAGGCTCTTCTTCGTATTTTACCGTCACTGCGCTTTTGAGTGAAGCAATAAAGTCCTGCACAAAATCGGTATCCGTATCACCGAAGGATACACTTATGCCATCGTAGCAGCAGCTTGCTGCCTTTAAATTCTCATAGCTTCCGCCGTAGGTAAGGCTTATAATCTCGCCGAAGGTTGCTGCATCGGGAATAGGCTTACCTTCGTAGCCGCTTCCGCCGCAGCCCGTGTTTGCGTCGTCCTCGTCCCCCGACGGATGAAATACGTTGTCCCCGTCTATATCTGCATCGTCATCGTCCTCAATTGCCACATCATCATCGCTGTCGTCCCATTCCGTTCCGGGGTCTGTTGACGGATTGCTGCCGTCATCATCGGAAACAACGCAGTCGTCCTCTTCAACATCATCCTCAAAAACGTCCTCCTCTACTTCCTCGTCGACGCTTTCTTCGACGGCTTCCTCGTCGTCCCATATACTTTTGTCTGTTTCCCCGCTGTTCTCATTTTTGGAGGTTTCGTTCTTGGCGGGTTCGTCCTCGGAGGGATTTCCGGCTTCTTCCTCGGCTGCCTCCTCTGTCCTTGCAGGCTCTTCCTCAACGGGCTTTGTTTCGGCGAGAGAAGTATCCGCCACCGTATTTTCAGCCATATTTTCCGTCTGCACCGTGGTTATCTCCCGGTCCGGGGAAGCGCTGACCGGTGCAGTAGTTGTAATTGCAGCAATATTGTTGTTCTCCGCTGCGGTAGTTTCCGCCGCAGCCATGTCTGTGGGCGAATTTACCTCTATTTTTCCGTTCATAAGCGTTGGCAGAAGAACCGCACAGCCTATTGCAATAACAGCGCAGGCAGCGGCGGCTATGTATTTTGAGTAGTAGGAAAAGGGCTTATCAATGCGGCGGATAAGACCCTTCATTTTCCGCTCAAAATCCCCGCTTAAAGCATGATTTATCTCGGGAGCGGAATTAAGCTCCCCCGAATACCGCTCGGTAAGCGCCTCGTCAAGGGCTTTTTTCAGTATATTTTCCATATTCTCATTTCTCCTCATAGCGTAAGCTTATCGAAAATGCTATTTTTCAGGGCGGCGAGAACTCGTCAGCCTGATACTCTTATGCCCTCTGCTTCAAGCAGTTCTCTTAGCTTGCAGCGAGCCCGCTGGAGCCGCTTTTTAACCGTAGCTTCACTTTCCTTTACTGCAACGGAAATTTCTCTTACGCTAAGTCCCGTAACATTGAACATATAAAGGGCTTCCGCATATTTTTCCGGCAGAGCTCGTATCGCCTCCACAACCAGGTTGTAGCCGAAGTCGGACAGCGCCTCGTCGGAAACATTGTCGTTTCCGTCGGACATATCCGCCACGTCCTCGATTGCAACAGAGTTTTCGCTTTTCTTCTTGCGGTAAATGTCAAGGGCGGCGTTCTTTGTGACGATATTTATGTAAGCCTCCTGCTCGGGACGGCATCTGCCCCTTATCTTCCCGAAGCTTTTTGCAACAGTAAAGAAAGCCTGACTTACGGCCTCCTCGGAATCGTGGTAATTCCCGAGAACGTTGTACGCCACAGCCAGCATCTTGCTTTTATAAGCGTTGTATATATCCTCAAAGGCGGCTTTATCCTCCGCCTCGTCCAGCATTGCCGCAAAAGCTATCATATTACACCTCTCTGCAATCTCTTACCCTTCAGGGACTCTCTGTATATATAACGTATATGGGAACGTAAAGGTGACAGAATTTGGAAAAATTTTTTTATTTTTTTGGAACTTTTGGTTTTTTAAAAGTGAATTAATGAATAATGAAGAACGAATAACGAATAGTGAATAATAGTGGTGCGCCGCTTTGCGGCGTTATTTTTTAAATAACCGCGAAGCGGCACAATAATTATTCATTATTCATTATTCACTATTCAATATTTTCTTCTTCCTCTTCCCCTGTCTCGTACTTCTCAATCCTGTACCACGAGTCTATTCCGAGATATTCCTCCAGCGTAAGCCCGCTTAAATACACCTTTTCCGCAAGCTCCTTGCCTAAATAGCGGATATGCCATGGCTCGTACATATAGCCTGTAATGCTTTCCGACTCAAAGGAGGGGTAGCGCAGGATAAAGCCGAATTTCCAGCAGTTCTCTGCAAGCCACATACCCTCGGGGGTTTCGGCAAAGTCGAAATATATTGAGTTTACGTCAATTGCAAGCCCAAGCTGATGCTCTGAGTAGCCGGGGCGGGCGGAAATTCTGTCAGCCTCTCCTGCATATTCCTCAACCCAGCCCTCGTAAACCTTTTTCTGCTCCGCAAAGGAGCGAAAGCCGGACTGGAAAACAATATTGAGGTCCTTAAGCGCCGCTGCTTCCTTAAGCTCCATAAAGGCGCTTTCCGCTTCAGGCAGCAAACCGCCGGGGTAGTAGTCGGGAGGTGCGGGATAGGTCTTGTTCACAATCGGTATTCCGTTTACCTCGGGGATAAAGTCAACCTCGGTGGGGTCGTTTACAAGATGAACGGTAAGGGAATTTGTAAGCCCGCTGGAAATATCGGTTATTTTAAGGGTAATTTCCCCTTTTTCAACTGCGGTAAGCCGCCCATTGTCAAACTCCCCGCCGCTTCCCTCTGCCTGCCACAAAATATTAGCCCTGTCTGCGTTCTTGTGGGAAATTTCGTAGCCGTAGTCAAAGCTTTCCCCGACGTAAATCATGTTAGGACCTAAAATTTCTATTGTATTTTTATATACGGGTGCAGGAGTTGTGGTTTCCGTAATTTCGGGCTGTTTTTCCGGTATTGTTGACGCGGGAATTTCTGCGCTTTGCGCTGTTTTCGGCTCTGTACGGGAGGTGGTGGAAATTGCGGGAGTAAAGGTAACAACCGCAGGCTCGCTTGCGTTACAGCCCGCCAGAACCGCCGCCGTAAGCAAAGCGCAAATGCACCTAAAAGCTTTTTTATTCATATTTTCGGGAAATACCTCCCCTTTCGTCAATTTCGATGCCGTATTTTTCCGAAAGCTCAGCAACACGCCCGATAATTGCGGCGCCGGTTTCGCTTTCCTCTTCTAAGAGAACCGCCTTGCAGTAGGAAATCACCACAGGGCTCATTTTCCCGCTTTCAAAGCCGTTTTTGCTTATCTCAACGGTAAAAACCGCCGTTTCTCCCGCCTCGTCGTTCATTTTGTAGAACAGGAAATTGCCGAGGCTGTAAAAAATAACGCTGTCCTTGTAGCTTTCTATGGGTTCGAGAACGTGTGGGTGATGTCCGAGGATTATATCTGCGCCGCTGTCGCAAAGGCTGTGAGCGAAAGCCTGCTGTTCATCGGTAATCTCGTTGTAATACTCAACGCCCCAGTGTACCGAAACAAAAAGAACGTCGCAAAGCTTATCGTATTCGACGATTTTTTCAAGATACGCCACGCTGTTTTCGCTGTCAACGCAGGCAATCCCCGCCCTGTCCTCCTCGGCGTACCATGTAGGGTTCATATTTATCATATTGCAGGCGGTAAAGCCCACGGTTATGCCGTTCAGGTCGAAAAGCTCCAGCCTTTCCGCCTCCCTTTTGTCCCGTCCTGCACCAACATACTTAAGCCCCGCATTTTCAAGGCTTGTAAAAGTATCATCAAGGGCTTCCATTCCGTAGTCACGGACGTGATTATTTGCAGCGGAAACAATATCAATCCCCGCAAGGGTAAAGACGTTCAGGGATTCCGGGCTTGTCCGGAAGCCGTAGCCCTCATTTTTCTCCGACTCGCCACGCTCGCTTACGCAGGTTTCAAGGTTGGCAAAGCTTAAGTCTGCCGCTTGGAAAATTCCTGCCACATCTTCAAAGGGATACTCGGGATAGCGGGCAGCGGTAGCTTCGGCGAAAACGTCGGACTGGGTAACGTCGCCCACGAAAGAGATTACCGCTCTCCTGTCTTCGTTTTCGGGCAGCTCTTCTTCGGGCAGGCTTTCTGCGTTCCCCTCGGTCTGCGCCTCGGTTTTCGGGGCAGCCATAGCGGGAACGGCGGTTGCCCGTGTGGTTATGGCAACGCCCTGTTCTTCGGGTATATCCGTCCTGCCGGCAATATCCGTACAGGAGCATAAAAGGAGAGCCGCCGCCGCAAAAAGAGCGGCAGCCCGTATGTACTTCTTCATAAACTTATCATTCCCCGCCGATATACGGCAAATTCTACTATTATTTACAGCCGTACCCGATAGCGCAGATACGGCTGCATAATAAATAATAGCATAATAAATCTTTTATGTCAATGCAGCTAAAGCCGCCGCTTGAAAAAAACTGCCGTTTATGCTATATTATTTACAGGTCGTCTGCGTCCTGCACGGGTCTTTCGCCGTAATCCTCGGGAACTCCCGTGTAGGAGCCGTTGGGGTCGGTAGCAAAGCTTTTCATCGAGATAATCTCAC
>JBJERM010000231.1:0-13004 GCA_051882315.1 Ruminiclostridium sp.
GTGCCCTATGTAACGCTTAGTCTTTTAGCAAGAATCAACAATAAATAGCAGTAAGCAACCGGATTTTTCAATGTTGTCTGTGACGGGTCGCCCTCCCGGATACGCATAGTTCTTCTTATCTCTTTAGGTATAACCACTCTGCCCAGGTCATCGATACGTCTGACAATTCCCGTAGCTTTCATATTTAAGGTTCCTTTCCGCAAAATTGAAATACGGTTTTTGCCGTATTCCTAAAAAATGGGACTTGCCCGTAAGCTGCAAGTCTGTATATTTGATTTACAGTAACGCCGTTTCTGCGTTCCTTTAGTGATATTATCTGCCGAAAGATTTGGTTTATACTTTTGCTGTAAATTTTTGATTGGAAATTTTGGGGGCAGGTTCTTTTATTCTGCAAAAATATTACGGGTCTGAACTATAACTTGTGATAAAAATAACCGCTTGCACTAAAAGCGCAGGCGGTCACTCTTTCTCCCTGGGAAGGCGCTTCAATAAAAACTCCTTCTATGATATTATCCGAAACAAGAAATACTGTGGTTATTAAACTAAGGACATATAAAATTAAAGGAAAAACGGCTGAAAGCAAAACTGCAATCAGCCGTTTTATCTGCTCGTAAAATAAACTACGAGCCTGCTTTTATACTGAAATTTTCGCAGACCGGGGATGGTGAATAAGAATATAAATAAAGCCCGACCTGTAATCGGGCTTTCTGCGTGCCGAGGCACTCGGCTGGTGGAGCCGGGGGGAGTCGACGGCAAGCCTAACCCTTGGGTTTCGCCTCCTCCTCCGCCTCCAAGCCAAAAAGTAATTTCTCGGTGGGAGTAGTGCAGAAAAGATAAAAAACGTGACGGTGAAGCAAGGCAAAAAAAATAAGCCCGACCTGTAATCGGGCTTTCTGCGCGCCGAGGCACTCGGCTGGTGGAGCCGGTTCATTGTTGGGGGGTGGCTCTTAGGGGAAATTAAGGTCGGAGAAGGGAATCTCCGACCTTTTTTATTATTCAGCACAAGCGTCAATTCCGTAGTTAGCTAAGCCTTTTGCGATTTTATCGGCTGTTTCGAAATCTTTTACTCCGATTGTACCGCCATTGTCAGCAACAGCTTTTGCTTCTTTCAAGCTTATGCCTGTAATGTCAATTATAGTTTTTATTGCCGTAATTTTACTATTGTTATCGGCAAATGAAGCTATTTTAACCTTTACGGCATTTGCTGATATGTCATTGTTGTCAACATTTACGGTAACAGCGGTTTTTTCTGAACCTTTATCCTTGTTCGGCTTTGAGTCTTCCGCTATCTCTATATTGATTGTTTTGTCGTTAGCTTTGACAGGCTTCTGAGGGATTGCTGGAATAACCGCTTTATTTATCAGCGTATCAGAAGTACTATTGCTTTTTCCTGCGGCAGAAGGAACAGAATATACGTCCTCCTGCAGCGTTATACCATCAGGCAGCAGCGCCTTGTGAATGACTGTATTTCTTACAGTTATATCAGCCCATAGCTTTTTTACAGGTAAAACCATAATAAGATGAACAACACAGTATATTGCAAGGCATCCTCCCAGCACTGATAACCATTCAGGCGCTTTTTCCCCTACAGCGCCTATTGCAAGGATAAACAACAATGTAATTCCGAGCTCTATGCCGAATGTCTTTAAAAAGCCCTTGGCTTTGTATTTCGCATAACGGCGTGCTTTTTTGATGTTTTTCTCATTATATAAATTCAAGGCGGTTATATATTCCTGCTTGCTCTCAGTTCTGCCGCTATTGTTAATTCTACTGATACTTTCCTGAATTGCATTTGGATTTGTAACATCTGTATTTCTGATTATATCATCAAAAATTCTGCCGTCCTGCTCCGACCATATAACCTCAATACGTTTATTTATAAGGTCAAGGTAGCGAGTTCTTACATTATCCTTTATATCAGCTTCTTTAATCTTAGCTTCCATTTCTCTCACGGTTGTTTCATCCGAAGAATAAAGCGCTTTGCAGATTTCAGCCGCAGTTACATCATCTCTCTGTTCAATTTGTGAATCAATAAGAGAAATATAATAATTGCTTACTTCTTGTCCGTAATTCATAGACTTGATTTTATCTTCTAAACTGATAAGTTCAGCCTTTGAAACAGTGTCAGCGTTTGAGCAGAGTTCGAAAAGCTCTGCACTTTCAGCATTGTAAATTCGATTTTCAGCTATTGTAATATAAGGCGCTTTAACAAGAGGTAAGAAATCAAGATTTTTTATTTCTTCAAGTAAAGCTATAGCTTCGCTTCTGCTTAAATTAACGAGATTTTGGGTTTTGTCAGCAAGAATTTCATCCTGTCCCACAGCAACCGTCTTATCTTCCCTTGTATCATAAGTAATGCCTTTATACGTTCTTGCTTTTATATCAAATTCTACAAGCTGAGCATTGATATTGTCAAGGGTAGGAGATTTATCGGTATGCTGACGTTTCATTTCGGCGAGGATATTTTCCTTAACTTTCAATGCTTCTTCCTCGATTTCAATAACGGGAGGCATATTCTTGGCAATAATTTTTTCCTTGATATTCGACACATCTACATGATGATAATCGGCAATTGCGGTCAGTTCGCCATTTTCGTCACCGATTTTTTCAAAGGAATATCTGTATATATTTTTATTATATGGGTCTTTGCGAAGCGCGGCAAAAAGTTGATTCGGGGCTTCGTCAACGGAAATTATGTTATTCATCAGATTGCTGCAAATAGCTTTACATTCGTCACAATCATTCTGAGTTGTATAATCAAAGCCAAGCTTTCCTTCATCGGCAACTAATTCCATAAAGCTGCTGAGGGACATATATACATCATTCCATACGCCGTTAGCCAGGTCTTCCAATGTGCTGGGGTTATTGAAATACTCGCTTTTCTTGATACCTGCACCAATAGTGGAAGCGGCTTTTCCTACAAGGTTTACAGCCCCATGAGCAGCACCTGCGGCAAGATTCATTGCGCCTGCCATAGCCATACCTGACAATGCGCCCTGTAAACCGAAACCGCCTCCGACTACTCTGCCTCGGTTTACCCGTCTTGCAACACGCATTTCGTCCTTTGCGGCTTCATCATCGGTGATTTCCTGGTAAAATTCATATATTTCGCATACCTTGTCATAGCACTCGTCATCTCCAAGTATCTTATCGAGGACTCTGTGTTTGTCATAGGCCGTAATTCCTTCTGCGGCAAGGAATTTTGATATTTCAAGCGCTGCTGAGGAATAAACTTCGTCGGTAATACCTTCGATATTTTTTAAAATATCTTCGATTGATTTACATTTTGCTTTGTAGCGTTTTCTGAACAAAGCGGTTGTGTCATTTGCGAGAGCGATAAATTTATGCCTCGATTCATTGAAATGGTCTCTTTCCGCACTTATTTCAAGTGTGTTGCCGTAGATTCTAAAAATGTGCTTTGCCATATTTTTCCCTCCAATTATCTGCGATTGACATATCATAAATGAATAGAGTCAAAATCGTCATTTTTCTACATTATATCACGACCATTACAAATAGTCAAGATAAATATTACTTATAGTAAGATATTGTGTTTCTGTATATGCTATACTAAAGGTATATAGGGGTGAAAACAGTATGGGCAATACATTGGGTGAGCGTGTTAAAGAACTGCGGCGAAAGGCAGGAATTACGCAAATAGACCTTGCATACAGAATTTTTGTAAGCGAAAGCTATATTGCACTTATAGAATCAGGCAAGCGCAATCCGAGCATTGAGATTGTAAGCAAATTGGCAGACGTGTTCCATGTTACTACCGATTATATTGTAAACGGTTCAGAAACCGAAGAGGATAAGCTAATGCTGAAAGAATGGAGCGACATATTAAAAGGACGACCTCAGCAGGAAATAGACAGCGCTCTTAAAATGGTAAAGGCTTTCTTTGAGTGCGTTGACAGCAACAAGAAATAGCTTCATTATCATTATATAAAATGTATAGGACAACAGCTTGTCCACGCAAAAATGTTACAAATAATATTATAAGCATATATTATCTCCTTGAATAAACTCAAGGAGGTAATTTTTTATGCCAATAACCGAAAAAACCGTAATGAAAACCGAGGTTATCTATAACGATGACCGAACACACCGTTATCTGCTCCGTAAGGAATGGGACAAGGCTAAGCCCTCAGCGGCTATTATAATGCTTTATCCCAGTCATGCAGATACCGTCACCGTTGACCATACCACGATGTTCGTGCTTAGTAATCTTGAACGGCTTGGATATGGGAGCGTTGCTATTTTAAATCTGTTCTCGTCAATAAACGGTAAGCACAGCAAGACTGATATTGATAATCAGAATCTGTTCTATATAACTGAAGCTGTAAAAGAAACGGATACCGTTATTTGGGCAGTAGGTACAGGAGCGGATAATTGCAAAAAGGTACTGGAACAGCAGCGATTGGTTCTTGAAACTATTGCGGGAGTAAAGGACAAAATGAAATGTATTGCAAATGCACAGGGCAGGAAGTTCTATCACCCGCTATGCCCTGCTGTACGCAGCTGGCGTCTTGAAGAATTCGATTACAGCGAGCTTAGGGCATTCAAAGCAGATGAAGCAGATACAGAGATAGCCCCTACAGAAACTGTTATATTCGATAATGAAGCTACTGCACATAACAAGGACAGTAAGAAGAGTAAAAAGAATAAAGGTGATGCGCCGTAATGTTTCACATTACGGCGCCTGCTATTATTGGAGGTCTTATGCTGTATAAAATTAAATCCATAACCGATATATCAATAATAAGCGGCATATTTCCGCAGTATGTAATTGATGAAGCAAGCAGGATAGCAGAAATACTTGATACAAATTATAATAATTACGGAATGGACGGCGGTTACATTGTTCTTATTGAAAATGAAAGGGATACCGAAGAGCTGAAACGCTGTATTGACTATTGCTCCGAGCCGTTGGAGCTATTAAAAGTTATAGGCGATTATGTCAGCTTGCTGTTCTTACCTGCTACCGAGTATTCAATAAGCGTTATTATGCCAAAGAAAATATATTACGGAAAGGAAGAAGCAAAATGAGCTATTTTAAATCGGGAAAGAGATACATAACAAAGGGTGCAGAAGAAAAAATACCATTTCTGTATCTTCTGCTGATATGGGAAGCAATAGACAGAAGCAGAGAGAAAAGAGAGCTTGATTACTTGCAGGTGTTTACATTCTATGTTGAAGGTAACAGGCAAAAGATTAAGCACTCCCAGGAGAAGCCGCCTTATGAAATGATATTCGACTGCGGAGAGGCTGAAACAGCTATTACCGAAAAGGTATATGTTATTGACGATGGAGAACATCAGACAATACTGCTTGCAAGCGAATATTAAGGTACATAGTATTTCTATGTTCCACAGGAAAGAGGTGACAGATATGATAGGCTACTACTTATGCGGAATGGCAGTAGGCATAGCACTTGTAATAACAGCAGAAGCAATAGTTAGTAACGTCAGAGAGGAGGTATGGGCGTGATAATGTCATTGGCGGCAGGTACGGCGGCTATAACAGGTATTGAAGCGTTTATTGCAGGAGTATCGGCAGTTCTTACTGCATACGGTATATGCAAAAACGGCAAGAAGCCTAAATAGCCTAAAAAAGAATGGTCTGTTGACCGTTCTTTTTTTGTAAGCTATATATATTCTGATTATTATTCTTACGGACAACGGACAACCGCCTCATTCCTTCCCGAAAGTCTGTCAGAAAAACACGTCCGTAGGCAAAAATAGCTTACGGACGGAACGGAAAAATACGCTTTGTTATTGAAATTACCAAAAAGTTAGTGTATTATTATATTAACGATAAAGCTTATGGAGGGTATTATGAGCAAGGTTAATATGATAATTGAGGAATTTTACGAAAAGGCGGCAAAGGAATTGTTGCGTAGAAAAGCTGATAAGCTGCCATTAGATATAAGAAATATGAAGGTACTAAGACTAAATCTTAAGCTTATGGGTGTAGATATTGATATTGACAAAGAATACTATAGTGTTATGGACAGCATTGATGTAGCAGTTTTAGGAAAGCTTGATGATAATATCTATATTGACTTTTACGGCGATGTTTCTCTATTCGATACAAAGATAAACGTAGAAAGCGTTATCAGAAAGCATACTGTAAGGCTATTAAAGCTTGAAAAATTGCACAAGTCCGAAAAGCTTGAAGAAACGGAAAAGGCATTGATTAACGATATTAAGGCAAAGCTGATTGAAAAGAATCCTGCAAGCCGTATATCAGAGTTATACTATTATAAAAAGAGTCACAGGAAATATGTTCAGGAATTGGAAGAAGCCTACATAGAAATAGTTAAGGAATGTACCAAAGAAAAATCAGATAACTGTTTTAATAAATCTACCATAAATAAGATACAAAGGTTAACGCAGAAGATAGTCGGAAGCGCCGCTAATTATGTATATAAAACTGTATATGATAAAAGCATTCCGGAAAAGTATAAGCCAAGCAAGGAAGAATTCATTAACGATATAAACACAAACTCTGCTCTATATGTAAAAAGTGTAAATTGTTTGGATTTTTCGCAATATGGTTATTATGAGGAAGCAATAAGGAAGGTTAAGGGATTGCTACATATAAGTATTGAAACAAGTTGGAATGATTATACTTATATTGCCGCCCTAATAAATAAAAAAATTAGTTGTGATACAGAGAAAGAAAGTGTTGCCAGAAGCACCTATGATATTTTTTTTAAAAACGCCTTTACAAATATAGCTGGATTTAATTACTCTGAAATTAACAATATGTGCAATTATGGTTTGTCTGAAAGGTTTATTCTAAAAGATTTGTCAAACGACTTGAACTATATACTGTTTGCTTTAATGAGGATGGCAGACGGAAACAAAAAACAGTATAAAGATAAGTTCTCTCGATTCATCATTATAAGTGACATGACGGAATTTGGTATTGTCAAAGAAGCAATTAACATATACAGACAAATAATCAAAGGGGCAATTAGTGATGAAGAACAGCAAAATGCTATAATAAGAAGTTGCCAAGATGAAGAGGTTAAATTATTCTTGAATAGTGACATTAAGGAGAGCTTGCCAGAATTAATTGATAATTATATCGAAAAACTGAAAATTGAGATAGAAAACTCGGAAATTTCTGAAAAATAGGTGTTTTTTCAGCAGAAATGCAGATAAAAATATGTTACAATATAGCCAGTAAAGGAAAACAGCCTTTACTGGCTATAACTTTTTAGCCATAACTGAAAGGACGGCATGCAGTCTTTTCGCAATATTTTCAAAGGAGGAAATCGATAATGAATTTCAATGGATTACTTAATGAGGTTTCAACTATCGGTCTTAATGAGACAGATAGTGCACCTGTCACTTGCAAGCCTGTTAGGGGTGCTAACAACTTCAACAAATGGTTGTGTCCTGATATAGCATCGTATATCGCACAGCCGGAAGAATTGAAGACGAGCCCATTAGATTGGCTGATAACAGAATTGGAAAACAGAGGGTTTTCCATCGATGAAAAAACCAAGGCAGATATTCTTGAATATCTGAAAACTCGTGTAAGAGGGGAAGAACAATGAAAACGTATGTTGCGCAGAATGGCGTTTTTGGGTACTATATTGAGAGCAATTTTATTGGATGTGGTTACGATATTAAGGCAACCAAGGTTATCAAGAATTTTGATACAGGCACCATATCTTTTGAGGTGAGATTCATAGCGGCAAGTGAAGTCGTTGTAGCCGAAATCGACTTCAACTCCTTAAAAGACGAGCTTAACGCCAAAGGGTATGCTATTTCCAATGACAACGAGAAGCACGTCAAGGCATATCTGCAACAGCAGATTGTAAAAAAGAAAGCTGTTCAGGTGTATAATCAGCTTGGGTGGTGCAAAATCGGTAACGAACTTGCCTTTAAGGGATATAATCTTTATAGTAAAGGCGGAGGTGCTGCTTCCTATGTCGGTACATATGACATTATGCCTTTGGGGGAGATTAAGGATTTTAAGGACGACCTTAAAAGAATAATAATCGGCAACACACCCCTTGAAACTGCGGTTATCATAGGCTTATCAGCTTGTGTGGTGGGATATATATCCAACTTTGCAGCAGTTGACAGCATCATATGCAACATATATGGTCAGTCAACAACAGGCAAAACAACAGCTGCTAAGCTTGCTATTAGCATGGGCGGAAACGTTGATTGCGGCAAAGACAAGAATTCTCTATCCGGTAATTGTCACGCAACGAAGAATGCCTTGTTAGGAAAACTGGCAAATAACTTTGGATATCCTATGCTGTTTGACGAGCTTGGCAGACTGGACAGGAACGTGGATATACCACAGCTGATTTATACTATCGCCGATGGTACCGATAAATCAAGAATGAATAAGAACAGTTCTTTGAAAATTGGAGACAGGTGGGCTACTACCGTTATTTTTACTGGCGAATTCTCTATGTTAGAAGATAAATCTGCTCCCAAAGGCACAGAAATAAGAGTCTTGTCATTCCCTTATGTTTTGTGGACTAAGAACGCAGAACAAGCCAGTGAAGTTGAGCGTTTCTCAAAGAAATATGCGGGATTAGGCATTTCGCTTCTTGCTAAAGAGATAATCACAGACTCAGAAGGTATCTTAAATGCTTTTGAAAAGTTTGCTATAGAAACAAGAGCAGATATACCTGTTGAGGAAGCATACAAAGCAAGAATTGCGAAATCTGTTTCGATATTAAAGCTTACCGCAAAATATGCCTCCCATGTGTTTAGGGTTGCTTTTAATGAGGAAGGAATTATTAACTTTATCTATAGCAATCTTAAGCAATCGGCGGAAACGCCTGCATGGAAAACAGCATATGATTATATCGTGAATTGTATCTGCAAAAATCTCGATATGTTCGGGTGTGAGAAGCCAGCACCATATCATCATAAGAAGAAAGCTCTTGATGGAAGGATTTATGAAACAAGAATGGTACACTCTTCAACATACGGGTATGTAGAGTATATTGTAGGCGAAAATGAAGTCTATGTATGTGACCGCTGCGTAGTGATAGAAAGCGTATTCGACGATTGGATTAACAAGGGGAGTGTAGCTAATATCAGCACAATATTGCGAGAATGGCGAGAAAGAAAACTCTTGCATACAAAGGACAATACTCATCTCAAAAGCAAAAAGGTAGTAACCAACTCTGGACCATTTGTATCTTGCTATGTAATAAATCTAAATGGTGCTGGAATTAGTCCGACAAAGCAGCATGCCGAGGCGTTAGAGAATAATCATCCAAAAGCCGAGAAAGCAGCTACCGAAGTATCTGATTCTGAGCAACTGACTTATGAGGGATTTTGACGTCATTTATGAAGACGTGAAAGGAGGTGACCTCATATGACTAAGTACACCATAAAGCGCAAAGAGCTATATAACAGCGAGTTCGATACAGCTGTCAAGGAACATATAAGCGGTGCAGATTGCCTTACAACAAATTCTGTAGAGCTTATACATATCCTCAAAGCTATAATCGAGGAAATTAATTAATTTATTTATTATATTATTCTTATTTTGTAATTATTATCTTATATGTTAAAGGTTGCGGCAGTTTTGCAACGGGCGCACCGAAAATTATTACTGAAGAAACTTATATTATTATTAAAATCTAACTACTTACAAAGGAAGGTAAACATTATGAATAAATTAACCAGTTCCCTCAAGAGGGCAGTAATTTACGCACGTTACAGTTCTGAAATGCAGACTGAAAACTCTATCGAGGCGCAGAAAAATGCGATTGTTAAATTCGCCAAAAATAACGGATATGCGATTGTCGGGGAATATATCGACAGGGCTAAGTCGGGTATGACAACAAAGGGGCGTACCGAGTTCCTGCGAATGATTGCCGACAGCGCCACAGGCAAGTTCAACTATGTTATCGTACATAAAATGGACAGGTTTGCAAGAAACATTAATGACGCTACCACCAATATCGCATTATTGGCAAGAAACAATGTGGCGCTTGTATCTGTACTTGAGCCGACAAGCGATACTCCCGAAGGCATAATCTTCAGCGCTCTCTATGCGGCTATGGCTGAATACTACAGCCGTAACCTATCACGAGAGGTTATGAAGGGTATGATGGTTAAGGCGAACAAATGCGAGCATACAGGCGGCTTACCGCCACTCGGATATGATGTTGACTACAAGACCAAAAAGCTTGTGATAAACGAGCATGAGGCAAAGGCAGTCACCATTATATACGACAGATTCCTTGCAGGTTATAGCTATTCGGATATTGCAGAAGAGCTTAACAGCTTAGGCTACAAGTCGAAAATAGGCAGGCGCTTCAACAAAAACTCCTTCTATGATATTATCCGAAACAAGAAATACTGCGGTTACTACATCTATAACAGAGCCTCAGGAACTTCCAAAAGCGGTACAAGGAATAACCACAAGAACAAAGCCCCCGAAGAAATCATAAGCTTCAAGGGCGGTATGCCAGCCATAATAAGCGAGGAAACCTATGATAAGGCTATGAAGAAAATGGAGAGCAACAAAGGAACGGGAGGAAAATATTATGCAAAGCGTACATATCTGCTAAGCGGCTTAGTGAAATGCGGAGTATGCGGCTGTAATATGACAGGCAGTTCAAGGAAAGGCGGAACAGGACATTACACAAACTCATACCGCTGTAAGCATACGAAGGCTGAACGCTGCGGCAATAAGGAGATAAAGCAGGAAGCTATTGAAGAATTCGTACTTTCCGAGCTTGAAAAGTATGTATTCAGCGAGGAGAAAATCCCTGTTATTCTTAAGAGCCTCAGAGAGCATTACGCAAAAAGAACAGAGAGCGAAGAGGCAGAAATCAAGCATATCGACAGAATGTTCAGCCACTACGAAACTCGGAAGAATAATATTGCGAAAGCTATTGCCAACGGCGTTGACTCCGATATATTCAAGGAGGAGCTATACAATATCAGCGTGGATATTGAGAAGCTTAATGAACGCAAGGAGAAGCTGAATAAGCCTGTTGATATTCCCGAAATAACCGAGGAAATGCTAAGAGAGGCTATAAGGCAGTTCTCCGAGGCAGTACGAAACAGAGATATGCCCGAATGTAAGAAATTTATAGCCGACTATGTGAAAGAAGTAGTCGTATATAGTGACAGAGTTGAGGTTGCCCTTAGGGTAACCTCTTCTTCGTTATGCGACTATGTTATTGTAAGAAATATTGCAAGGCGATTTCTGCCAAAACAAAGAGCATATAAAATTAAAGAAAAAACGGCTGATAGCAATAATGCAATCAGCCGTTTTATATACTCGTAAAATAGATTACGAGCCTGCGCTGGTGGAGCCGGGGGGAGTCGAACCCCCGTCCGAAAACCCATTCACTCGTCTTTCTACACGCTTAGTCGGTCTTTTAAATCTCCCTTCGGACTCTCCGAGCGACAGGATAGCCCTCCGGCAGTTCTTTAAGTGCGCTTAAGGTTACAGAACTCTCACCGAAAGCGTTGGCTGCTGTGTGACGCCCGAACCGGAGCCGCAGCGCTCTCCGGCAGGACGGCAGCTGCGATTAGGCAGCTACTAATTCAGATCTATAATCTGCGTTTAATTTTAAAATTGCCCGTTTTGAAGAGTTCAGGCGGACTCTGCGTGCTTAACGGGCTTCAAAGCCCCCGTCGAAACCTTTACGGCCCCGTGTGAAAATGATTATACAATAATTCTTTACTTTTGTCAATGGATTTTTGTGGAGAATTATTGCGTATTATGGGAAAAAGCTTATTCTCCGATAATAAGTCTTAAAACCTCTTTTGGGGCAGAAGCGATAACCCTTGCGCCTCTGCTTAAAAGCAGCTCTCTGTCCCGAAAGCCCCAGTCCACAATTATGCTGTCCATTCCCGCATTTTCCGCCGTTTCAATGTCTACCTCCGAATCGCCTATGTAAACAGCGTCGGAAGCTGAAATGCCCAGATTTTCAAGAATAGTGAAAACCCCGTCGGGGGCAGGCTTTTTCCTTACTCCCGCCTTTTCTCCTGCCGCAAAATCAAACATACCGGGAAAATAACGGGCGCAAAGCTCCTGCACACCGTAATCCGCCTTGTTGGACAGCACTGCGGTCTTCACTCCCGCCTCTCTCAGCGCCGAAAGCAGCTCCGGTATGCCCTTGTAGGGTCTTGTGTGGTCGGTACAATGCTCCTTGTAGTGCAGGTTGAAATCGCTGAAAACCCTGTCAATAAGCCCGGGGTCGGAGTTTTCGGGAACTGCCCGCTCAATAAGCTTCCTTATGCCGTTGCCCACAAAACGCCGTGTTTCGTCAAGAGTCCTTTCGGGCAGCCCGTTTGCCGAAAGAGCGCAGTTAAGGCTGATTTTAAGGTCTTCAAGAGTATATAATATAGTCCCGTCAAGGTCAAAAACCGCAAGTCTGTATTTCATTTTTCATTCCTCGCTTTTCTCTTTTTCTTTTGTTCTTTTTGTAAATATTATAGCATTATTCCTGCTTTTTTGCAATAGCGCAAGCCTTATAAGCCGCCTTATCAGCTTATTCCTCCCAGAAGCTGAGCTGTGACGGGCTGTTTTTATCTATCTCACCCTGTGCCGGCTCGGGCACAAGATTTTCCCCGATTTTATAGTCAATCCCCGCCTTTTTCGCCTGACTTATCTGGTACTTGCGGGGTATGTTGTACATTTTCCCGTCCTTGATAAAATGGGCGCCTGTCTGATGAAAGGTAAAGGGCACGTTTTTCTCAACGCACTGCCGCCGTATATCAAGAATCCAGTCGTAATTGCAGGGTCTTGCGTTAATTCCCGACTCCCCGCTTACGGAAACCTCCTCGATTTTCTCGCTGAGATAGGGTGAAATATCAAGCTGCTCCAGCATTGGCGCAATTATTATCGCTCTATGCTTTATGGGCAGGTTCATAAAAATCGGCAGTCTGTAATCTGCCCTGTCCCGGTTTTCAACGGTGCAGCCGATTATTACATTGTCGTACCCCTCTCCCCAGTCGGGAGGCAGACACTCGCTGAGCCTGTCAATAGAT
>JBJERM010000232.1:0-12974 GCA_051882315.1 Ruminiclostridium sp.
GAAAGCTGCTTGTTGTCCCCGAGAAGCACAAGATGCTTTGCACAGCTCATAGCCATAAGACCCAGGTGAATTGAAGACTGGGAACATTCGTCTATAATCACATAGTCGAACTGGTTGTCGAAGCCCTGGCTGAAGTTTCTTCTCAGAGAATGAATGGTGCTGGTAAAGAAGGGGAAGAAACGGAGTAATTCAGGATTAAACCTCTTTGATATAGAGTTGAACAGGTGAGCTTTATCCGGATTCTGGTTTACCCATTCCTTCCGCACATTAGAATTTCCCAGCTTTGTGAAGTGAGTCTTCAGTCCGATGTCGAATGGCTCGTTTGATTCATTGAGTGCGGCGTGAATATTTTCAACCGCTTCGCTGTTGTTGGACACAATAGCTGCCGTTCTTGTGTTTTCGTCGTTTGTGGCAGGGTACAGGTGAAAAAGCATACGCAGAATATTGACAATCGTATCAGTTTTTCCTGTGCCGGGAGGGCCTTGGATAATAGAAACGCTGTCGTTAATTGCGTGAAGAATTGCTTCATACTGAGCCTCGTTGGGCTTTTTATTAAAGCCGCTGAAGAAATCCTTTATCTCCTCAATTCCCGTTACCGGCTCGTATTGCGGCAGGGAATTATTATGCGGCTCAAGAAAGGCTTTTGTAATAGGATTAAGCCTGCTTTCCTGCTGATTTGCATAGAAAAAATCTATTGAAAAAGAATTCTGCTTACATTCAATCGAACCATCCTCATTCCGTACTTCTGTCGCCGATGACTTGTGCGCTATTTCGCTATAATAATCCCAGTTAATTGACATATCCGTTCCTTTCCCGTCTGCGGCGCTGTCAGAAAAATGACAGCTGTGAAAAATCTCCGCCGTCCTCTGTTGTCTTATCCTTGTAGGACTTAAGTGGTCTGTCTGTGATTTTGTCCTTTTCCTCGTCAATCCTGTCGCAGAGGAGAGGGGAGCTTATATCGTACTGCTTAGCCTTTTCCCACACTATTTCCTTTCGGTAGTTTGCGTAGCAGTAGGTGCAGCCGTGGGTGCAGGTGTCGTAAGAGCCTATATCGTCGCATTTCACGCAGCCGCAGTTCTGCCGCTGACCGTCTGCTCCTACCTTAAGCCTGCAGCCGGTTATGCGCTCAATCAGGGCCTTGTCTATGCAGCTGTTGTGTTCAATGCCGTGCTTTGAAAGGTCGATTGCCTCAGCACAGGTGGCAAGCACAAGGTTATTTGCCTTTGCAACCTTTGAGAGCATACCTGAGAACTCGTCCAGCTTTTCAGCCGAAAGGGCTTTTATGCTGAGCCTGGACAGGTTCCTGCTGTTTTTCGAGGGGTATATATCCACAAAGCTGAACACGCATTTTTCCGTGTAGTCCTTAAGCTGTGACGCAATACGGCTGAAGCTCTGAATGTGCCTTGCGGGGGTATAATTATCGGTAAAAATTATAGGGTCGTATCTCCAGATAACTTTTTCTCTGCCGATTTTTTCGGACAGCCTCTTAAAGGTGTCGATGCGCTTTTCAAGCTCGGGGACGAATGGCTCTGTTTCCTTTCCGTAGTCGTTGATTGTGAACTGGAAATAATAGTCGTAGTCCGAAAGCTCGTCAAGCCTTTTAAGCATCGGTTCGGGATTTTTCGACCAGAAAACAATACAGTCCACCACCTCGGGAGAGAGCCTGAGACGGCTTATCTGATGAATGTTCATAGGGTTTCGCACGCAGACAGAGCCTTCCTTTATTCTCCGGAAAAACCAGTCGGAATAGAAAGCGGGGATATCCGTGCGGCGGCTTACGCTCAGAATCATATTGCTTCCTTTCTGTTCTGAATAGAGTTTGTTTGCTTTTTTATTGTAACACATTCTGCCGTAAAGCGCAAGGTTTCGGTAAAATAATTTCTGCCGCTGTAAATTGACATATTAAGCTTAATAATGATATAATTAAGAAAGAATAATCCGCCGTCTTTGCCGCTGCTCCTAAAAACGGATTTCCGGCAAAAAAATTTTTTGAAAAATTCTCGTAGAAAATGTAACCTTTTCATGGTAAAAGTTGTTTATATAGGTGAAATGCACCGCAAGGGGAGGAAAAATATGGAAGACGAACAGATTGTTGCATTGTACTGGGAGCGCTCAGAAACTGCAATTGTGGAAACAAAGCAGAAATATAACGGCTATTGCAGCGTTATAGCAAATAACATTCTGAGTTCAAAAGAAGAAACCGAGGAATGTGTTAACGACACATGGCTTAAGGCGTGGAACTCAATGCCGCCGAAAAAGCCCTCGCTTTTATCCCTTTTTCTCGGAAAGATAACGAGAAATCTTGCAATAAACCGTGCAAGAAGCCTGTCTGCTGAAAAGCGTGGCTCGGGGCAGCTCTCACTGTGCCTTGACGAGCTTGCGGAGTGTGTAGGCGAGGGGGAAAGCGTTTCCGAAGGGTTAGAGCTGAGAAACGCCCTTAACAGCTTCCTGCACACGCTGAAGCCCGATACAAGGCGGATTTTTATGCAGCGTTACTGGTATATGTTTTCCATAAGCGAGATTGCGGAGAAAAATTCTATGAGCGAAAGTGCGGTTAAAACCTCCCTTTCCCGTACCCGTACCGCACTTAAGGAACACCTTGAAAAGGAGGGCATTGAAATATGAAGAAGAACGAAAAGCTGCTTGATACCTTAGGCGAGGTTGATGACGAGCTTATCCCCGTTGATAACGAGAAAACAGAGAAGAAGCCGGAAAAAAAGAAAAGCTTTATAAAGTGGATTCCTGCCGTGGGCGGAGTCTGTGCTGCTGCCGCAATAGGAATTTTTGCGCTTAATAATGTCGGTATTTTTGGCAGTCCGATTGATACCAACCCTGTGACAACAACTTCGGTAACAGAAGATACAGCACCTGTTTCCCCGGAAATAACCACAACAACCCAGGATATTGCTCCTGCACCCGAAGAGGACAAGGAAATAGCATACCAGCGCTTACAGAAAAGCACCGTAGTTTCCGAAATAACAGCAAATTCCGTAAGCGGGGAAAACGTTCTTACCGACACAAGCTTTACCATTAAGTCTAATGCGGATTTGTCGGCAGAAGAGCTTTCGGGAAAGCTTTCTATTACCCCGAAAACCGATTTTGACATAGAGAAAAGCGCTGAATGTGAGTACATACTTACTGCAAGAACAGCCTTTGAAAAGGGAAGCGTAGTAAAGCTTTCCGTAGAGTCAGAGGAGGGCGGTACGGCAGGAAGCTGGGCGTTCCAGACAGTAGATGATTTCAGAATAAAGAGCGTTTACCCCGACGAGGGCTGGGAGTATGTCAGCACAGATTCCGGAATTGAAATTACCTTCTCCGAGTCTGCCGATTTAGAGGACGTAAAGGCGCATTTTTCCGTAAAGCCCGAACTTAATGGAAGCTTTACCTCTCATAATAATACGGTTTATTTCGTCCCTGAGGAGGAAATGAAGCCGGATACTAATTATACCGTTTCTTTTTCCGAGGGCATTAAGTCAATGAGCGGAAACGAGCTTAAGGAGGGTATAAGCTTTTCCTTTAAAACCTCTTTCGATTTGAAATTCTTCTATACCTTTAACGGAATAAGCGAAACCTTTATAATGGGCGACCCTGTTGTTATTGAGGTAAGCGGAGCAGATGAAGTACTGAGATCGGAGCTTGACCTTAAGCTTTACAGATATAACAGCGGCGACGATTATATTTCCGATCTTAAGCAGTACAGCGATGAAGGCTTTATGGAAATAGACGAAAGCCGAATGACGGAGATTTTTGCCTCAAACGAGAAGCCTTTGAAGTCGGCTAATAACTTTGTTCATTTTGTAATGCTGCCCTACGAGCTGGAGGAAGGCTATTATGCTGCAAGCCTTACACAGGACAATACCACAAAATACTACTTTATCGAGATGAACCCCATATCGGTTTACTCTGCCTGCTTCGGCGAAAAGACCCTGCTTTACATAAACGATACCAACACGGGCAAAGCAGCCGCCGGGGCGGAAATCACCCTGCACACAAAGGAGGGAGATTTTACCGCAAAGGCAGACAGCAAGGGCGTTGCGGAAATTGTTACGGGAGATAACGCTTACAGAACCGATACAATCGAAATTAATTACGGCGGTCACAGGTATTTAGACCTGCTTCAGAATTACGCACAGTCAGACGTTACCTATGAGGACCTTTTCTATACCTATATCTACACCGACCGTGAGGCATATCAGACCACCGATACCATAAATGTATGGGGCGTTATTTTGCCGAGGCGTGACGGTGCAGTTATCCCCGAAAATCTGTACTTAAGCTTCGGTGAGGGAGAAACAGGCGGAAAGCAGATTAAGATAACTCCCGCTGCGGACGGCACATTTACTGCCACAATACCCTTTGCCGACAGGAGAAGCACAAGCTGGGCAAGCCTTTATCTTCTTGACGGGGACAACGAAAACGCGGTTATATGCAGTAAGAGCGTTTCAATTCTCGACTATGTAAAGCCGACCTATACCTTTGATGTTACAGCTCCCGATTACGTCATTATGCCTCAGAAAGACCCCTTTGACGTACAGATTGACGCTCACTACTTCGACGGCACTCCTGCGCCCGACCTTGTATTTGAGGCATACGGCGTTGAAATAGTTTCGGGCAGCAGCACAACCGATGATAAGGGTACTGCGGCTATGAAGGTAAAGAGCGAGGACGTGGATTACAGCTGGAAGCCTGTATCCCTCTGGACGGAATTTGGTCTTACGGGAATAGAAAATACAAGTCAGTACGCTTTAAAAACAATTCCCGCCTTTTACAGGGACGTAATGCTCCAAAGCGACTGCGATTACGAGGGAAAAACCCTTACTGTAAATACAAATAGGATTGATTTTACAAAAATACCCGAATTTCTGAGCAGTACAGATGATGGCGTTTACTGGTACGGAACAGATGAGGATTACGAAATCTTAAAGGGTGAAGTTTACGACACAAAGGTTACTATCAATATTGAAAGAAGCTGGAACGAACGGATTGAAACAGGAAGCTACTACGACTTTATTGAAAAGAAAACCGTTAAATCCTATGATTATGAGTATCACCGGGAAGATTTAGGCACGTTTACGGTTGATACGGTAAACGGCGTCGGGGTTTTTGAAAACCTGCCCTTTAATTACGAGAACAGTTCCTATTATATCACAATCTCCTACTGCGACAGCCTTGGTCAGAGCGTTTCCTTGTATGAAAGCACAAGCTCTTATTATAATCGATACTATTCCACCGACTACCGTGATTTCTATCTTGAAAGGTCGCAAACCTATTTCAAGGAGAACGATATAATTGAATTTACCCTTAAGGAAAGATATATTACATGCAACGGCGACCCCGAGGGTAAAATCTTCTTTATAACATATCAGAACGATATTCTTGACTCAAATATCTATGATGATATAACCTTCCGCTACAAGGTGGACAACAGGTGTGTGCCCGATTTCAACTACTGCGGTGCTTACTTTGACGGACGGCACGTTTACCCCATAATTCAGGACTGCGTTGTTTTCGATACTTCGGAGAGGGAGATTTTATTCGAGGTTTCCTCCGACAAGGATAAGTACGACGCAGGAGAAGAGGTCACCCTTACGGTTTATGCACGGGACATCAACGGCAATCCCGTAAGCGGCGCTCCCGTTTCCCTCAGCGTGGTTGACGAGGCTGCCTTTGCAGTACGGGAACAGAATGTTGATATACTTAGCGACCTTTATCCCTATATATCTTATAGTTACGCATATCAGAAATGCAGCTATATCCAGCACGTTATGAACGGACTGCCAGGAAGCGAAAAGGGCGGCGGCGACCCGGACAGCAGCGTCCGCAAGGATTTCAGGGATAACCCCTACTTCGGCTCTGTAACAACTGACAAAAACGGCAAGGCGGTATTCAGCTTTAAGCTTGCGGATACGATAACAACCTGGAGAGCTACAATACAGTGCGTAAGCGATATTAATAATCGTCTGTATGCAGGAAATACAAAGTTCCCGATTGTAGCAACAAGACCCGTATTCGTATCTCCGATAATGCTTTCGGAATATGTTGCGGGGGACGATATCGCCCTTACAGCAAAGTGCGTGGGAATAGGCGATATGGACAGAATTTCCGTAACTGTAAGCGGAAACGGACAGGATAAGACTATTGATATACTTGCCTGCGAAACTGCCAACTTCGGAAAGCTTCCCGCAGGAGAATATACGGTAACCTTCCGTGCAAGCAACGGCGAAAACAGCGACGCTATGGAGCTGCCCTTAAAGGTAGTAGAAACAAAGCAGGAGGTACGGGTAGGCAAGGACATAAGCCTTCAGGAACTTAGCGGAATTTCCCCCACAAAGTGGCCTGTTTCCTTAACCTTCTACGATAAGGAATACGAGTTTTGCAAGGAGATATTAAGCACGCTTGCTTTCTACTACGGAGAGCGGCTTGATATGGAGCTTGCATGTAAATTTGCGGAAACCGAGCTTGGCTGGTCCGAAAACGGCTATGAGGAAGCGGTTGAGGCTGCAACTGCTTCTGGCTACGCTAAGCTTATGGAAAGCAGCGGAACTGACATAAAGCTTACCGCCCTTTTATGTGCCGCATTCCCCGAAAGCGTTTCAAGAGAAGCGGTTATAACTGCCTTTGAGGACACGCTTAAGGACTGCGACAAGGAGGATATGGCGTACTGCTATATGGGACTTGCGGCGCTTGGTAAGCCTGTTATCGGCGATATAAACAGACTGCTTGCCGACGAGGACAGCGGACTTAACAGAAGTGAAAGGCTTTACCTTACGGCAGGTCTTGCTCTTGCGGGAGATTTTACTTCGGCGTATGAAAGCTATACCTCGCTTACCGAAGAAATAAAGTTCTACGAGGGCAAAAAGGGAGCTTACGCTTACCTTATTGACGAGGAGTATACAAGGCTTGCGCTGATGACAGCCTCCGTACTGAACTTACCCGAAGCAGAAATGCTTGCAAGAGGACTTGTTTCAAAGGAACCCCAATACGACAGCTATGCGCTTGAGCTGGTTGTGTATATAAGAAACTATGTGCCGAAAATAAGCGGCAGCGCAGTATTCAGCTACAATTTAAACGGCGAAAGAAAAACCGTAAAGCTTGACCGCTACGGACTTTATAGCCTGTCCTTCGATAAGGAGCAGTTCTTAAGCGCCGATTTCAGAGTTGACTCCGGCTCGGTATCCGTTTATGCAGGCTATGTGGGCAGAATAAGCGAGATTTCGGAAAAACCAACAATGAAGGTTTCAAAGACATACACCGTAATGGCAGGAAGCGAGCTTAAGCCCGGCGGACAGATTACTGTAAGAATAACCGCAGAGCCTTACAGTGTGATTGAGGATATTATTCCCTCCTGCGCGAGGTTTTACAAAGCTCCCAACTCATTCTTTGAATGCACAGGTCAGCATATAAGACTTTATACCGACAAGAGCGGTACTGCAAGATACGTTATAAATCTTACAACAAGCGGCGATTATGTAACCGAGGGCGCTTATGCCTACATCTACGATAATGAGGGCAATTTCGTTTGGGGAATGAGCGAAAGCGGAACTATTACGGTAGAGAAAGTAAATGAAGGCGTATAAAATTTTAGGTGCAGGAGCTGCGCTGCTGCTGGCTTGCTCCTGCACCGCACAAAAACAGATAATCGGTGAAGCTTCGGGAACAACGGCGGCTGTAACGGAAATATCCGAAACCAGTCAGCCTGAGAAAGCCCTTGTTTCCGCTTCAAAGCTGCTGAGCTGCAATTTCTTTGACGACAGCAGCTTTATAATGTGGGACAACAGGGCGGAGGACTACCCCTCGGACAAAAGTATACTCGCAGGTGTTGTGCCACATCATCTTACGGCAGGACATCTTATCTCGGGGTTTTTCAAGGCTGCCGCCAAAAGCAGGGAAGACGTTGAAACGGTTGTGATAATTGCTACCTCCCATTACGAGGGAATGGATACGCTGTACACAACCTTTTCCGACTGGGATTCGCCCTACGGAGTGGTTGAAACCGACCGTGAGATAGCAGAGGCGTTCTGCAATAATCTTGGTGCAGTAACCGATGACCAGCGGCTTGAGACGGACCACGCCGCCTCCTCACATATACCCTTTGTAAAGCATTATTTCCCCGAAGCAAAGGCAGCCTGCCTGTTAGTTGCGCCAAGCTATGATACGAAAACGCCCGAAAGAATTGCAGAGGCGCTTTACAGCCTGCCCGAAAAGGATAAATGCCTTTTCCTGTTCTCAATAGATTTTTCCCACTATCTTTCCCCCGAGGAAGCGGACAGCCGGGACATGATAACAAGAAAAGCGGTGGAGGAGATGGACTACAAGAGGATTGAGGGGTTTAAAAACGACAACGTTGACTCGCCTTTCTGTTTAAACACCTACTTGCGGCTTTCGGAGCTGCTGGGCGGGGAGGTAACCGAAGCGGATAACAGCAACACAATGAAGATTATCGGTGTGCCTTACAGCCAGGAGGTTTATACCGAGGGAGTTACAAGCTATTTTGTGTTTATCACGAGATAATAAGAGCGCCTGCTTATTGCGGGTGCTCTTTTATCATTTCAGTATATATTTATCTTTACAATAATATAATTTTGTGATATACTGGAAATAATGGTTTTGGAGGTGCTTATGAATAAGATACCCGAAATCGGCGCTCCTGATGTTTACGAAGAAACTGCCTTTTCAGACTCGAAATTTGTAAAGCTTACGGATTGCAGCGCCTTTGATGTAAAATTACAGTATCCCCTGATGAAGCTGAGAAACAGCGTTTACGAATGTTTTGTAAGAGAGGAGCTTTTTGACAGACTCATTCTGGCGGCAGGTCTGCTCCCAAAGGGTATAAGGCTCAGAATTTACGACACATGGCGGCCGCTGGCGCTTCAGTTAGAGCTTTACGAGCATTACAGTCAGGCAATTATCAGAAAATTCGGGCTTGAAAATGATGAAAAGGAGAAGCAGGAGGATATAATAAGCAGATATGTTTCATATCCCGAGAATAATATCCTGCTTCCGCCCGTTCATACAACAGGCGGTGCTGTCGACCTGACGCTGATTGACTTTGACGGAAATGAGCTTGAAATGGGAACGGAGTTCGACTCCTTTTCCAAAGCGGCAAGAACCGATTATTTCGAGCACGCCGGTTCTGAAACAAAAATCAGAAATAACAGACGAATGTTATATAACGCCATGACAGGGGCGGGCTTTACAAATCTTCCCTCCGAGTGGTGGCATTATGATTTCGGGGACAGATTCTGGGCTTACTATAATAAAAAGCCTGCAATATATAAGGGAGTATTTACAGCCGGAGGAATAAGACTTTGAATAAAATAGACAGGAATAGAGACAAAAATGAATTGTTAAAGGCGGTAAAGAGGGAAAAGACAAGAAATTACGTTATACTCTATACCACCGTGCTTCTTATATGGATTGCTCTTACGATATTTTCTTTTGTGAACAATTTCTTTTCGGGAAAGGAATTTGTTGTTAATATCGTAAATAATCTTATCGGAATACTTCCGCCGATACTGATTTTTGATTTCTTCAACGAAAAGCTGACTCGTGACGCTTCTGCCGTTGAAATGTCAACCAAGATAACAGAAACCCTTATGAGCAATCCTGAAACGCTGGACTTATTTACCGAGGAACAGCGAAAGGATTTCATTATTTCTGCGGTGACGTCGATTGTAAAGGACCCCGAGGCAGTTGAAATGGTTACCGATAATCTTAAGAATTATCTGAACTCAAATCTGTGCTATCGAATAAGAACATCCTTTGATTATAATTTTGAGCTTGACGACGATTTGCCCGCTGTATTCGACAATATACTTACTGATAAGATGAATTATTTTTATGTCCAGGAAAAGCTTCACTATAAAGTAAAATACCTTTCCGGCGATGTGAATAATACTGCATCCGAAATAATAAAGCTGGGCTTTATTTTTGATAACATCAATCTTGACTCGGCGCTTCGTGAAAAGTCGGAGGGCGATGTTTTTGAAAACTGCATTTTCAGAGAGAGCCTTGACATAAAGCCCGAAGACCTTGAAAGCCTAAAGAATTTCATTGCAAGCAAGGAGGCTTTTCAGAGTATTTTCAAGGTGGATTTGCAGATAGACTCCTTCAAGGCTGTTCTTGACAGCGTTACGGTTTATAACGAAGGCATTGTATGCGCCTTCAGGTCAGGGCATGACGTAACTGCTTCGGAACATTCTGTACGCATAATATTCCACATGCCGAAAATCTGGGATTCGCTTATTGAGGTTGCGCTGGTTGACCCGGTAAAGGCTCCGAAAATTTCCGTAAGTTATCCCGAGGATATTATGGATGTGGATATGTATTCGTTCCTCAGCAAGGGCAAGGAATCCTCTCTTGAGGTTGCCCACGAGCATTTCAATGGAATATATGATATTGCCATTACAAGCGAGTGGATATACCCGATAAGCGGTATGGTGTTCAAGGTGAACAGAAAATAAGCAGTACATATTGTTCTGCAAAACAGCCGCAGGGAGAGATTTCAAGCTTTTGCGGTTCTGATGAGATAAAAAAGTACGCGATTTTGCGGGTGCTTTTTTTGCGTATAAACGCATCTCCCGACATACAATGGCAGGAGCGTTAGTCTGTGATCGGAGTGCAGAATGGATTGGTTGAGGTGCGGCTGAACAAAAAATTAAGCCCGACTGGTAATCGGGCTTTTTGGTGCCGAGGCACTCTCGGCTGGTCGGAGTGACGGGACTCGAACACTCATCAAATCGCTTTCTTATGCGGTTTATCCTCATTTTTGTTGCATTCGGGTTGCATCATTTGTGTAAATCTGCAACATATCTGTGTTTCAACTTCCTGCCGTTTTTTATCCATAGTGTGCTGATAGATGTTTTTAAGGGTAGCCTCTGTCCGCCAACCGCCTCTTGCTATAATGTACTTATCGGGTACACCCATAGCGTGGAGAATTGATGCCTGATAATGCCGCAGGTCGTGAAAACGGAAATGGGGGCAGTCCGATTTCTTGAGAGCAGCAGCGAAGCGCTGTGTAATCTTATTCGGCGACAGCGTTGTAACGGGACCTTTCTTCGGAAGCTTTGCAATAACGAACTCCGGCATTTCTATTGTCCGATAGCCTGCATAGGTTTTCGGAGATTTTATAACCCATTCGTTATCGTTATTCAGCACCATAGCCTTCGACACCGTTATGTAGTTGCCGTCAATGTCATCTCCGGTAAGCGCCGCTATTTCCGAGCGGCGAAGGCTGCCGAATGCCGCCAGCATTATCGCCTTTTCGATTTCTTCCCCTTCGGTGGCTTTGAGAAGCGCCTTAATATCTTCGTCGGTAGGAAGATAGAGCTTCGTCCTTTTCCTTTGGGGCAGGGAGGTTGTAAGCTTCATACTTGGGCGGAAGACTCCGAGAACTGCCGAGATAAGACCGTGAAAATTGCGGACAGATTTTGGGGAATGGTTAAGGGCGTACTCGTTTACTGCTCGCTGGATATCTTCGTTGCTGATGTCGTTTACACGCTTTTCAGAGAGGTGATAGCCTGTCAGCTCAGTCCTGGATATACGGATATATCCTCTTATTGTTGCAGGGCTGAGAACGTTGCTCTTGCTCTCAATGTAGCGTGCAAAGGCTTCTGCCATAGTAGGGTTATCGACGTTTTTAGCCGATTCCTCATACTCAAGCTTATACATCATCGCCTTATACTCCGCTTCTCTTTTGGTTGGGGCAGTAAATGTTTTGTAAATCCTTTTCCCGTTTTCGTCTTTTCCGAGATAGGCGGAAGCACGCCATTTCCCGGAAGGTTGTTTTTTCGCCATAAAATCCTTCCTTTCTTGACTTTTTATGGCGAGTATGCTATAATAAACGTGCGATTGTTTATGCTTATAGCATACCCGCTGAAGCTCTTCACCTATGCCAGTAGGTGAGGGGCTTTATTTTTTTATACCATTTGTGTAAAAATGATAAATACCACTACAGCTCCGAGAACAAGAATAAGAGCAATCAGCCACATCGGCAAGGATTGCTGATTATAATTACAGTACGGGCAAACCTTAACGGTATAACCTATTTTATTCTTGCATCTTCTGCAGGTGTCGGTTCTGAGCAGTATGCCTAATGCATTAATAATCATAAAGCCGCCGATAACAGCCATAAAAACTTTAATTGGGGTATTAAGACCTATTATTATAATTGCAACACCTATTATTGCAACAAAGAGCGCTTTTATAGCGTTCTTTTTCTTTTCCTTTGCAGCAATCTTTTTAAGCCTTTCCTCGTTGCTGTCCTGGGCAGGCTTTGCACTTTCCTTCTTGTCTTCTTTGTATATGATATTGGTTACGTTATATGTATTTGTAATGTTGGTAGCAGGGGCTGTCTCTTCTTTAGGCAGCTTAGTCCCGCAGAATTTGCAGAATTCGCCGTTATTATCTTCATTTATCGGTGCTCCGCAGGTTGTGCAGTTGAAATACTGTTCAGGCATCTTATATCCTCCGTTGGTATAAGTTTGTTTTCATTTTTTGTTCTTCGCCTGGTGGCACAGATGAGGACTTTATTTAAAAAGCAGTAATACTTTTAAGTTTATATTTAGAACCATTAGCGGCATATCCAAACGCTTCATATCTCCAACGTTCGCCACTCTTCAAGCCTAATATGTTGTCAATGGCGTCACCGGTTTTATTACCAGCATCGTCGTATATCGAATAAACTATTTCGACATAACTATAATCTCTTTTGCTGGCATTTCCAACACCGCCATAAATAGTTATATAACCATAATCATCAATTACACCTTTTGTTTCTGTTGTAGATTGATACAAACCCAGACTTTTATCAAGCCATATTATTTCCGGCTCTTTTGATTCTTCATCAGATTCTACGGCTGAATTTTCTTCAGTTGCACTTGTCTCGACAGTATCTTCAGATGACGATTCGGTTGTTGTCGGTTCTGATGTTGACATTACTGTTGTTGCCGCTGTGGTTGTGGCTGCCGTTGTAG
>JBJERM010000233.1:0-3714 GCA_051882315.1 Ruminiclostridium sp.
AGGCTTTGTGCCTGCCGTTATGCGGTTGACGACGCAGATGGCGGTTTATCGACAGTCTGTAAAATATCAGCGCTTGCTGCGGAATACAGCAGGCGCTGATATTTTTTAAAAAATTTTGAAAATACCTATTGACAAGTGTATATGAATGTGGTATATTGTGTATATCGGATATACACAATATCAACAATAGATGCTCTGTATATCTTCATAACATCATACCTGATAAATCGGGCAGTTCCTGCCGCTGTTGCCGTCAGCAGGCAGGCTGCCCGTGAAAAGGACGGCAGTATGAATATTATTATCACAAACTCCGCAGGTGTTCCTATCTACGAGCAGATTGCCTCGCAGATAAAGGGAATGATTATAAGCGGAAAGCTTAAGGAGGGGGAAGCGCTCCCCTCAATGAGAGTGCTGGCGCAGGACTTAAGAGTAAGCGTTATCACCACAAAAAGAGCCTATGAAATCCTTGAAGCCGAGGGACTTATCCAGTCCTTTACGGGTCGGGGCAGCTTTGTTGCCGCTCAGAATCCCGAGCTTTTAAAGGAGCAGAATCTCCGTGAAATTGAAGCTCACCTTACCGCCGCGGTAGAAATTGCGCGGCAGAGCGGGGTAGAGCTTAAAGAACTTACGGATATTCTTTCTATAATTTACTGCGGCTGACCGCAGGGAAGGAACGGGTTATATGGAGAACAGTATTGAACTTAAAAACGTTACAAAGGGCTATAACTCATTTGCTCTTAGAAACGTAAGCTTTGCCGTACCGCAGGGTTCTGTTATGGGCTTTATCGGAGAAAACGGGGCAGGAAAATCCACAACTATAAAGGCAATTCTCGGCCTGATAAAAACCGATAGCGGCGAGGTAACAATCTTAGGCGAAAATTCCGCAGATATTTCAGCAGAAACAAAGGAGAAAATCGGGGTTGTGTTTGACGGCCTTGCTTTTCCCGATAACCTTACTGCAACTCAACTGAACAAGGTAATGGGCGGGATTTATAAAAGCTGGGATTCGGAAAAGTTCTTCGGGTTTGTGAATAAATTCGGACTGCCCTTAAACAAAAAGTTCAAGACATTTTCGAGAGGTATGGAAATGCGGCTTTCTATTGCCGCAGCCCTTTCCCACAATCCGCAGATGCTTCTTCTTGACGAGCCAACAAGCGGACTTGACCCGGTTATGAGAAGCGAGATACTTGATATTTTCCTTGATTTTATGCAGGACGAAACCCACTCGATTCTTATTTCTACTCACATTACAGGCGACCTTGAGCATATCGCCGACTACATCTGCTTTATACATAAGGGGGAAATTGTTTTCACCGAGGACCGCAACGAAATGCTGGATAAATACCGTATTCTGAAATGCACCGACGAGCAGCTTTCTTTAATCGACAAGGAGGACATAATCGGTATGAGAAAGGGTCGCTTCGGAAACGAGGTGCTTACCGACAAGGCAGAAAAATACGCTGATATTCCCGCCGATATACCAACTATTGACGAGATTATGGTTTACTATGTAAAGGAGCAGGAATAATGAAAGGAATGCTTTATCTTTCCCTTATAATGAATAAGGCATATATAATTGCTGCGGCAATTGTTTTTGCCGCAAGCTCCGTTCTGAACGTTATTCTTGTTAGGCTTGCCGGTAGTAATCTTGTTATAGAAGCAATTCTTTCAGGTGTAATAATAATTGTTCCGATTATCGGAATTGTTGCGCTTTTCGAGGGCTTGGGCAGGAATGCGGAAAAATATATAAAATGCCGCTTTTTCAATGTTATGCTTTCGGGAATGACGCCGATTCGCTATGCCACTGTAAATATGGTTGAACATCTTATTTACCTTGCCGCAGCCATTGTATTTATCTTTATAACACTTGGCATAACCGCTCTTACAGGCTTCGTCATTAATGAATTTCAAATAAAGTCTCTTGTGGCTGTGACTGTTATATTCTCGCTTGTGGACAGGATAGTTATGACTCTGACTTTAAAAATCGGAAGTGCCGAAAAGGCTGGACTTATAGTAGGACTTATTGTTGGCTTTGGACTTGTATTGCCGATAATGCTTCTGAACGATACCATCAGCGAAGCAGGCATAGTTATGGATTTTCAGGAGATTATAACGAATAATTTTGTGTTTTTCTGTTTTTTAGGTGCAGCAGCGGTAATTTACGCACTTGATTATTATATTGAGTACAGGATTGTAAAGCGGGGTGACATCTGTTGAAGGGGCTTATTCTGAAGGATTTGTACGAGATACGTTTTCAGCTTATATGCGGTGGTCTGCTTATGCTTCTGCCCTACGTTATACTTGCGGTTATGGGCGATGATATTGCAGGGGGCAATTCGCAAATGTCGTCTGAATTGTTAGAGATGATGATTGTGGTAATGTTCGGAATGATGAATTTTATCTGCATAGCTGTTTTTTCCTCAATGCTTCTGAACACCGTAGGCTCAGACCTTGCGTGCGGTTGGTCAAAGTATCAGAGGACAATGCCTGTGTCCAACGAAAAAATTATCGGCGCTAAGCTTGCTGCTACCGCTCTTGTTGTTGCAGGACTTGTGCTGTTTTCCCTTGTTTTCAATATTATCGGTATCTTTGCTTACGGTCTTTGCGCCGAGGTTATGATTGCAATTCCGATTATCTGCGGTCTTTTGCAGATAACCGCCCTTTCTCCCGTGTTTCCCGTTTCAACAAAAATTGGATGTAAGGGCGCAAACGGAATTTATATCGGGTTTGAACTGATAGTTATAATTGCGGCGGTAATTGTAATGTTTATGGCATTTTCAAATGATGTAAGTCAGGAGATTCTGCGGGCTGTTTTCTACGGTGCTTTGCCTGCAGCAGCTCTGCTTTCGGTTGCCGGTTCCTATAAGGCAGGGAAGAAAGCGGTAGCGGCGGATTTGTAATGATATGTATATAAGAAATGCTCCCGAAAAAACGGGAGCATTCTTTATATCCTTTATATCGGCAGTTCTCCATTCATAGCTTTCTGAAAATCTCTTTGAAGCGTTATCTTTTCGCTGTCGAACAGCGGCTGATACTCCGCAAGAAAGGCGGCGGTAAGCTGAGAATATCTGTTAAATTCCGCAGTTCTCTCCAGCTTTTTCAGCAGATACACCCGTATAATTCGCATATCGCCTTCTAAGTGCTTGAAATTTTGGAAAAGTCTACTGCCCATAAAGTCGTCAAGAGTTTTCAGCGCTCTTTCGTACCTTCCTGCGGCGCAGTCTGCATAAATAAGAGTAAGATACAGCAGGTGATTGTAAGTAGCTGTTTTTATTTTTCCAAGGTTTTGATTCAGGAACTGCTGATTTGCCCGCCAGATATTGTCGGCAAGGGCGCTGTCCCCCATTTTCAGCGCACACATCATATAAAGGTGTATATATGCGGCTCTGGTATATAGGTTGCTTTCGGGGATTTTTCTTGTGTCCAGTACGGAAATTGCAGTAACGGGGTCGCCCATTTTAAGATGTATTTCCGCATACAGGACAGCAATCATATCGTCATTAGGATTTTTCGCTACAACCTCTTTTTCAAAGTATTCAAGGTACTCCTGACAGAAACCAAGGTTGTTAAGCATTTTGTTCCGCTTGTAATGTATAAGAACTGTAACTAATGACGCTATGGGTGTAAGTATCAAAAATATAATGATTGATGTAATAGGAGGGCGAATAAGGAGTATTATGTTTTCGGGCTGAAATCCTGCTGAGGCAAACTGTA
>JBJERM010000234.1:0-3703 GCA_051882315.1 Ruminiclostridium sp.
CGACAGTCTGTGTTGTAGCGGTTTCTACTGCAATCTTGCAGAGCGTCTTCTTATATACCTTTTTCATATAATCGGTATACTTTTCGGGAGCTACAACGTTTCCTGCGTCATCTGTAATCTGAATATCCTTTACGGACGAGCCGGTTACTGTATAAACCTTGTTTCCGTCCTTGAACTGTCCTTCAAGAAGAGCGTTTTCGTCAATTCCTCTTGCAGACTGTGAGAAGTTCTTAAGGTCGTATTCAACAACTACGTCCTGGAAATAGTCAAGCTCAAGAACGTTTGTGGATAATGCATTTATGCTGATTGAGTGGGTTGTAAGATTGCATTTCTTGAGGTATGCCTGTGTAATTTCGGTAGCCTCATAGGTTGTAAGATCGGGATAGAAGCAGCCTTCAAGCTCGATAGCGTCCTTCTTGGCTGTCTTTATCTCATCATCAATTGTTGTTTCTCTCGCAAGCTTTTCGTTAAGCTGTGCCTGCTCGGTCTTAAGGGTATCAAGTCTTCTGTTTGCCTGTTGAATTTTCTGATAGCTGGGGACGATAAAGAAGAATATTCCCGCAGCAAGTATTGCGCCGATAACAAGTATGGCGATAATAATTTTTTCAACCTTAGTTAAGTTCACAGCCGTTACCTCCTCTGAGTCTCATTGAAAGGGCGAAGGAATATCTGTAATCGCCGGCCTTTTCTGCGCCGAACTCTGTATCAGCGTCCTCTTCGATTTCTTCTCCGTCGTATCCGCTGTACTGGATTCCCTCAAAGTAATCCTGTTCAATAAGCGCTCTTACATATTGTGTAGGAACAGCGTCCGAATAGCAGCGAACAGTTACGCCTACGTCGTAGCCGGAAATTTCAATGTTTTCAATAAGGAACGCATCGGTATTAAGCGTATCAAGAGCTTCAAGCAGCTTTGTTCTTACTTCTGTAATAGCCTTAGGCTGGTATTCATAGAGAATATCGGCTGTTTCCAGGTTATCACGGTAAAGATTGATGTTATCGTAAACGGCAATCTTATCTGCAAGCACCTGAAGTCTTGCGTCCATTTCGGGGCTGTGAATTTCTGCGTCGATTTTGTCTGCGTCGGTATTTACTCCGCCTGCAATAGCTTCGCAGACAAGCGTAGCGCCTGCGGAAACCGCAATAGCTGCTAAAACGCAGCCTGCAAGCGCAAGAAGGAACTTGCTCGAGCCCTTCTTTTCCTTAACCGCGGAGGAATCCAGCAGGTTAACGTGGTCGTAATCCTTTCTTACCTTGAAGAAGGCGCCGATAGCGTTTGCATATTCCGAGAAATCGAAATCGCAGAAGGTTACGATGTTGTTGGGTATGCTTAATATGTGTGCAGGAACGTTAAAGGACTGAATTGCGTTGGACAGGGAGATGAAGTCTCTTACCTGACCGTAGAACATAATCTCCTTGAGGGGCTTTGCTCCGGGGCGCTGGGAGGTGAACTGGATTGTGCGGAACAGGTTGTCGTAAACCGCCTGATTTACATAATCCTCATCGTTGTTGTAATCATAAGGGTCGATTCGTACATAACGGGAGAGGGTAACCTGACCGTCCTCGTAGAGGTTGATGTTAAGGAAGTCATTGTCAATCTGAACCAGCATAAGAGGCATTGTTGACTCAAGCTTGGGAGTGTTCAGGATAAGACGGGTGATACAGTTGTTGGAAACGTTGATCTGCTTTAAGTTGATACCGAGCTGGGTGAACAGTCTTATGTATCCGTCAACCATACGCTGGGGGCAGGCTGTTGCTATTATCTTTAAGGTAGGTACGTCGTTTTCATCCTTATCCTCGCCGATAATAGAATATGAAATATTGTATTCCTTTGTGATACCCATTGTGTTGAGTATCATGGCTTCGATAGCAGCAGAGTTGGAAATTTTCTTGGGCTTCGGAACCATAAGCTCCTTATAAAGGATAGAACCGGAGTTGATACATACTATTGCGTCCTTTTCCTTTATGTTCTTTGTAGCGATGATATCTGTGATTTCGCCGGCTACCATGGGGATATCGGTAATATATCCGTTGCTTATGCAGCCTACTGTAAGATCTCTGGTTTCAACCTCGAGAACGCGGATTTTTGCACCGTTAAGGGCACCGCGGACAAGCTTAACCTGCTTGTCGGTTATATCAATTGATAACATATAGCACCTCTTTAATATTATTTTTTATTTTGGTGATTTTAGCCGACGTTTGCCATACCGCCGTAGAGAATCGGGAAGATACCTGCAAGGATAGTACCTATCATGACGCCCATGAAGATAATCATTACAGGCTCCAGCATACCTACCAGCTTGCCGATAGCGGTATCAGCCTCGTCCTCGTAATAGTCGGCGGACTTTGAAAGGATATCGTCCAGCGCACCGGATTCCTCGCCGACCATGATAATGGAGGTAAAGATACCGGGGAAGACACCTGTTTTTGCAACCGCAGCAGAAAGCGCCTCGCCGTGCTTTACGTCCTCTACAACGTTTGTCTTGAATACCTTTGATATATAGCCGTTGTTAAGAGTATCAACAGACTTTTCGATACAGTCAACCATCTGAAGACCGGAAGCGAAAAGGTTCGCCATGGTTCTTGCAAAACGCGCGGTGTAAATGGTACAGAGAAGAGGTCCGACCTTAGGAATCTTGGTTTTCAGCTCGTCCCATTTGAACTTTACCGACGGAATCTTGATAATTATCGTTATTGCGAAGATAACTACGGCAAGAATTATAAGGATAAGCCACCAGTAAGCAATAATAAAGTCACTGATTGAGAACATTGCCGCCGAAAGCGGAGGAATATCGTCTCCTGCCAGCTCACGGAACATAGGCAGAATAAGGGTAAACATGCCGACGAACATTACAAGCAGAAGAACCAGCAGAACCATAGGGTATGTGGTAGCACTCTTGATTTTGTTGTTGGTTTTGTTCTGGCTTAAATAGTAGTCTGCAACTCTCGTCATAATAACATCCAGGTTACCGGAAGCCTCGCCGGCTGCAACCATGCTGACGAAGAGGTTGGGGAAAACGCCGGGGCGTGATTGAACCGCTTCGGAGAAGGATTTACCCTTCTGAACGTCCTCGTAGATTTCCAACAGAACCGCTTTTGCCTTCTTGTTTTCTTCCTGGGTATAAAGAATATGCAGACTTTTTACGAGACTGATACCTGCGGTAAGCATTGACGCAAGCTGTCTGCATATAAACGCCAGGTCTGCGGTCTTGAACTTGTACTTTGCGTCCTGCTGCTTGTCAACGATTTCGGTATACTGGGTACAGAAAAGGTTTTTTTCCCTCAGCTTATCTGTCAGGTCCAGATAATCCTCGGCGTATTCCTTACCCTTTACCTTAGCGCCGTTGACGTCGGTGGCAACGTATGAAAAATATGCCATGTACACCCTCCATTCGGAATTTATTAATACGCATAAGTATGTATATTACGATTATATCATAAAAAGCATAACATCACAATAGTGCAGGTTTACAAATTTTACGATTATTATTTGTGTAAAAAGCAACATTTGCCATCTGTTTGGTTACAGAAAGGGTACTAATGCTATTTTTTCTTTATGCAGGGCTTCCTGCCCGCAATTCTGCAAAAATAAACACATTAAGTAAATTTACTTAAATTTAGCTAATGCATTGTTGAAAATTACCTAATAACAGCTGTGAAATTCGTCAATAAGCATATTGACACTGCCCTGCCGATACTATATAAT
>JBJERM010000235.1:0-3690 GCA_051882315.1 Ruminiclostridium sp.
CTAAGTGCATTTTCAGCGGCCTCACGGGTTAGAAATACGGTTTTGCCTATATCGTCCGTTTTGAATGTGTACGATAAATTTATCCCGTGTTGCCCTTTATAAAAGATTTGTTCTTTATACAAATTAACGTATATGACATCAAAGGGAATAACCTTGTTTAACAAAATGATATATACGGTATCATTTTCATTAACAAGTGGTAACTTCACGCCGTTTTTAAGTAGATAATCGGCAATTGTACATACGTTTCTATTACCGTCATAATCTATCGGCACACTCTCTAAAAGCACAATCAATCTTTCACGCTCGCTCACTTTCTTCACGCTCCTTATTCTTCGTTGTTAATCGCATTGTACAACTCGTTTAAACATTCCCGACATTTCAGATAATTTCCCCGCCTTATCTCTATAAAGCGATTGAATAATGAACAGAATGTTTTACCGTATTTGTCAGTTTCAATGCGGTTGCATTTGTTACAATACAGCCCTACCGGAATGTCAACCTCAAGCCATAAATTGATTTTCATTTTCTCCGACCTCACTTTCAAATGTAATTTGTTCGTATTCTTCCTCTTTCGCCTTTCTTGCCATTCGCAGCTCCTCAAAGGTAATAATGCCTTTATCAAGATACTTTTCTATTCTTCTCCGATATATAACGTCTATCTCGTTTAATGGTTTTTCGGCCAAAAGCCTGAGATATTTTCGTTTCTTGCTTTCAATAGATTTCCGGGCATTTTCTTTTTTGTGTTCTTTGGCATCCGCTTCAATATCACTATTGTGCAATACAATTATTCCGTCCGATATATCCCTCAAATCAGATAGCAAATCTCTTGTTTCTCGGCGTTCCGCCCGAATATTTACTACTTCCACCTCGAAGAATTTGCCATGATATTCTGCAAAAAACAGTTCCTTGCTATACCGTGACCGTTCTCTTGAAATAATATGTTTCTTCTGCGTTCGTGCGATAATCTTGCAAATATCAAGGGGTGCATTTCTTGAAAACAACTTTTTTCCTTTTATCATCTGTGTTTTAATTTTGTTCTCATAAAAGAAACCTTCGCCTTGCTCAACACGATAACGCAGAACAACATCATAGAAGACATTACCTTTTACGTTTGAAATCTCCCACTTAAGAATTGAGCAGTAACTACAGCCATAATTTACACATTCAATAGGATTGTAAACCTGGCACCATTCCTCCGTCCATTCATTATAGCGGCACATAAAGCTGCAAGCTCTGCCTTTTTTCTTTTCAGAAAAATCCTCGAATTTTCTTTCTCGCTTCTGATTTTCCAAGTTTAATATCTTATCGACAGACTTTTCATAGTCATAATCGCCATTGATTTTATGGCAATTGCAAAAGCAGGCTTTACACGAACCGACGCCCGAAACAGCAGGTAAAAGGCTGCTTCTTAGGGTACAGTCTGATTTTTTATAAGGGCAGTGAATAACCGGATTATCGTTTTCGATTGTCCAATCAACACCCATATAGCTCATACCGCCGCCAACAAAATAATCGCCTCTGACATGCAAACCGCAAGGAGTAGAAAAGAGCATTTTCTGCTGATATTCATAGGTATATTCAAACCCTCCGTAAAACTTATTGAATGGACGCACATAATCCGGATAATTATCTTCGCTGTAGCCCTGTGCAAACAATCCTTGTGTAAGCTTATTTAATTCGCTGGTTATCATATACCGACACACGGCCTCATTCCAAAAAATTCCTCAAGGTGCTGCCTGAGTTCGTCTGATTCCATACCATACTCTTTTGCAATACAGCTTTCACAGGTAGGATTTCTATAAGCGAGCGCCTTGTCGCAGCGCTTATCCCATGAATTTATTCTCCTGCCGCATACGACACAGTTTTCATTCAGCCAGCGCACTTTTTCCGACATTATTTATCGACCTCCTTTTCCCGTCACAGGTATATCAAGTTATACCTGTAATACTCACATCCTCTAGCCTTACAATACAAACCGACCTGTGATTATTCAGGTCCTGAACCTCAGCCTGATAGAAAAAATCGCCGCTCTCGTTTCTGCGAATAATGCAGGCAGTCAGAATATATTCTCCGTCTATATGACGGTCTTTAACCCTTATCCGCCTGTTAAGGTTTCTCTTTACGTCAATCAGTTCCATTTACAGCACTCCTTTTCCGCCCGAATAAACGGCGGTTCATTTTTTGTAGCGCTTATATGCGTTCTTCTCGTATTCTTCAATACTGAAATTGCTTTCAGTTCCGGCTGACATACCAGGCAGCTTCAGGCTCGCCCTGTCCTCGTCCAGCCACTTATAAATCATATCAAGCTCGGGCTCTCCCTTGATGCCCTTGCGCTTCATCCAGTTGCGAACCTTAGCGGTATACCGCTCAAAGTTATCCTGCCCGAATCTCGAAATAATAAAATCGGGCGTTATCTCGGGAGAGGGCGGAAGGTCTGCCGACGAATCGTCGGCTCCTTCCTTCTTCCCTTCTTGCATTCTTGCTTTCTTGCTTTCTTCTTTCTTCCATTGGGTCGGCTTGCGGTCGGCTATCGGTCGGCTATCGGTCGGCTTGCGGTCGGCTATCGGTCGGCTATCGGTCGGCTTGCGGTCGGCTATCGGTCGGGCTTCGTTATAGCAGGTGTAGTTAAGTAGCGTTACAATCGTGAATTTAGCGGTCGGCTTGCGTTTTATTTCTCCCGTTTTTTCCAATTTTTTTAACGCAGAAATTACTGTTGACTTTGAAAAGCCCGTTTCTTCGGCAAGTTTTTGCAGTGAAATCACTCGCTCGCCTACTCCGACAATTTCGCCCTCAAATCTCTTCGGCTCATAATTTGCAGTCAACAACAAATGAATGAATAATCTTGAAACTGTTGGATTTTTATACCATTCCCATTCGGTAATCTTTCTATGTAGCCGTATATATCCGCCTGTTATCAAGAAATCACCTCCTCGCCGCTGTCAGCTCCTTGTAATTCCGCCAGTAATAATAGAACACTTCAAGCAGTTTCGCCGCCGTGTTTTCTTTAGCCTCTGAAAATTCAACCCTGAAGCCGTATCTGTTATTAGGCTTCCAGGCTTTAAGAGTAGCATAGACATGAGCGCCTGTAGCCTTCACTTTCCTATCCGGAAATTGATTCATCTGCCATTCTGGCACCTCATATAAACGCAGTTCTTCCCATGAACCTACATTTTCAATAAGCAGGGTAAATTCATTACTCAATAACGAGGCGGCGTAAAGCTCCTTTTCAAACCGTTCACGGTCATGCATGATATTTCCGTATATTTCATCAACATTCGCTTTTCTTTCGATGATGCAGGATAGCGAGAAATCACGCCCTTCTGCCATAAAGGAATAGTCACCGAAATCCAGCTTGCGCTGTTCAACCATTACTCCCATATCGTTAAGTGCATCAATAATATGAGCGTTTTTCTGCTCCCTTGTATCATACAAAACAGTGACGGCTTTCATAAATGATTTCTTATCATTTGTCATAATTCCACCGCCTTAAAACGGATAATCTTGGGACATATCTGTTCCCTCTCCCTGTGGCATTGAAGCAGCCGGAACAGAGGCGGCAACGGGCGGGGTTCCCTTGTCGCCGGTCGAGCTGTTTTTGGCTTCTCCTGTAAATCTGGCATTGTCAACAATAATCTCGACAACATTCTGAGCCGCACCGTTTTTGTCGGTGTATTGTCTTGTCTGAAG
>JBJERM010000236.1:0-12511 GCA_051882315.1 Ruminiclostridium sp.
GTGCCTGCCGTTATGCGGTTGACGACGCAGATGGCGGTTTATCGACAGCCTGATACGTTTCCGAAAACTCGGAAACGTGTTTTTGCAGTAGCAGAAAGGACTGATTTTATGGCTGAATTTGTAATTCCAAAGAAAATTATAACGGGAAAGGGCAGCGCCGATACTTCAATCGGATATATCGGGAAAATGGGCAGCAAGGCGCTTATCGTTACAGGAAAAATCGTGGAGAAGCAGGACTGCTTCAAAAAATTCACCGAAAAGCTTACCGCAAATGGTATTGCCTACTCGGTTTTTACGGGCATTACAGGCGAACCCGACGATAAGATGATTGAGGAAGGGCTGAGGGCTTACAGGGAAGCGGGCTGCGACTTTTTTATCGGAATAGGCGGCGGAAGTCCGCTGGATTCTATGAAGGCGATTGCGGCGCTTTCGGTTAAGGGCGGAAAAATCGCCGATTTTATGGGCAAGGAGATTTCCGGCAGTATGCCTCCTATGGCGGCTATCCCAACAACGGCGGGAACAGGCTCGGAGGCAACAAAATTTACAGTTATAACCGACAGCGAAAAGGGGATAAAAATGCTGCTGAAAGGTGAGGGGCTTGTTCCCGATTTGGCGGTTATCGACCCGGAATTTACAATGTCATCGCCCAAAAGCGTAACCGCCGCAACAGGCTTGGACGCCCTTACTCATGCTGTCGAATCCTTTACCTCCCGAAAGCGGCAGCCCCTTACAAGCGACCTTGCCCTGTCGGCGGTAAAGCGGATTTTCAGATGGCTTCCGGAGGCTTATAATAACGGCACAAACCAGGAGGCAAGGGAGCAGATGTCAATTGCCGCCCTTGAAGCGGGGATTGCGATAAATAACGCTTCTGTAACCCTCGTGCATGGTATGAGCAGACCAATAGGCGCTCTTTTTCACGTTCCCCACGGGATTTCAAATGCTATGCTGTTAGAAAAATGTCTTTCCTTTGCGGCAGACGGTGCATATCCTCTTTTCGGCGAGCTGGGCAGGGCGATTGGTGCGGCTGACGATAAGGACAGCGATGAAAAGGCGGCGAAAGCCTTTATTTCGGCAGTTGGCGAGCTTTGCGGTAAGTGCGGAGTGCCCACTCTTGAGGGGTACGGCATTGAGCGGGAGAAATTCTTCGGGGCTATGGAGAAAATGGCAAATGACGCAGCAGCAAGCGGAAGTCCCACCAATACGATAAAAGAGGTTTCGGTTAAGGATATGCTTGCGATTTATGAGAGCTTATGGAGCTGAAAATAACAGGCTTAGCAAAATTTCTGCTAAGCCTGTTATTTTTATCTTCTTTATTCCTGCCCGATTCTCTTGAGAAAATCACTTCCGTATTTATGCAGAAGTGCTACCAGCTCATCATCGCTGATAACCGTAACTCTGCCGGAAGCATACTCTGCGTCAACCCATTCCTTTATCTTCTCAACGCAGGGTTCCTTCTTGCTTATCCTGTCCTCACCCTTAAGACGGTAGTAGTTGTTTATCCAGCAGGCAATACCCGCAAGTCCCGAAACATTGCTTACTGCAACCAAAGGAGGACGGTCGAGAATAGCCTCGGTATCGAAAATATTGTAAATCTCCGGGTCCTTAAGCAGACCGTCCGCATGTATTCCCGCGCGGGTAAGGTTGAAGTTCTTGCCGACGAAGGGAGTCATAGGCGGCAGGTCGTAGTTCGTTTCCTTTACAATATAGTCGGAAAGCTCGGTTATAACTTTGGGGTCCATTCCGCCGAAATCGCCCTTAAGCTGTGCATACTCAAACACCATAGCCTCAAGGGGCACGTTTCCTGTTCTCTCTCCTATTCCGAGCAGCGAGCAGTTTACAGCCTGTGCGCCGTAAAGCCATGCTGTGGAGGCGTTTACAACGCCCTTGTAGAAGTCGTTGTGTCCGTGCCATTCCAGCATTTCCGAGGGAACGCCGGAGTAGTGCTGTAAGCCGTAAATGATGCCCGAAACGCTTCGGGGGAGAGCTACTCCCGCATAGGGAACGCCGTAGCCCATTGTATCGCAGGCACGAATCTTTATCGGGATACCGCTTTCCTTTGAAAGCTTCATCAAAGCGCTTGCAAAGGGAACTACAAAGCCGTAGAAGTCTGCTCTTGTGATGTCCTCAAAGTGGCAGCGGGGACGAAGTCCTGCCTCAATAGCGTCGGAAACGATACCGAGGTACTTGTCAAGCGCCTGCTTTCGTGTCAGACCCATTTTGTTGAAAATATGGTAGTCGGAGCAGCTTACAAGAATACCGGTTTCCTTTATGCCGATGTCACGGACAAGGGCGAAATCGGACTTTGTGGCTCTTATCCATGTGGTAATTTCGGGAAACTTGTAGCCAAGCTCCATGCACTTTTCAAGGGCTTTTCTGTCCTTTTCGGAGTACACGAAAAATTCCGTCTGACGGATTATGCCCTTTTCGCCGCCCAGACGATGCAGCATTTTGTAAATCTCAATCATCTGCTCCGTTGTGTAGGGCGCACGGGACTGCTGACCGTCACGGAAGGTGGTGTCGGTGATATATATTTCCTCCGGCATATTCATAGGCACTCTGCGGTAGTTGTAGGCGATTTTCGGCACCTCTGTATAGGGGAACATCTCCCTGAAAAGTTCGGGGCTTTCAACGTCGTGAAGCTCGTACTGATAGGGGTCCTGCTCCAGCAGATTGCTCTTTTTGCTTAGCGCTATGTCTGTCATTTCGGTATTCCTTTCAAGGCTTGATTTAATGGTTTAATTCAATTAATGTCTGCTCATTAACTTCTGATAGGCTTATTCGTTATAAAAAAGCCTATCGGAAGTTGCTAAAGTGCAAGGATTTTTTTATTTAATTATAAAAATCCTTGCACTTTAGTTCGTCCTTTAGGACGAAATGAGCTTGACATAAATTAGTGTGTTCGGCGCAAAAGCGCACAAAGTGCGTTTTTGCGCCCCCTCAAAGCCTGTTTTTCAGGCTTTGAGGCGGTAACTGTCCTGCGGACAGTTACCGAGTACACACTAATTATAAGCGCCTTGAAAGGTTTTGTCAACGCAAATCGGATAAAATCAACATTTGAGACTAAAAGAAATGTTTTTGCAGGATTTATCTGTTAAAATTGCATAAATGAAAAATCAGATAGGATTATTTCGTTTTGATTCTTTCGTTTTTGCAGTATGAGGATATTCGATATTGCGGATTTTGTGCCTTGCCTTTTTCGGAAATATATGATACAATAGGACCGGAAAACCGCAACCGAAAGGAGCCGCCTATGAAACCGATGAAATCCTCTGTAAAGGTAGTCCTGTCCGGGGTATCCGGCTTTGTTTACCCGATAATTCTGCTGTTTTTAACGGGACTTTTTGAGTTTTTAGTGCAGTCCGATAGCTTTCCTTGGATTTTTGAAATTCTGTTGGGTACGGCGGTACCGATTCTGTTCTTAATCCTCGAAAACCGCTTTATAAGCCGACAGCTTGCCCTTGCCTGCAACACCGCATATTTTATAGCTGCTGCGGTGGTGTGCGCTTTTGTGCTGCCTTATCTTACGAGCTTTTATGTGGAAAACTATTACCACGCCTTAAACCCTTGGGACAACGTTTTGTTCAGCGGGCTTCAATGGGTTGTTTATCTTTTTACCCTTTGCATACAGGAGGGTCTGCACCTTATAGCAAGGCTTGTTATTGCCTTTGCGAGAAGAATGGCAAAGGAGCATGAGACGCTGAGAGGGGAGAACAAGGAGGAACAGGAGCGGCAGGAACAACAACAGCCGTAAATCCCCGCTTACTGCCCCTAAGACAAATCGAAAATCTCATCATAGCTTACGTTTAGAATCTGCTTTATAAGAATTATCTCGTCGGGGTATAAGTGCCGCTGTCCCACCTCGATTTTTGCGATTGCGCTTCTCGTTATATCGCAGCCAAGCACCTGAAGCCTTGCGGATAAAACTTCTTGGGTCATTCCCCGCTTTTCCCGCAGGCTTCTTATGTTATTTCCGACCTTAGTTTCTATATTTTTGTTCACTTATACAAATACCTTTCTGTTTTTTATTGCATTTGCCTTTGATTTTATTATAGATTTGAACTGCCTTAATTTTGCACTCATATAAGTTCATATTGTGCAAAAGCAAAGCGCCCGTAGGAAACATGCGGGCGCATACTTTTATTCAAGGGGATAAACTGCACCATTAATCTTAATTCCCGTAACCTCACGAATGTCAACAACGGTCATTTCTCCTGCTCTCGATTCCGAGTAGCGTATAAATGTCATCATCTGATATGTTGTTCCGTCATATTCTCCGGACAGCGGATGGATATAGGCGGGGATTTCTCTGCCATCGGAGGTAATAAGCGCAACGGTGTTTGCTCTGTCGTTAAAGTCAATGAAAACCTTTTCTTCTTCGGTGCAGTCCGGACAATCCAATCCGAACGTTACAGTTCCGCCGATGTTGTTGAAATTGCTTTCTATAACGGCGCAGTCCTGCGTAAAATACTCCTTGTCCTTTGAGGAGTCGGCTATATTCATGCGTACAAGGCGGGCGCTTACGGTTTCAACATCATCCGAAATGCTCTTTGAAACAAGAGAGGCTTCGCTGGGATTGTAAACAAACTCAATGTCCCAGTCAAGCTTTAAGCTCAGTATGTCCGCTTCCTCCAGAGAAATATAGTTGTCTGGGCAGGCGTCCTCTACGTTTAAAAATATTCCGTTATTTGCTTCCCGTTCTTCGTAAAGAGCCATCTCTGTTTCGTACTGCTTTATTCTGAACTCGTCAATATCCTTTTTCGGATAGAAGTCAGTGCCGCTGTGCTTTACAAGCATTCCGTTTATAGGTTCTTCTGCGGTTATGCGGTCGTAAACAGAGATATTTCCCTCGTCGGTAAGACTTATTTCAAAGTCCCAGGTGTAGCTTGGTGAACCTTTGAGGCTATAAGTCTGGTTTTCGCAGTTTTTGTAAAGAGCTCCGCCTGCGTCCATACTCTCCAGCAGACCGTCTTCCGGCAGCTTTTGCATAAAGTCGGAAACCGGCTTTCCGTCTTTTCTTACTATCTCAAAGCTTACAAGCACGTCCCTTTCCGAGCCTGCAATTCCCTTTACTTCAATTGCGTAGTCCTCGTCCGAAACCGTCCAGCTGATGTCCTGCCCACAAGTAAGAAGCTCGTTTGCATCATATCCTTCGGCGGTTTTCAGATGTCCGCCGAAAATTTCGCCGAAGTCGATAAGCCCCGCTGCCGCAGCTCCCGTTACGCCAAGAGCTGCCGCAGCTACTGCTGCTGCCACAAGAGGCTTTTTAAAACGATTTATTCTTCTGTTTTCCATTTTTTCCGTCCTTTCAAGCACGCTTCTTTCAAAGCCGTCAATGTCCGTAGGCGGAATAATCTGTGAAAACGAGGTTTTGAAAAGTTTTTTATAATTCATAATAGCCCTCCTTTAAAAGAAGCTCCTTAAGCTGCCTTCTTGCCCGCATAAGGCGGGTGGTTACGGTCGTCTTCTTTTCGCCCAGCAGCCCTGCGATTTCCTTCACAGAATATTCCTCGTAGTAATACATATACAGAACGCAGCGGCTTTTCGGCTTAAGCTTCATTATTGTGGGCAGCAGGCTGTTCTCCGCTCTTTGGTCGGGGCCGGCTGTATCTGCCGCTTCCTCCTCCTGCACCGTAAGCCGATAGCGCAGGGATTTTCGCAAATCCTTGCAGCGGTTTATCGCCGTTTTTATAAGCCACGCCTTTGCCTTTTCGTCGCTTTCAAACTCGATTTCCGAGGTAAAGAGCCTGAAAAAGGCTTCCTGAGTAATATCCTCTGCGTCTGCGGAGTTTTTTGTGTAGCAGTAGGCTGCCCGGTAAACGCTGAGGCGGTAAAGCCCCGCAAGCCGTGAAAATTCCTGTTCTGTCATTGTATCACCGTTCTTCTGAGGAGTCTGTACAAATTCCTTGCGAAAAGTCTTTTCATATATAAAAACGAATTTGCTGGGCAAAAGGTCACATTTGCGGGAAAATTTTGCCGAAATTCAAAAATAATGAAAAATCGCAAAAATGCGAAAAAAGGTCTTGACAAACCCGAACTGTTAGTGTATAATAAATTAGTAAAAATCAGACACGCGCCAATAGCTCAGCTGGATAGAGTATTTGGCTACGAACCAAAGGGTCGGGGGTTCGAATCCCTCTTGGCGTGCCAAAAAAGCAACCTTTCTCACGAAGTGAGAAAGGTTGCTTTTCTGTTATACGCCCTGGACAGTAGAACCCCCAAGGGTTAGGCGAAAGCCGTCGAATCCCTCTTGGCGTGCCAGCAAGCCTGTTCTATTTGAACAGGTTCGCTTTTTTATTCATGGGAACAAAAACAGCCGACTAAAGGCAACACCGCACAATTAACGGCTACCGCCTTTGCCGCACGCCCACTTGCATATTTTCCGCCATCTTGCACAAAAACTCCTTGACGTGCGCCAGCACGCCTGCGTCGCTTTTGTACAACCTGACGAAAAATCTGACTGCGTGGTCGCACGACAATAATTATGCGGTATTGCCTAAAATTGAATACATATATAGCTCCCGACTGTTTTTCGGTACAGTCGGGCTCTTTTTCTGCCCGAAATGCCCTAAAATCAGCCCTATATTATAAGGTATAACCCGATTTTTTCAAAAATGCAACAATAAAATAATGAAATATTACAAATTTACATTGACTTTTGAGCGAATTTTATGTATAATGTTCTTAATAGTATATAAAGGAAAGTATGCCTTAAAGTTCCATATTGAAAGGAGGTGAGTAAAAATGGTAACAAGTCCGGTAACTATGAGCGTAAGTCCGGGTACAGTAAAACAGGCTCAGACAGCGGATTCGGGAGATTTTTCGGAGGTTCTCGGCTCGGTAAGCTCCGGTTCGGCGCAAAAATCACAGACTTCCCCGCAGAAAACGGAAAGTGCGGCAGAGGGCGGCTTTAAGTTCACCCGGAAGGCGGCAGACAGGGCTGCGGCGGATAACGGCAGCAGTCAGTCAACCGATATTTCTGCCGATTCCCTTGAAGCCCTTTCAGTCCTTGAAAGCGCTTCGGCTATGCTTAGCTCCGTTTCGGCAGAGCTTACTTTAAAGCTTGAGCAGTACAGCGACGAGGAAGCTAAGGATAAGATTATTGCGGCGCTGCTGGAAATTCTCAAAAAGCTGAAACAGAAAGAACCCGAAGAAGGTCTTTCGGCGGCGGAGCTTCTTATGGCGATGCTTTCTGCACCCGCACAGTACAGCGCTGACCCGCAGATTGAAGCGCTGGTTTCGGAGCTTTCGGTGGAAATGCAAGTTACCACCTTAACGGCGGAGTTCTCATACGAAACGGCAGCCCTTTATCAGACAGCGGAAATGTCCCCGGAGCTTTCAGCTGAAAATACGGGTCAGGAGCAGCAGAATATACCCCTTGCTTTGCAGGAAAATACAGCAGAAGCCCCGCAGACAGAAGCACAGCCCGCTGACAGAGCGGCACAGCTTCTCTCGGAAATACTCTCTGAGGCTAAAAAAGAGCTTGGACTTACCGAAGCTAAGCTTACAGCAGCCCAGCCACAGGAAGAAGCGGCTATCTCAACCCATTCCGAAGCAAAAGCTGCCGAAATTTCGCTGAATATGGCGAAAACCGACAGGACGGATGAGCTTAACTCAATCTTAGGCGGCGAAAAAACGGCACAGGAGGGCGAACAGTCTAAGACAGAAACGGCTTCCGCAGTGCATTTAGCAGAAAGTCTTGCTGAGAACAGACCCCTTGAAAATTCCCTTGCAGCAGCGGTAAGAGCAGAACTGCCACAGGAAGAAGCGCCCGTAAGCCCCCCGGAGGTTCAGACGGGAGAGCAGATTTTAGCTCGTATGAACAGCCTGCAAAACGGAGAAACCGAGTTCACAATGGTGCTTAACCCCGAAAGTCTGGGAAGAATAACCGTTAAGCTTGTGACAAGCGGCGAAAGGGTAGCGGTTCAGATTACAGCGGAAAACCCCGAAACAAGACAGCTGCTTGAGGCAAGAGGCGAAAATCTGGGGACCGTGCTGAAAAACGGCGGCGTTGAGCTTGAACGGTATCAGGTTGTAACCGACCGTGAGGAAGCACAGCTTATGCAGGACAGCTACGAGGGCAGCAGCAGAAACCCATACAGCCGCAATCGGCAGCAGCAAAACGGCGATGATGACAGCGGCGAGGACTTCTACGAGCTGTTACAGAGCATTTAATTTTTCGGAAAGGAGTGATTTTTTTGGCAGGAACAGGAATTGAGGGAATTGCAACTCCCCAGAGCAACTATGAGAAGTATAAGGACCTTTTCACGGAGAATAAGAACGACCTTATAACAATGGACAGCTTCTACCAGCTGCTTGTGGCGGAAATGCAGAATCAGGACCCATTAGAGCCTACATCAAACACGGAGTTCATATCCCAGATGGCAAGCTTTACGGCGCTCCAGTCCCAGCAGGACACCCAGAAAACCCAGCTTCAGAACTACGCTAATTCCCTTGTTGGCAAGACCGTAACCGTAACCTCCCCCACAGGCGAAGCAATTACAGGAACGGTTGACTACGTTACATACGGCGATTCTCCCCAGGTAAGCGTAAACGGAACGAAGTACGGCTTAAGCGCAATTATGCAGATGCACACAAGCGAGCAAACCGGCGGAATAGGCGACCACGGAGCCTTTGCAACAGGACTTCTGGGAAAAACCGCAGTTGTACAGGCTGTCGGCTCGGATGGACAGGTTTATATCGACGAGGGCGTTGTTTCCTCTCTTGAAATCCAGGACGGAGAGGTACGCATTATCGTAAACGGCTATGCCTACGCAGTAACCGACGTTGTAAGAGTAACCGAAACTCCCGTGCAGACGCAGCAGGTACAGGAAAGCGAACAGACTGCACAGGCAGAGAACAATACGGCAGAGCAGACGGAAGCGGCAGCGGAGAACAGCACAGCAGCGGCTGAAAACAACACAGCGGCGGCAGAAGAGGCTTCGGAAGATGTTGAATATACCGAGGAAGAGGATATTCCCGACATTGAAGAAACCGAGCTTTATAAGCTTTTTGAGTGATGAAAGGAAGATTTGAATGCTTATAAGCGAATATCTTGCCGGGCGTAATTCAATAAGCGTTACCACCGGAAGCGTACAGAGCCCCACGGTGAAAAAGACCGATGAAAAGGGCGAAAACAGCTTTGCAAGGGCGCTTGAGGAGCAGCTGAGCGGCAGGGAGGTCGAGTTTTCAAACCATGCTATAAAGCGGCTTGAAAGCAGAAAAATCGACGTATCGGAAAACGATAAGCTTGAACGGCTTAACAGAGGCGTTGAGCTTGCGGCGGAAAAGGGCAGCGAGGAAAGCCTTATTCTTGTGGACAGTACGGCTTTTGTGGTAAGCGTCAAGAATAACAAGGTTATTACAACTGTACCCGCCGAGGACTTAAAAGGAAATATTTTTACAAACATTGATTCCACCGTTATTATATAAGGTATCGGACCTATCGGGGAAACCCTATGGAGATATCGCCGTTCCGACCGACTGACGAACGGCGCGGTGGCTTTTGGAAAGGATTACCGCTATGATGAAATCATTATATTCCGGTGTTGCCGGAATGAAAACCCACAATCAGAGAATGGACGTTATAGGCAATAACGTTTCCAACGTTAATACAACAGGCTACAAGACCAGTACTGTTACCTTCAAGGACGTTTACTACCAGACAAAGGCAAACGCTTCCTCCGGCGACGCTACCTCGGGCGGCAAGAACCCCACTCAGGTAGGCTACGGTTCTTCTCTCGGCACTATCCAGCAGGTTATGAGCCAGTCGGGCTTCAACTACACCGACAGCGTTTTTGACTGTGCAATCGAGGGCGAGGGCTTCTTCCAGGTTATGGACGAAAAGGGCAATACATACTACACAAGAGCAGGCGTTTTCTCCGTTGACAGCTACGGAAACCTTACCGACCCCAACGGCTACATAGTTCTCGGCGTTTCCGGCGACCCTACAAGCAGCGAAACCGGTCAGTCTCAGCGAATCAACATCAAAATTCCCTCGGTTGACAACAATGTTGCTTCTGCAACCAAAACCGTAAACGGCTACGAGGTTACTGTTTCCGCAAATACCTTCGGCGAGGCGGGAAATATCGCCTTTACAATCGTTGACTCCGACACGCCTTATGCAACAAAAAGCGGAAGCAATCTTACTATCTATATGAATTTAGAGCAGGAGTTCGGCGCTGAGGCTTTCGGAGCGCTTACCGATACCTCTACCGACGAGGAAAAGGAGGCTGCCTTCAATACGGCGGTAGCTGAGTTCCAGGCGGCTATCAACAACGCTATTATACAGGGCGGCGTTGGTCTGGAGGATGGCGTTCTTCCCCTTAAAATTGAGTTCGGCTCTATGCCTTCCTTTAACGACGTACTTGCAAAATCCTCTGCCAATACCTTAACCCTTACCAACACCACACCCGGTACAGGCGGTGCAGCTGCAACGGATACTACTCTCGGTCTTACCTTTACCGCAAATGTGCCCGGCGAATATGCAAACAAATACGAAATCAACCTTAAAACCGTAAGCGGTCAGACCTCTGTTACCGCAAAGTGGAACAATGATGTTCTTACCATTACCGTTCCGGAAACAGGCGTTACTCTTGAGAATATCCAGAACGCTATCAACGAGGCTGCGGGAATGAACCAGAAGCTTGGCATCACCGTTACTGCCGACGGAGCAATCGACACCTTCGACTTCGGAAAGGCTCTCGGCGGCTCAACTCAGCGTTTAGGTCTTGACGGCGGCGCAGATAACTTCTTCTCGGATATGGCTACCGCTTTAAGTACTGTTACCCTTACCGACGGACGTACTGCCGCAGAACAGGCTGTTGACGACCTGGAAACAATTATGATTGACAGCGACGGCGTTATCTACGGAAGACATGCGGTTCACGGACTGCTGCTTTTAGGACGTATTGATATTGCTACCTTTGAAAACCCTACGGGTCTTGAGCAGGTAGGAACCTCCCTCTGGAGAGCCTCCCTTGCTTCCGGCGAGGCGCAGGTTAAAATCCCCGGAGAGGACGGCTCGGGCAACGTTGTTTCCAACGCTCTGGAAATGTCAAACGTAGACTTGGCGCAGGAGTTTTCGGATATGATTATTACACAAAGAGGCTATCAGGCAAACTCCCGTATCATTACGGTGTCGGACACAATGCTTGAGGAGCTTGTAAACCTTAAACGATAATTGTTTCGCCCGGGGCGGCGGTTTATCCGCCGCCAAAGCGGCGCTGAACGGAGTTTTTTATGGTAATTCTGACTAAGCTTAACGGCAAGGATATTATGCTCAACGAGGCGAATATTGAAAACGTGGTGGAAACCCCGGATACCGTTATTACAATGACCAACGGCCACAACTATATAGTTCAGGAGTCCATAGAGGAAATTTTCAGGAAAATCGTGGGCTTCAACAGGGCCTGCAAGGCAAGAAGCAGAGAAAGCGGCAGGGAAAGCTGAGCAGCTTCTTGCTATAAAGAAATAACTCAAACTGGAGGGAACCTTTTTTGAACATTACACTTATCATAGGCTGGGTAGTTTCGCTGGGTCTGGTAGTATTCGGTATTCTGAACGGCGGAAGCTTCGATATGTTTATCGATGTTTCGTCGCTTGCGATTACCCTTGGCGGTGCGCTGGGCGTACTTATTGCTATGTCGCCGCTTTCCCTTTTGAAAACCCTGCCCAAGCTCTTTAAGATAGCTTTATTTCCACCGAAGCACAACCCCCAGAAATACATAGCCGAGATTGTGGAGTATGCGAAAATCGCAAGAAGCAAGGGTCTGCTTGCCCTTGAGGACAGCGCAAACAAATGCGACGACCCCTTTATGAAGCAGAGTCTTATGCTTATCGTTGACGCAAACGACTCCAGCAAGGTAAGGGAAATGCTTGAATCCTCACTTGACTTCATGGAGCAGCGCCACGCCGCAGGCAGAGAGTTCTTCGCTAAGGGCGTAAGTATGTGTCCTGCTTTCGGTATGCTGGGTACGCTGGTTGGTCTTGTTATCATGCTTAATAACATGGAGGGCGGCAACCTTGGTCAGGCTATGGCGGTTGCGCTTATCACCACCTTCTACGGCTCTCTTTTCGCAAACGTTTTCTTCGCACCTCTTGAAACTGCCCTTAAAAACGCTCATGACAGCGAAATGCTCTGTATGCAGATTGTAATTGAGGGCGTTATGGCAATTGCAGCAGGCTCAAACCCCAGACTTATTCAGGAAAAGCTTGAGTTTATGCTTCCTAAGAGCCAGAAGTCCGCAGATAAGGCAGAGGGAGAATAATAAGAATTTACCAAAAATTTGCAATAAAAAAATTTATTGCATTAATGCCATTTATATGGTATAATTAGTGTGTACTTGGTAACTGTCCGCAGGACAGTTACCCCCTCAAAGCCTGAAAAACAGGCTTTGAGAAGGTGCAAAAGCGCACTTTGTGCGCTTTTGCACCGTACACACTACTTAATGTCAAGCTCATTTCGTCCTGAAGGACGAACTAAAGTGCAAGGATTTTTATAAATATTTAAAGA
>JBJERM010000237.1:0-3665 GCA_051882315.1 Ruminiclostridium sp.
GGCGCAGCAGCGCTTTTTATACCTCAGCTTATACTTTTCTGCATTTGCATTTTCACAGGCGGAATAAGCGATTTCTCTTATGATTTAAAGGTTCTTCTTTTATCTCTCATTTTCGGCTTTTCATACGCTGTAATTTCCTACGGACTTACCTTTGTGAACAGGCATAATTATGTGCCTCTTGTAATGCCGCAGGTGCTTTATATGCTATGCATATACGCCTTTCCAATCCTTAAGCTTGAAAAATACTACCCGCCACTTGATATTGCACCTGCAATTTACGGCGGCGAAATAACCGTCGAGCGCTTTATAATTCCCCTTTGCCTTACGGCTCTCGGCTTTGTCCTCACATTATCCGGAAAGGCAGGTAACAGAAGATGAAACTGCTTTCAAAGCTTTCCTACAGCCTTTCCTCCCATATTCCCGCAGCAAGGTGGTGTCTTGCCTTGGCTGTTATTGCTTTTACCGCTGTTGTAAGCGTGTACAAGTACATAGACCTTGCGGATATGGCAACCTTTTCCTGCCTTGAGGTAATGTATCTGATACTGTCCGATACAATGAATATCGTGTTTATTTATCTTCCCGCCTTTCTTTTTGCAGTAAGCCGAATAACCTTTGACAGCGGCTTCGGAGCAACCGCCGTGTTACGCCACAAGAGCCGCAGGGAATGGCTCAACATAAAGCTTATTACCTATATCGTAAATGCTCTTATTTTCTTTGGTGCAGTTCTTCTGTTTGATTTCACAGTAAGCTATAAGGTATTCGGCTTCAGCGATGTATGGAGCAGCGATTTTGTAGGCTTTCGTGTATTCTCCGGTCAGCCCTACTCGGATTTTGCTCAGTCCCCGATTCCCACAATTACAGCTTCCTGCACCGCAGTGCTTATGCTGTACATTCTATGCGGGCTTTTGAATCTGCTTTTCTCTGTCCTTTGCGGCAGAGAGGACGCAGGACTGCTTGCCTCATTACTTATCGGGATAATTCTCGGCTTGTCGGATATGCTGATTCCGGAAAAAGGATTTATAAGCCAGCTTATCCGTATTGCAGTACTTATTGCCGCTTCAATCGCAGTTTACGGGGCTTGCCGTATTGCAGTAAGAACAAAGGATTTCGGCGGAAAGAAGCTTATTTAACCAAAGGAAACTACTTATGAAAATACTGAAAATTATTATAATACTTGCGGTTGGTGCAGTCAGCCTTTTCGGAGCAATATACTTTACCGGTTCTTATGTGGCTGAGGTTAATGAAAGGGATAAAACTCTTGCAGAGATTATTATGCAAAACCAGCTTGAAGCCGAGCTTAATAAAGCCGAGGAGCAGGCAAAGCAGGAGCTTGGCGACGCTCTTGTTACTACCGTTATGGAAACGAAGCCTGTTATAAAGGAAACTACTCCCCCGGAAACCGCTCCGCCCGTTACCACCACTACTGCCACCAATACAACAACTACAACTACAACTCCCGTTATTACCGAAACCGAGCCGATAGAAGAAGAGATTATAACTGAATTTACAAGAGGCGGTATTCTTCCAGACAGCAGTGATGGAATAGGCATAAAAACTATCTTTACTCTTACTCCCGATGAACAGAACCGCCTTACACGATTCCTGATCGACCACTATTTCCTTGACGGCGACGTCTATGTGGGAAACGAAACCCGTGCTGAATTAAAGGAGAAAAAGGCTGTTGCAAACTTAATGGAGAAAAGCGCTATAGCGGCTCTTAATCTTGTTGTGGCAGGAATAGACACCTCCGATATTTCATCAATAATGACCGCTGATTATGATAAGATTTATGACGAGATTACTGCAATAAGGGATAGCTTCAGGGAGGAATACAAGGATTCGGAAAAGTACGGCGAAAATTATGTGAATCTGTATAATGAAAGCCTTAAGGTTCTTGACAGAATGATTGAAGCGGTAAATAAGCTGAAAAAATCATCGTCTGAATACAAGAACTCAACCAATCAGCTCCTTGCCGCTCTTGTCCTTGCGAAGGCGCTTGACGAGGTTGTAATCCCTGAGGTTACGGCTGTCCTTGAACAGTCTTTTGACCTTGTGGAGATAACTCAGGAGATATTCCTTGAGGGTACTCAGGGTACAAGGCTTCTGTCCCGTGATGAGGTTTCCGCAATTATTGCAAATCCCGCACTTATTCTGGACAGCGGACTGGCGTAAATCAGATGTATTCTTCTCCATATATAACATCATTATACGACAAAGCGCCCCGATGCAATCAAATGCATCAAGGCGCTTACTTTATCCTTCGTAAAAGTATTCATTCAGCCGCTAAACCACTATTATATCTGAAAAACATCACCCAGAACAAAACGCCCGCACCCGCAAGCGCACAGCCAAGCCCTGTATAGAATACCGCAATAAACAGCTCCGGCACAAGTCCCGAATAGCGCAGCCAGATACCTCCACCCATCATAAAAGCCATTATGCAGTATGCTTTTATGTCGAAAAAATTCCAGAATGGGCGGGTTGGTTCGGCATAGCCCCGTATGCGGCGGTGATGCTTGCTGCTCATTTTATAGAACATCATACCGAAGGCTGCGAACACCGCCAGCGAAACAAGCGGCTGCCAGAACGAAAATTCCACATTCGAGTACGCAATTATCCCAAGCCGTGCAACGTTGAACCCTGCAATAAGCCATACGCAGCCTGCTATCGCCAGCAGGGTACGCTTTTTAACATGGTAAAAGGGCTTGCTCATTCAATTTCCTCTGTCTTTGCGGCGGATTTAAGCGCCACAAGCAGCAGCACAATTCCTGTTCCCGTTATTATGTGACCTAAGCCCGCAATCCCCGAAAATGCGCCGTTTGCGCCCTTTGAAAGCTCTGTTCCGAGAACCTCGGTAACTCCACGCACCGCCATCATAATCGCCGTAATCGGCACGCCAATATTGTATACACACAGGAATGCCTTAAACAGCTTTTTTTCGTGCAGGCTCTTGAAATGCCCGCAGAAAAGTGCTGCAAGAAGAAAAACTATCATTCCCAGCAGGAACAGGTGAGTATGTACCTTTCCGAGAACGGTTACTCCGTCAAAACCGTTAAACTTGGTAAATTCACGGTAGAAAACGCCGCCCGCCATTGCCGCAGCTGCATAAATAATAGAAATATTAAGACACTTTTTCATTTTTGAAATCTCCTCTCATTGCATTGAATCCGATAAGAACCGTCCAGACGTAGGCGCAGGTTTTCGGTATCATCAGCATACCGATAAGCGGAACTGCGTCCGCAAAAAGAACCACAGGGATATAAAATCCGAAGCTCAGCACAACGGTAAGCCATAGAAAACGGAAATCTCTGTCGCCGCATTTCTTTGCGCTTTGCAAAAACAGCACCACAATTATTCCGCCCAGCACCGCAAATGGGATATTCCGATAAATGCCCCAGGAAAGCGGTGCATCAGGACTTGTCCACATGTTCTGCGGCATTAAGCAAAGTGCCACACGAACCGCCGCACAAAGCCAGACCGCCGCTGTAACAGCGGGCTTTCCGCTGATTTTGTAGCGGCTGCGCCAGACATAATACAGCAGCACATAAAACGCTGTCATTGTCACCGATGTTATGAGCTTTCCTACTCTCCGCTTTCGGGCACCTCCTTTGGAGAGCCGGACGGCTTATTCGGTATAAACTGCGGTCACCGTATGCGGGGCGTTT
>JBJERM010000238.1:0-3664 GCA_051882315.1 Ruminiclostridium sp.
CGGAGGTCATTATTCTGTCCGCACCGTAAAAGAATGTTACAACCGTTCCGTCATCGCCTGCAATACCGTCTATAAGATTGTCGGAAAGAGAAATATTATATCCGCCCTTCCAGACATCGCCGTTTTTGGAAATATAGTATTCTCCCGAATTTGTTTCATAAGCGGCAAGAGTACAGGTAGCCGTATTTCTCATCGCATTTTTAGCTTGTTCCAGAACAGAGCTTCGGAAAGTTGTTTCGGCAATGTAGTAAATTACTCCGCCCAGAACAAGAATAGGAAGAACCGCTCCGCAGAGGAATTTAGCAAGTATGCTTACTTTCATTTCATATTCCCCCTTTATTCAAGCACGGTCACGGTCTTGAAATACCAGTCAATGCCGCCTGTTATTTCCGCATCACTGAGAGTAGAGCCTTCCTCGCCCACCGTTTCGCCGGTATTTGTTTCGATCACACCGTCAAAAACGTTGAAGCTGCCGTCCAGCATCTTCTGTGTTGCCTCGGCAACCTTTTCATCGCATTCGGGGTTGCAGAAATCAGACGTATTTGTAATGCCCACAAGTCCCTCTGCAAGTCCGCCGAAGTAGTTCTCGCCATTCCATGTGCCGTTGATAATACTCTGAACAGCCTCGGTATAATAAGCGCTCCATGTCCATATTACGCTGCACAGCACCGAATCGGGAGCCTCTTTACTCATATCGGAATTGTATCCGATAGCATAAGCGCCCCTGCTTTCCGCATTTATCGCAGGGTAAGCCGTGTCGGCGTGCTGAGCTATAACATCACAGCCTACGTCAAGAAGATCGAACGCATACTGTGATTCAAGATCGGGGTCATACCAGCTGTTTGTAACCTTGACTAATATTTCAGCATCGGGATTTACGGAATAAACGCCCAATGCAAATGCGTCAATTCCTCCCGTTACCTCAGAGCTTTCGGTACCCATTGCCGCAACATATCCTATCTTGTCCGACTCCGTGTTAAGTCCTGCAACAATGCCGCTCAAATATCTTGCCTGATAAATTCGTCCGAAGTAGTTGGTGAAGTTCTTTCCGTTGGAAAGATAGCCCGTTCCGTGTGAGAAATATACATCGGGATATTTCTCCGCACAGGCAGCGGTCGTTTCCATATAGCCCCAGCTTGTGGTGAAGATAACATTGCAGCCGTCCCCGACAAGGGTATTTATTGCCTGCTCTGTAGCTGCGGCATCCGAATCATCAACAATGATGCGATGTATTTGACTGTCCGAAATACCGAGATTTTTCTGCATTCCCTGTATGCCCAGATCGTGAGTGTAGGAATATCCGCTGCCCTCAGCAGGGTCGGATATGTACAGAACTCCTACATTTATATCTTCCTTTGAGATACCGGCATCTGATACCATATCGGTCCGGGATTGTTCATTAAATTCAGCGACAGTATTTACCACATAATCATCGTAGCTTTTAGACTCAGTGTCTGCAGCACAGCCGCCTAAAACTGAAACGGACATTACAAGACAGAAAGATAGTGCAAAAAACTTTCTTGAGTTCACTTGATCACTTCCTAAATATAATATCAAATATCACAAAATCATTCATAAATTCCGACTCTCACATAAAGACTTCTGTTTTTACAGCAAGAGTATGTAATGTTTTTCATCAATTGATACAATTATCATACCACATTTTGTATAATTTGTCAACAATAGTAATTTATTTGTCAAATTAAATTGCGGTGCTGCAATATCTAAAAAATCGCCCAGACAGCTATTGCAAAATGATAAAGGTCGTGATAAAGAACGCTCCCTAAAGTCTATAGATAAATGTCCGGAAGTGCCTGAAATCCGGGCTTACAGTTATGACCTTTGGTGACCGAGTCACACCTCGACCGAAAAGCTGCCCGCAAAACGCGTAAAATTGCAAATTCATTAGCTGAAACAAAAAACATATTGTGCTTGAAAGCAAATGCTTCCGTAATTTTAAAATCCTTATATGCTGTAGCATCCAAGTCCTCGACAGCAAAGTCCTTTTTTCTGTTTCAAAGAATCATACCTCGGTCGGCATTTGGATTTGTAATAAGCCTTCAGGAGTAAAGCTATATTACTGCTTTATGAATGATTTTACTTTTATAATTATCATAAGAAATTAGGGCAATTTCAACCGAGATTACCCTTATTTTCATTATACAAAATGTACTGTATCATAGTCAAGCAGCTTATCCGCAATTTTGCGATATACCGCCTCTTTTACTATAAACATCTCGTTCATTATTTCTTCCGCTTAACAAAAATTATTATTCCGACAACCGCAACCGCTACTACAGCAACTGCATAAATAATTACCGACGTAAGCATATTGTTATCCTGTGCTTTCTCTGCGGGAGCTTCAGCGCTGTTTTCGGGCGCAGGAGTATTATCGACGGGCTCTGCAATAGCCCCATCTTCCGCCGTAACAGGCTTATCCTCTGCGACAGTAGTTGTTGCTTCTCCGTTTTCATCAACAGAAGCGCCTGCTGTTTCTCCTTCTGTTACCGCCGACTTTGTAGTAACGGCTTCGGAAACTGTTCCGGCGCCGGGAACAAACTCTATATAGCTTGGTGTACTCGTTTCGGAGGGGGTAATCTCAATGATTAGGTTCTCGTCCTCCTCCATACCGCCTTCGCCGATGTCCTCGATTTCGTCCTCGCCGTCGGTATCTTCCTCAATGTAAACAGCGCCGTTTTCAATTCTTGTTCCTGTAATAACGGGGGCATTTTCCGCACTGCTCTTGCTGGTTGCGCTGCTCCCACTTGTTACCGTAGAATTTCCGCCTGTATTCTGCGGGGTTGTAACTATTTCGGGGGCAGTTCCCGTTTGCGGAGCAGCTGTGGTTGTTGTGGCTATGATATTGCTTTCATAGACAACCGTTATACTGCCCGCAAAGCTGTTTGAGTGCACTTTCATAATTGTATCGGGGAGGTTTACCCTCTTAACTCCGCAACCCTCGGGGAAAACATTCTCGCCGATAACGGAAACCGGCGTGCCCGCTATCATATTCGGCACGGTGACGTTCTCTTCCCTGCCGAAATATTCGGTTATTGTAAGCACGCCGTCGGTTATCTCGTATCTGAAATATCCCTCGGTGTAGGCAAGCGCCGATATTGCCGAAAAACAGAACAGACACACCGACAGAATCGCCGAAATTATGTATTTTGATATTTTTTTCATAGTTTCTCCTTTAAAGGAACAGCAGGCAGCGTGAATACTGTCTGCTGTTTTTTTGAGTTGTTTGTTAGTCCTGACTGCCACAATAGCCAGGTATATAGGAATCAATAACGCCGATAACTGAAACGCTGCCGCCGCTTCCTATCTTACCGAACAAGCCGACTTCATCATTGGTCCATTTATTATTGAGATACAATACGCTTATGGTTTTTTCGTTTCCGTTAAACGTACCTGTGTATTGTTTTAGTTGTTGCCTATGGCATCCAGCTTGTAAAATCTGTGCCGCTCGGCAGATACAGCATCATAGCCACAACAGTAAATATGGCTATGGGACGTTTAGTTTATTCGTCATAAAAATACCTCCCTGGAAATTTTTTGCCATTTTCCATAAAAACATTATGTAAAAATATCCAGTTAAATATCCTGTTATATTATACCTATCCTTTCGGCATTTGTCAATAGATTTTATGTGAAATTTTCCAAA
>JBJERM010000239.1:0-3663 GCA_051882315.1 Ruminiclostridium sp.
CTTTAAATTTTCTTAAAGTTATAGCTTGATGTGTACATTTTAACATATAATCAAACTTAGCTTGCTGTAACTCAATCATCAAAACGGCATATAATTTAAGTAAAACAACAGCTATAACCCTATTCTGAGGAGAAAAACGATATGAATGATATAAACAGCCTTGACGATATGCAGCCCGGAGAGCAGGCAGGAATAACCGCCGTCGCAGGCAAGCCCGCAATTCGCCGCAGGCTTATAGATATAGGACTTGTGGAGGGGACGAAAATCGAATGTGTGGGAAAAAGCCCCTTCGGAGACCCAAAAGCCTTTCTTGTACGGGGTGCAGTAATTGCAATCCGCTCAGAGGACTGCAAGAATATTCTGATAAAAAAGGAGGCGCTGTAAATGGGACTTACTTCCGACTCAACTGGTAGAAAAACCATGGGCAACGAGCTTCCGATTAAGAAAAACAGCGATAATGAAAAGGTTATCGCATTAGCAGGAAATCCAAATGTTGGCAAAAGTACGGTTTTTAACGCCCTTACGGGTATGAACCAGCATACGGGAAACTGGGCGGGAAAAACAGTATCTAACGCTTCGGGGCATTTCAGCACCGAAAATGGGTCTTACCTGCTTGTGGATATACCGGGCACCTACTCACTTATGGCACACTCGGCGGAGGAGGAAATTGCGCGGAATTTCATCTGCTTTGGCGGGGCTGATATGGTTGTTGTGGTATGCGACGCTACCTGCCTCGAAAGAAACCTGAACCTTGTTATCCAGACCCTTGAAATTACGGGGAATTGCGTTGTCTGCGTAAACCTTATGGACGAAGCAAGAAAAAAGTGCATCTCAATAGACCTTGACAAGATTTCCGAAAGGCTCGGAGTTCCCGTGATAAGTACTATTGCCCGCAAGAAAAAAAGCCTTTCTTCACTAATCTTGGCGATAGAAGCTGCTGCACTAAAAAAAGAGGAAAGAAAACCCTTTAAAATACGCTACATAACACAAATCGAACAGGCTCTTTCCCTGCTTGAACCCGCCGTTTCAAGGGCGGTTAAGGGTAAGCTTCCCGCAAGGTGGCTGAGCCTCAGACTGCTTGACGGAGACGAATCACTTAAAGAGGAAATCAGGAAATATATCGGCTTTGACATAGAGGAAATACCCGAAGTAAAAAGCGTAGTCGGCAAGGCTTCGGAGATGCTGGGAAGCTGCGGAATCGGCAGCGAGGAATTAAAGGATATGATTGCGGCTTCCGTGGTGCTTACCGCCGAGGATATATGTATAGACGCAGTAGAAGCAAAGTGCCGCCCTTACGACGGAATCGACAGAAAGCTTGACCGCATTTTTACAAGCAAGGCAACGGGATTTCCTGTAATGATACTGCTTCTTATGATAATTTTCTGGATTACCGTTACAGGCGCAAATTACCCCTCTGCCCTGCTTTCCGACTTGTTCTCACAACTGGGCAAATGGCTTGAAGAGCTGTTTGCTTCTATGGGTGCGCCCCCGTGGCTTAAGGGCATTATCCTTGACGGGGCGTACCGTGTTCTTTCATGGGTGGTTTCGGTTATGCTTCCGCCAATGGCAATTTTCTTTCCGCTCTTTACCCTGCTTGAGGATTCGGGATACCTGCCACGAATAGCATACAACCTTGATAAACCCTTCAAAAAGTGCAGTGCATGCGGAAAACAGGCTCTTACTCTCTGCATGGGGCTTGGCTGTAATGCAGCGGGGGTAGTTGGCTGCCGCATAATAGATTCACCGAGAGAAAGACTTATTGCGGTACTTACAAATGCCTTTGCTCCATGTAACGGAAGATTTCCTGCAATAATAACTCTATCCGTTTTATTTTTTGCGGGTGCAGTCTCAGGTTTCGGCGGTTCAGTTATTTCTGCGGCGGCAGTTACTCTTGTTATAATTCTCGGAGTTGGTGCAACACTTATTGTTTCAAATATCCTTTCTAAAACACTACTGAAAGGCATACCGAGCTCCTTTACACTTGAGCTTCCGCCCTACCGTAAGCCACAGCTTGGCAAGGTTATAATACGGTCGATTTTTGACAGAACTATTTTCGTTCTCGGGCGAGCGGCGGCTGTTGCAGCGCCAGCGGGCGCAGTAATATGGCTGCTGGCAAACATATATATCGGCGATACCTCGGTTCTTTCCTATTGTACTGAATTTCTCGACCCATTCGGGCGGCTGATTGGACTTGACGGAGTTATTCTTACCGCATTTATACTGGGACTGCCTGCAAACGAAATCGTCCTGCCCATAGTAATAATGACCTATATGAATAGCGGTACTCTCACCGAAACAGAAAGCCTTACGGAGCTTTTCGGAATACTTTCCGCCAACGGCTGGACCGCCGTTACGGCAGTATGCTTTATAATTTTCTCCCTTATGCACTGGCCCTGCTCAACGACGCTAATGACCATAAAAAAGGAAACTGGAAGCCTTAAATGGACGGCGGCGGCGTTTCTTATACCTACTGCTGCGGGGGTTATTTGCTGTTTTGTTGTTAATCTTATTGCAGGTCTGATATTCGGATAAATGATTAATATTACAAATAAGTATTTTATTTATACGGCATTGACATCCGATAAAATAGCGCTTTACGGTGCCTCTTTGCTCTTAACTTTATAAATGACTTTGAAAAGGCAAAGGAATGGCTTGTAAGCGAAAATTTCAAATGATAAAAACTCCCGAAGCTTTACGTTTCGGGAGTTTTTGTATTTATATCAGTTATGCTTTGATTTTATATATTCGTCCATAGCCTTAGCCGCCGTTTTTCCTGCGCCCATAGCAAGAATTACGGTAGCCGCTCCTGTAACGGCGTCGCCGCCTGCAAACACGCCCTCTCTTGAGGTCTGTCCGTTTTCGTCGGCGATAAAGCAGCCATGCTTGTTGGTGTCAAGTCCCTTTGTGGTGTTTCTGATAAGGGGGTTGGGGCTTGTGCCGATTGACATTATTACGCAGTCAACATCGAGAATAAACTCCGAACCTTCCTTTACTACGGGTCTTCTTCTGCCGCTTTCGTCAGGCTCACCAAGCTCCATTTCAACGCACTTCATACCGTTTACAAACTTATGCTCGTTTCCGAGGATTTCAACAGGATTGGTAAGAGTTTTAAAGATAACACCCTCTTCCTTTGCGTGCTCTATTTCCTCGTTTCTTGCGGGCATTTCTTCTTCCCCACGGCGGTAGACTATATAAACGCTCTCTGCTCCGAGACGCTTAGCACAGCGGGCTGCGTCCATAGCAACGTTTCCTCCGCCCATAACCGCAACGCTTCTGCTGTTCTTTACGGGAGTATCGGAATCAGGCTTGTAGGCCTTCATAAGGTTGACTCTCGTTAGAAATTCATTTGCGGAGTAAACGCCCTTGAGATTTTCGCCGGGAATGTTCATAAATCTGGGAAGTCCTGCGCCCGAGCCGATAAAAATAGCCTCGTAGCCCTTTTCAAACAGCTCGTCAATCTCAATTGTCTTGCCTATAACAACGTTTGTTTCAATATCAACGCCGAGGTTCTTTAGATTTTCTATTTCGTGCTGAACTATTGTTTTGGGCAGTCTGAATTCCGGGATACCGTAGACAAGCACCCCTCCTGCAAGGTGCAATGCCTCAAATACGGTTACCTTATAGCCCATTTTCGCAAGGTCTCCCGCACAAGTAAGACCAGAT
>JBJERM010000240.1:0-12449 GCA_051882315.1 Ruminiclostridium sp.
TGGAACAATTTCCTAAGAATTTCAGATTTTTTGAACAAACTAAGACCGCAGAATAATCTCTGCGGTCTTATGCTATTATTCATTTACACAGTCAGCGAACTTGTTACTAACCGCCGTTACTGTTTTATGAAAATTCCTGAAAGGGGGCTGTCTTTACTTTGTCTGAGCAAACAGCCAGTCACGAAGCCCCTCTATATTATACGCAACTGTCCATGTGTAGGTATGGTTTCCGCCTTCAAATACTGTATAGTTGATTTTGCAGCCTTGACTTTCAGTCTGTGCCACAAGCTTATCAAGCTGCTCCGGTGAAGCTGTGCTGTCCCACATATCGCTTCTTGCAACGGAAGAACCCAGAGCCTCCCAGCTTGCCGTTGCTTCGTTCATTCCGGGGTATGCCTTTGAGTCGCCCTCGCATACGACTATCCAGAGATTTTTGTCCTTCATTGCAGCCATTTCCTCCACATTCCACTGACCTGCTACCAGAAGCTGAGCGGCAAATAAATCAGGATACTTATCGCTGAGCGCAATATTTGTCATACAGCCCTGCGACTGTCCCGTTCCGTAAATGCGGTTTTCATCAACGCTGTATTCTTCGATAACGTAATGCAGAAGATCAGAAACCAAGGTAAGACCATCTGTCCATATATTTTCATCGGTTGTAAGAGAGCCTATTGAGCTGACCAAAGTATTGGTATACTGCGGAGACAGCACTATACACTCATGCTTTGCCTGCTCCTCGGGAGTTACCCAGACTGTCGCACCGTTTCCCTGTGTAAGATTGCCGATAGGGTCGTCGCTGTTCGCCCCTGCGTCGGCCACAAAGAACAGCAAAGGATATTCCTTTGATTCATCGTAATCATCAGGAAGATACAAGCTGTATGGAATGGTATAGCCGGTGTCGGGGTCGGTGTATTCAAACAGCTCAAAATCCTGTATACCAAGCCGGATTGTTTCGCCGTTTTCCAACGCGTCGTCACTGCTCTGATAAACTGTGCCGTCAGTGCCGGAAATCTCACCCTTTTGCAGCACTGTTACTGTCAAGTCCGCAAATGACTGACCCTGTGCATTGCCTCTGCCTCCATCAACACCTGCGTCACCGCCGACCATGCCGCCGTCAACATCGGCACCCATGCCGGGCTTCATTCCGCCGTCCACGCCACCGTTGCGCTCAAATTCACCCTCAGTACCGCCGTGCATAAAGCCGCCGTCCATGCCGCCCCGATCAGGATTGCCGCCCTGCTCCCTGCCCATTGAGCCGCCTGCACTTTCGGTGTTTTCATAGGCAAATTTCAGGATAACGAATCGCCCGGGAACATTGCTGTCTGTAATACCGGCTTCGGAGTTTGTGAATATTCCCTCAATAGTCTGATTTTCTACCTCAAAGTCGTCTGTTGAAAGGGAAGAGGCGTCGATTTCTGTCGGATATTCTATTGCAGCAGCAGAGGGTTTCTCTCCGTCGCCGAATACCTCGGTTATCGTAGTCACCTTAGGCGCGCTTACAGCGGTTTCCTGCTGAATGTCATCTGTTTCAGCAGTCGCTTCATCCTGTGTGCTTTCCGATATTTCTTGTATCGTTGCGATCTCAGTCATACTGTCCTGCTTACTTTCATTCTGAGCACTCTGTCCCGCACAGCCGCTTAGCAGAGAGCAGGCTGCCATTGCTGCGATGATTTTTTCAGTGTTTCTACACATAATATACCTCTCTTATTGTTTTTTTGTTCATAGATAATATAGTCTGATTATGCGAAAGAGCATTGATTGATCAATGAAATTTTTGTGAATTTGTCTGCTTTACATTCAATTTCAGACTCCTCCATAAGCTGCTCGCTCCTTGTAAGAGATTCTTTTGGTAAATAAGCAGGTATATATGTTTTCAGGCGTTCTGCGTATTCTGCCAGGGCTGGGGCTTTGAAAACAGATAGCCCTGGGAAAAGGATATGCCCATATTCTCAATGCTGCGCTGTATCTCTGAATTTTCAACGTACTCTGCAACAACCTGAGTTTTCTGATTACTGCACCAGCTGCTTAAAATACTTACGAACTGCATACTCTTTTCATCATCGCAAATCATTCTGATAATTTCCCCATCTATCTTAAGGAAATCTGCGTCAATGCGAAGAATATGCATAAGATTTGAAAAGCCGCTGCCGAAATCGTCGATTGCGATTTTGGCTTTCTTTTCGTGGATTTTATCGGCGAACTGCTTTAAATAGCAGTAATCTGTAACTGCCTCGGTTTCCACCAGCTCAAACACGAAATTTTCCGGGTGCGCCGCCTTATCAAGATAGCCGAAAATTACCTTTATCATTTCACGGTCGTAAAGATCACGCACATTAAGGTTTATGGACACCATTATATCGCTGTCAAGGAACATTTCCATTACCTTTTTCACCATAACCACCGACAGCATTTCATACAGATTATACTTTTTTGATACGGGCAGGAATTTATCGGGATAGTATATCTTCCCCTCCTTATCCGCTATCCGCATAAGCGATTCGTACAGCCCGAAGCGCTTTTTGCTGTTGTCATATATCCCTTGAAAATAGGGAATTACCCTCTCCTCGGCAATAGCGTCACGGATTACCTGTAAAATATGTATCTCCTCCGTGGCGTCTAAAACGCTGTCCGAAATCTGCGAATATTTTACAAAGGGAATACCACGTTCAGCGCCGAACTGGAGCGCTGTTTCCGCCTTGTGAAGCGGCTCCTTGTGGTCGCCCACCACTGCACACCGATAGGAAAGCCGCACATCCTCAAGAGTGATATTATTGAGATAATCGAAAATCTCCCTTGCAATATTCTCAAATTCCTCCTCGGAAATTCCACTCTCCGCCGCAATAAGCAGCGATAAGGCTTCGTAGCTGTAAATATGTATTTTCTTTTTGCAGTCGCTGCGCTTTCCCAGCTTTTCGGAAACCTTAGCATAAACCCTTTTCAGCTCATCGAATATTTCCTTTCTGCCCACAAAAAGCTTAAGCATTTTCTCGTTTGTAAGGCTGTACATGGCAATCTTATCAAGTCCCGAATGTTCCCTGTCATAAAGATAGCAGTACTGATTATCAAGCCCCAGCGCCTCGTTGCGAAGCAGAGAATTTTTCATCTTGTCCTGCTGGTTTTCAAGCTGTTCGCTCAGCTGCCTGTTGGAGGAAGCAAGCAGGTAGTTTACCGCCTTCACATTGTTCTGCGCTATGGCTGACCCGTCTGTAAGGTCACGGCTGCGAAGGGGGATATGAGAATCCTTATTCTCGGAAAGGCCGGCTATCGCAAAGGTAAAATTTGCGTAGTAATTCTTATTTCCCTGCCGTATAATTTCGCCCGAAAGTAGTGCGCCGCTTATGCTTGTAGAAGCGAACTGCTCATTTTCCCACTTGGCGCAGCTATGCATCACAATCATTCTCGACTGACAATCATAGGCAAAAAGTATCTCCGACGGGTTCTTTTTTATATCATCATAAACCGCACGCATTTCCTCCAGAGTCTTTTGGGGATTGAAATATCCCGAGTAGACAACGGAGCCTTTCGGAAGTTCGCAGGATAAGCTCAGACGCTCCTCCTTTTTATGTTCGTAGTCCACAAAAAACGGAAGCTTAATGTCTTTTTCCCGAATTATCGGAAACAGCAGCGACAGGTCGGAATCCTTCGCAAGCTCGGTCTTGTCAAGGAACTGAGAGTACCACTCCCCGCCGCTTTTTTCATCAACCCTGAGAATACGGTTTTTATGTGTTTTTGTTACCTTGCAGCTTTGTCCCGAGCTGTCTGCTCCGCAAACATAGTTTTCATACACAAAGAGATTATCCGAGGTTATAAATGCAGCAGCAACGGCGGAATTTGAAGCTCTTGCCCCCTCAAGAACAAAGGAGCTTCGCTTTTTATCCTTGAAGCCTGCTGCTCCGCCAAGCATTTTTACTTCGGGAAGCCGTTTATTCATCAGCTCCACAAGCCTTATTCCCTTTGTATAAGAAGCGGGAAGAAACAGAAGCATAAAGCCGTTTCTTCCCTTCACAAGCTTTTCGGACAGTTGGGCGCAAAGGTCCTTTTCGCTGTCTGCATCTTCGGAATAAAAGGTCTGGGCGCTGCACCCGTCGAAGGTTGCAATAGACACAAGGCAGGCTTCTTCTATAATTCTTCCGTCGCAGATTACTCCCGGAGCCGAGCAGCCGATAATGCTGGCGTTTGGCAGAAATCCGCCTATTTCCTTTGCCAAAACCGATATTTCCTCCGAAGAATGTACGGAACTGTGAATACGCACAAGAGCCTTTTCTTCCCGGTCGATACCGATACCGTTAAGAAAAATATTGAATTTTCGCTTATCACGATACAGATGATTATATACTTTCATTTACACTTCTCCCTTTATTTTTATTCAGATATATTATACAGCAGCTGTGTAAATTGTAATACTTCGTTTCTGTTAAAAAAGAATAAAGGCAACACCGCACAATTAACGGCTGGTGCCTTTGCCGCACGCTTGCTTGCATCTTTTCCGTCATCTTGCACAGAAATTTCTTGACATACGTTATCGGAAAGTAAATTTTTTTGTAAAGATATAGTACTTCTTATTTTTTGGCAGGGTACATCGGATTTTGAGCTTGATGTTCTCTCCCGCCGGAGCCCGCTTATGTCTGCTGTAAAGCAGACTGCTTATCATAATTTAACACAAATGAGATTGATTTTTTTACAGTACCTGAATACAATTAAGCTTGAAAAAATATGCACATAATTGCAAACATGGGTTCGGAGAAAATATTTTTATTGTGCATTCCGAACTGCTGTAACGGGAGATATTTATGAAAATATTTAATATTGATATTGAAATAGTTCCGTGGTTTCTGCTGCTTGTATTAGTTGTTGCAGGCGAGCTTGTTATGATTATCGGCGGAATTATTTATAAAATAAAAGAGCGGTATTCTTACGGCAGCTGCACTAAAAAATACCTCTCGGGAGAATATAAGGACAGGCTCAGCAAAAAATATCCCGGCTGGAAAATTTCGGTAAACGAGAAAAATATCAGCAAAAAGGAGCTGGGAAAAAAGTGTGCAAGCTGCGTACAGAACCTTAGTCAATGCCCGCTTTATTATGCAGGAACGCTTACAAAGGCTTTCGGGCAGAATTTTGCTTCTGTCCGTATTTTCGTTACGGTAAGACCAAGCTACACCGAAGAAAACAACAGAGGCCCCGATGTGCATTACGATACCGAATATTACACCTGGCTGATTTTTGACGTAAAGCCTCTTAACGGTGAAAAATTCAATATGGCGGGAAGCTTTTATGCAGGAAATTATCACCCCTTGCCCGGTGCTCAAATCGCTTTAAACAACTTAGGGCAGTATATGTCCGACAAAGGGGACAGAAAATACGATATGAAAGCTAATATAAGCGGTGGAACAGAGCTTGATAACAACGTCACTTTAAGCTACAACGGGGTCAGGAGAGATAAGTGGCAGGACGCTGTAAAATCGGGATTGACGGATATTATAAACCGTATTTATTCGGCGTGGGGAATGAAAATGCGGCTGGATTACCGCAGGGATAAGCTTACCCTTGCGGTATGGATAAAAATGCCCGATAATGAGATGTACGAAGGTCATAACGACTTTGCGGCTGCAAATCCGGAGCTTATATCATCTACCGCAGAAAGGCTGAGTGAAATTGCTGCAATAATTGACAGGGCGGGGTAATATTGCGTTACCAACAGCCTATTGCGTAATACAAAAAACAGACGGAACAAAGCTGCTCCGTCTGCTTTTTTTATAAGAAAATCAATTTTCATAGAAATTCTGAATTTCAATTTTATCAAGTATTCCGCCCTTGGTGTTGTCAAAGCAGAATTTCACGGTTGAGTAGGTTTCCTTTTTATATGTTATCGTAGGTGCTTTTTCGCTTTCATAGGTTGAGGACGGCTCGCCAAACGCTGAAATTACATCGTCCATTGTTGATGTGCCGAGAGTAAGTTCGCCGTATTTTACCTCGTGGGCTTCCGGCTTGATATAATAGCTGTCAAGAACCACTTTGCCGATATTGGCTTCGCTTGCGGTTATCTCGCTGTCGGTAAGGTTGAGAGGCTGAACGCTCATTGAAAGGTCATCCTTTTCAACTCTGAGTCCTATAAGATACTGATTAGCCTTTACAATTTCCGCACCACCGTCTTTTTTATATTCCCAGCCGTTCTTTTCCATATCAGCATACTTAAAAGGGAATTTGTAGGTTTCATTGTCGATTGAAAACTCAAAGCAGAAAACGTCAGCGTTTGCCTCCTTAGGGGCGTCTGCGGCATTATTGTTTGCAGTACTGCTGCTCTCAGTTAAGCTTGTTTCCGCAGCTTCCTTGCTTGTCGTGTTTTCGGGCTTTGAAGTATTTTCCGTGACAGCCTCAGTTTGGGCATTTTCAACTGTACCGACAGAGCTATTGCCGCATCCCGCCAATGCCGCCGTAAGTATTGCTGCTGCGATAATTACGGATATACTTTTGCTATTAATACTTTTCATTTCAAATTGCTCCATTTCTCTGCATTATTATCATCAACCATTTCCTCCGTAGGAAGCTATACATTATAATGTAATCCATATTTGTTAAATCTGAAATCATGGCGATGTAAAGAATAGATAAATTTGACTAAAATTTTTATCACTGCGAAGCAATGCAGAACGAAGCGCTCGCCCGTGAACTGGACAAGGTTTATAAGAGCGAAAATTTTGCGCAGTTCCTTGCGGAACATGACGTAGACGGCACGGCGGAGGAATTTAAGGCTTTCGCAGACAAAAAGAAAATCGATGGCAGAGTGCTTTCCGAAAATGAATTGGAAAAAGCAGTTGGTGGTGCGGAGTATGGGTATGTAGATGGGGGTGTAGACTGGTCGGATATCGGCATCGTTCGTGAAAAGTCTAACGCAAGTTATTTATTCAATCTCGGTGACGCTGTTATCGTTGACTGTTTGTTCAGAAACTTAACAGGAATAGTAGAGAATCGCAGAATAAGATCCGTCAAGGTAAGTGGTTCAGTATGTTATCGGCACACAATTTTTCGACGTTGAAACGGACAACTTTTATGTAATTGTGGGCAGGAAGGCACGGGAGCTTCCACAATCTTCATTATGGATTTTAACGAAGGGCGCAGGCAGATAAGAATGACCGTAAGCCAGCTGTCAGACCTGGCAAACAATTATGCTGTTCTTGTTTTTACAGACTGATTAAAAGAAAGACTGCATTAACGCAGATTTATTCCAACGGCTTTCTGGTGAATGAAAAGCTGCTTGATATGCTTGAAGGCTACGGGCAAAAGCCTGAGTTCAATATCAGCTACGACGGCGACGAGGGTATGCACGACTGGCTACGGGGCATTGACAGGGCAGGCGAGATTGTGCTTAAAGCCTTTGACTTATGCGCTAAGAGAGGCTTTCCTATCGGCAGCGAGCTATGCCTGCACCAGAAGAACAAGCACCTTCTTCGTCAGAGCATAAACACGCTGGGAGCGCACGGAGTTTCAAGCTGCAAGGTTAATCCCGTCAGCGAAACAGAACTTTGGCTTCGCACCACCGGCGAACACGCCAGCATTGATATAGCTGTCCACAACGTAGTTGCAGAAATATACCTGCCCGAAGGACTTAAAAATACTTGCCACCAGCTTCATAACGAAGAAAGCAAACATTATCATTGTGTATTTGTCGGAAAAAACTATCCGAAGCTGCGTCAGATAAGGTATTTTCTTTTCCTTCTGCCCCTTTGTTTCGTCTGTTACACGCTCCTTTGTGAAATAGTATTCAATAAGCGTAAAGGGCAGAGTCAGGATAGAAAGAATACTCATAAGAGTTATCCAGCCCGCAGGGTCTGCGCCGATAAGCGGCATTATAAGCATAGGGAACAGCATTGCCGCAATAAAGGTTGAAATTACTATGCGGGCAATCTGATTGAATACCGAAAGCTTGCCGCGCTGTGAGATGTTTCTCGTGGACAGCGGCACCATAAGACTGTGGCTCATATTGTAAATCGTATATGAGAAGGAGTAGTACAGGTTATAGGAAATTATAACCCACCATACCTTAACCTCCTCACCTGCGTCGGGCACTGTAAACAGCAGTATTCCTGTTATGGGCAGGAGTATCGCCGCCAGCAGCAGCCATTGTCTTGCTCTGCCCTGAGAGGTTCGGGTGTGGTCGATAATATAGCCGAGAACGCTGTTTGTAACTATATCAACCACCTTTGACAATATTGGAAATATTACAAGAAACATTCCGTCCCATGTATCCGTAAGGTTTAAAACATCGGTATAGTACACGTTAAGATAGGATTGAAGCACTGCGTTAAGCAAAAGCGCTCCGCAGGGACCTATAAGATAGCCCATCCACCGCTCAACGCCCGTTACATTTTTTGACCTTATGCGGCTTTGGAATATCCTAAGTCCTAAAAGACTGCCGTTTTTCATTAAGGCAATACCGCACAATTAACGGCTAACGCCTTTGCCGTACGCTTGCTTGCATCTTTTCCGTCATATTGCATAAATTTCGCTTGACTGGCGCCAGCCAGTCTGTACTCAATTTATACAATCTGACGAAAAATCTGACGGCTCAATCGCACGACAATAATTATGCGGTATTGCCTTAAATAATTCAGAAAGGAAAGGTACGCATTATGAAAACTATGGAGCAATTCTGGGACGAAATTACGGCAGATAAGGAACTTGCGGAAAGACTTATCAGCGTATCTGACGGGCATAAGCTCGGGGAGTTCCTTAAGGAAAACGGTGTGGACTGCACAAAGGAGCAGTTCACGGAGTTCGTACTCGCAAAAGCAAAGACAAGCGGTGAGCTTTCCGACGAGCAGCTTGAAGAGGTTTCCGGCGGTTTGGACTTAAAGGAGTTCGGCAAATTATTGATGCAGATATTCGGCGGATTATTCTGCTGATATTCCGCAGACAAATTCATAAATTTTCGGCACTTCTCTCTTTTTTAATCGTATCATAAGCTCTCATCAACTAATATGTTGAAATCCGGGATGCCGGAAGAGAAAATTACCTGCGGAAATTAAAGTGTACGAATGAATATCCGCCGGTATATGAATCCCCGGAGGAGCGGCGAAGACACAGTAACGGGAAAAGCTGTCCAAGCGCCTGCGCCGCCTCCTGCACCCAAAAAAGTGCCCCTTGGAGAGAAGGGCGGATATTTTATCCTAAGACGCTCTGATATAGAAGCAGAAATCTCAGACCGCTTCGCAACAGTCTAATGTTCAGCACAGATTTCAAGCCGAAAGCAATAATCGCAGCATTATTGCAAACAATTTCGCCCTCCGATACAAAGAGTATATCGGAGGGCGTTTTTGCGTAGTGTAATTCAGTCCTTCTCAGCCGAGGTTCTGTCTCCCCAGCGGGTTCTGAAGAATTTTTCCCTGTAAGCCTTGGGAGTATATCCCGTGCGGCTTTTGAAAACATATATAAAGTGGCTTTCCGAGCTGAAATTAAGACATTCCGATATTTCAAGGCAGGTATAGTCCGAGAATTTCAGCATATTTTCCGCCGCCTCAACCCGCTTTGCGGTTATGTAGGCGGAAATTGTGGTGCCCGTTTCCTTTCGGAAAAGCTTTGAGAGATAGGAAGGACTTAAGGAAACGGCTTCGGCAAGCTGCTCCAAGGTAATCTTTGTGTGGAGGTTGTCGTAAATGTAGTCCATACAGACGATTATCGGCTTTGGGTACATATTCGTCTTGCGGATAAGGTGCATTCGCTGGGTGTAGTCCTCAACAACCTCCTTGTGGAGCATATTCACCTGCTCCTCGGTGCGGCATTTGTCGATACTGCGAACATAAATATCGCTTAAGTTATACGCCGTTTCCATTTCCATTCCGCCCTCTATGCAGTAACGGGTGATAAAGGCAACGGTTATTATAAGGTGGTATTTGAGGTTGCGAAGGCTGTCGTCGCTGAGCTTACCCATTCCCTCACAGTCGAAGGGCTCAAAAAGTCTTTTTGCTTCAGCGATATTTCCTGTTTTTATGCTGTTGTAGAAAGCGATTTCCTTTTCGTAGGCAAGATGCGTAACGTTGTATTCTCTGTTGAGAAACTCAATATGGGAAAGCTTTTTGTCGATATTCACGTCTGCACCTCCCGACTCATTTATTTATATCCTTTATTCTTTATTCTACACTATATATCTATAAATTGCAGCTATTACTCAAAGGGAGTAAAGCTTATATACTTGTATTCCGCAGTAAGGGGAAGATTTGCGTCATCGAAAGCATTAAGCCAGCCGTCAACTCCTGTGCCGCACCATACGTTCATCATAATCTTGCTGGGCGTTACGGGAATACTCTTGTCTGCGCTGTAAACCTCCTCGCCGTCAACAAACCATACAATCTTGTCCTCGTGCCACTCAAAGGCGTAAACGTGGAAATCCTCGGAGGCGTCAAAGCCAAGGTCGTGCATATACTCGTGGTTGCCTTTGCTGTCGGTGAAGTAGTTGAACTGAACCTTTGTGGTGTCCTTTCCGAGAATTTCAATGTCTATCTCGTCCCATGGATTATTGTCGGAGGGTCCCGTGTATGTAAAGAAGGAGCTTACAACGCCGTCGTTCTTTATTGCTTTCATGCATACCTCGTATCTGCCGTAGCCATAGAAATCCTTGCTTCGGAACTCTGCGCCGGAGTAGGGAATACCCTTATTCGGAACAGGGTCGTTATCAATGGTAAGCTGCATATTCCCGTCCTCGAAGGTTACGTTCTTCTTGCGCCATGTTACATTGAACATACTTCCGTTTGTCCAGCCGTCCGAACATTCAAAGCTCTCGGGGATACCGCTTAAAAAGTCTGCGTAGACTGCGCCCTCGGGAAGGTCGGGCTTTTCTTCTGTGGCAGGAGTTGTTTCTGCCGCCGTTGTTGTGGTTTCTGCCGCTGTTTCTGCGGCTGTTGTTGTTGTTGCAGCCGTGGTTTCAGCCGGCTGCTGAGCGGAACAGCCAGCTGCGGCAAGGATTGCAAGTGCGGATATAAAAGCTATGACTTTCTTCATAATAGTATTCCTTTCCTGTGTGTTGTTTACTCTTTTTCGGGCAGTAGATTTTACCCGCCCCTTATGACAATATAATAACACCTGCCGCACCCTAATTATATCATAATTTTGTCATTTATGCAATATTATTGTTCTATGTATCAGAATTTTGGGGCTGAAATAATAATATAAACAGCCTGAAAATGATATAAACCGCCGATTTATGTTATTTTATCCCCGCCCATAATGTTATTCTTATGTTGCCGCTATGAAAGGGCGGCTTAAATTAAAACTGCTGCGCCAAGGGGATTGAGCCTGCGGCAAAGAAAGGAATATGTTATGCTTAAAGAAAAAGGCTTTTACAAGGGAGTAAACTTAGGCGGCTGGTTTTCACAGTGCGATTACAGCGAGGACAGACTGAACAATTTCGTTACAGAACCGGATTTTGCAAAAATTGCTTCCTGGGGCGTTGACCACGTCAGAATACCCGTGGACTATAATATTGTTGAGACAGAAAACGGCGGGTATAAGGAGGAGGGCTTCAGGAGAATTGAGAATGCTCTTGCTCTTTGCAGAAAATACGGACTTAACGCAGTTCTGGACCTGCACAAAACCGCAGGCTTTTCCTTTGATTTCGGTGAAAGGGAGGAGGGCTTCTTTGAAAGCAAGGCATTACAGGAAAGATTTCTGCGCTTATGGGAGGAATTTGCCCGCCGCTACGGAAAGCTGCAGGAAACCGTTGCCTTTGAGATTTTAAACGAGGTTACGGAGGAAAAATATATCGGCGAATGGAACAGAATTGCCGCTGAGTGCGTAAAGCGGATAAGGGTGTATGCTCCCGATACTGTTATACTTATAGGAAGCTACTGGAACAACAGCGTTGAAGCAGTCAAGGATCTTGAAAAGCCCGCTGACGATAAGATAGTATATAATTTCCACTGCTACGAGCCTATGAAGTTTACTCACCAGGGCGCCTACTGGACTCCCCTTATCGTACCCGAGGAGAGAATGAGCTTTGAGGAAAGCGGCACTACTCCCGAATACTTCGAGAGAATGTTTGCCGAGGCGCTTAAAAAGGCGGAGGAAAACGGAACCGAGCTTTACTGCGGCGAGTACGGTATGATTGACGTTGCTTCTCCAGAGGACACGCTGAAATGGTACAGAACTATACACGAGGTTTTTGAAAAGCACAAGATTGCCCGCTGTGCATGGAATTACAAGGAGCTGGATTTCGGAATTTCCGATAGCCGCCTTGACGGTGTTCGTGAAGAACTTATCAAGTGCCTTTAAGACAAAATTATGATAAAAATATTATTAATTTGATATTTAAGGACACGTTTTTGATATATAATTCAGTTAAAGTTAAGTTTTAACCTAAAAACCTAAAACTTAAATACATTTTGCAGCTTGTCGAAAAAAAGCTATATTTCAGGGTGGCGAGAAATCGTCAGATGCTAGGAAACCGCATAACGGCTAGG
>JBJERM010000241.1:0-12388 GCA_051882315.1 Ruminiclostridium sp.
GTGGCTTTTGGTAACGCTCCTTGTTCCTGTGGCGGGGTTTATGATATACTTTATGTTCTATAACCGTAAGCTAACCAAAAAGCAGATAAAGCGTATCAAAAAAATTCAGGAACAGCAGCTTCATACCGATGATTCGGAAGCGTTTGCAGAGCTTGAAAAAGAAGATAAAAAAAGCTATTTGCAGGCAAAGCTCCTTTGCAAATTGTCTGCTGCTCATATATACCGCAATACAAAGTCAAAGTATTATCCTTTTGGCGAGGATATGAACAAGGCTATGCTTGAGGATTTGCAGAAAGCGGAAAATTTCATCTTCCTTGAATATTTTATTATCGAGGAGGGCATTTTCTGGAACGGTATTCTTGAGATTTTAAAAGAGAAAGCCGCACAAGACGTTGATGTGCGTGTGGTTTACGATGATGTGGGCTGTATGCTGACCCTGCCCGGAGATTATTACAAAATTCTGGAGGACTATGGAATAAAGGCGGTGCGTTTCTCGCCCTTGAAAGGGCAGGCGGACAACGAGTTCAACAACCGAAGCCACCGAAAGATTATGGTGATTGACGGAAAGGTCGGCTACACAGGCGGTGTGAATATTGCCGACGAGTACATAAACGAAAAGAAGCTTTTCGGCAAGTGGAAGGACGTTGGTATCCGCCTTGAGGGAGAGGCTGTTAATCAGCTTACCTCAATTTTTCTCGGTGATTATGAGCTTAATGTGAAAACTCCCGTCGAAGATTTCTCGCTCTGTTTTACAGGCGGTTTTTCACTCCCCGACAGCGGTTATATCGTGCCTTTTGGCGATGGTCCAAGCCCTCTTTACAAGCACCGTGTTGCAAAGATAATGATTATGAATATGCTGAATCAAGCGCAGAATTACGTCTATATGATGAGCCCGTATCTCATAATTGACAACGAGCTTTGTCAGGCTATGGAAAATGCGGCAATGCGGGGCGTTGACGTGAGAATTATTACTCCCCACATTCCCGACAAGAAGATAATTTTTATGATGACGCAGAGCTATTACAAGCGGCTTATAGAAGCGGGCGTGCGGATTTACGAATACGAGCCGGGCTTTGTTCACGCAAAGGTTTATCTCTCCGATGACGAGTACGGAATTGTGGGCACAATTAATCTCGATTATCGCAGCCTGGTTCATCACTTTGAAAACGGCGTATGGTTTTATAAGCACGAGGTTCTTGCGGAAATAAAGGAAGATGTGACCACCACCATAGAGCAGTCCATAGAAATGACCAGAAACAATATAAAAAACACTGTTCCGCAGAGAATTATCCGTGCGCTTGTAAGAGCATTTTCACCAATGCTGTGATACGAAAATACCGTGCTGATTTTAGCTTCAGCACGGTATCTTTATTTCATCAATTCATCGGTTAGCCGTATAATTTCGGGAGCGATTTTCGCACGTTCCTTTTTCACAACATAATTGTAAATCGGATAAGCCGCCGAAACAAGAACAATTCCGACTATACCCACTACAATCCCAACGGCGAACAAAGTATCCGTCCACACCATGCAGCAGCTCATTCCAAAGCCCATGACAAGCGCACCGATAATGCCAACGACAAGGGAAATTGCCGTGCCTTTTTGTGTCACGCTCTCATCAAGGCGGCGAAGCTGTTCCATTTTGTCTGCCTCTTTCGGGGCATATTTCTCGCGGATTTTCTTTATCTCCTCCTGCTGCTTTGCGGAGTAGGTGTAGCTGAAGGTTTCTTTATTCTCCATAGTCATTCTCCATTATTTTCTTGATTTCAACCGAATTTTTCACAATGCTGTAAATCGACATCGTTACAATGATAATGCTTACTCCCGCACCCGTCAGCATTATCATAAGCTGCTTATTTTCAGGCAACATATCCTTTCCGAACTCGGAAAACATTGCGGTTTCCAGCGACAGCATTGAAACAAGCGCCGCCGCCATATTTATGATTTTTGCCATTGTCATTACGGGACTGCCGAGTTTACGGTATTTTTTTAGGTTGATTATTGCAAGCGTGGTAATATAAAAAGTGTATGTTGCCATAACATAAATCAGCATGCCGTGATACTCATAGCCCTTATCGCTGTAAACAATCATAAGCACCGCACCCGATAAAAACAGGTTCACCGTCAGCAGAATAAACCCGCACAGTCTTGAACGGCGAAGTTCCTTGAAACGGTTTTTGCCAATTCCCACACGATTCGCAAAACGCACCAGCAAAAACCGCATTACAGCCAAAATCATATGGTATAATGCGAGGGTGAAAAACCACGCAGACTTATACATAATTCCCGAAATAACATTTAACGCCACATAAAGCAGATTTACCGCAAGCGAGCCGTAAAGGGAAATGTGAGTGCGAAAAGGCATATCCGTCATAAATCGGTTTCCGAGCGGGTGGGAATAAACCTTGCTTTTTGCGGATTTATAATGTTTGGGCAGGACTTTTATTAACCACATCACGACAACTGTCAGCGTATAGGCTGACAGAACGTACGCTGCGTAGGCGAGCGGGTGCTCGTCATAGCCAAGCATAAAAACGATAATCAGCGCTGCCGTGCATATAGGAGTAAGTATTGCAATCAGCCATACAGGCGGATACAGCAGCTTAATCAGCTTTTTCCACTCCAACGATTTCACCCCTTTTTAGCGTAACCTCGAATGTGCTGCCCTTGCCGACCTCGCTTTTCACGGCAATTTTCCCCTGCATAATGTCAACAACGCGTTTTACAAGAGCAAGCCCCAGACCGTTTCCCTGCATTGCGTGAGATGTGTCGCCCTGATAGAATTTCTCGAAAATATGCGCTCCTGTTTCGGGCGAAATTCCGCAGCCTGTGTCGGTAACCTTTACGGTAACAAAATCCTCATCGGCGGTAAGCACAACCGAAACCTTGCCGCCGTTTTCCGTGAATTTGAAGGCATTGGAAAGCAGATTGTTCCACACAAGAGAAAGCAATTCCGTGTCGGAGTTGATTATTATTCCATCGTGAATTTGCGTTTCAATATCAATGCTTTTCTGCTCCCAGATTTCCTCAAACTGGAGCAAGCTCTCGCAAAGCTGTTCGCTTAAATCAAACCTTTCAGACGTGGGGAAAATCTGCTGATTTTCCAGCTTGTTGAGCTTCAGAATGTTTGTGATAAGGCTTGCCAGCCTGCGCGAATTTGCGGTTATGCCCTTTGCGTATTCAATTCGCTTTTCATCAGGCAAATCGGGGGATTGAAGCATTGTTCCGTAGTTCTGTATAACTGCAAGAGGTGTTTTCAGCTCGTGGGAAACGTTGGAGATAAAATCCGTGCGCAGCGTTTCAACGCTTCCAAGCTCCTGTGCCATTATGTTAAAGCAGTCAATTATTTTTGCGAAATTTTCGTCAGTTGCCAAGCCGTCTTTTTTAATCCGCACAGAAAAATCGCCCTTTGTAATTTTTTCGGCAGACTCGGTTATGCGTTTCACAGGTCGTTCCACCGTGATTTTGCGGCGCACTCCATCAACAATGCAGAAAATAACGCTCAGAAGAATAACGTTCAGAAAGGTGATTTTTGCGGCAAAATCAAGATTCTTGCCGTTCAGCTCAATACCGAGCGTTTCGGTAAAGATTGATACAAACAGCGTCATACAGCAGGTAATGGTAAAAGCAACAAGTGCGAAAAACACAAAAAAACTGCTTGTCATTTTAAGAACCTTTTTCACTTTATCACCGCCTTGTAGCCAAGACCGTGAACCGTTACGATTTCAAAATCATCACAGTCCGAAAGCTTGCTGCGCAGCTTCGTCATATACACATCAACGGCACGGGGAGCAGTTTCGGTATCTGCGTTCCAGAATTCGTCCATAAGCTGTGCGCGGGTAAATGTCTTTTTGGGGTAGGAAAGCAGCTTGTAGAGAATACTGAATTCCCTTGAAGTCATAGCTATTTCCTTATCGCCGAGATATGCCGTGTGCTCGTCTGCGTCCATGACAAAGCTGCCTATTTCCAGCTTTCTGCTTGACGCTATTTTCGCACGTCGCAAAAGCGCTCCGATACGCAAAAACAGCTCGTCGAGGTCAATAGGCTTTACCATGTAATCGTCAATTCCCACACGATAACCGCGCTGTTTTGAAGCAAAATCGTCACGGGCAGTCATAAAAAGAATGGGTATCTCGTTATTCAGCGAACGCACCGTTTTCACAAACTCAAAGCCGTCAATATCGGGCATCATAATATCCGAAATGATAAGGTCGAACAGGTTTTCATACATTGCGTCGTATGCCTCGTTTGCGCCTAAACAGCCCGTTGCTTCATACCCGCTTTGGTTTAGAAACGTACAGACCGTACGGTTTAACTCGCGGTCGTCCTCAACAACCAATATTTTAAACATCGGCTTACCTCCAATGGCTTTTTTAAATTATAACACGCAAATGTTAAAGTTATGTTAAAGTTATCCGATATAAGATAATTTTATCAAAAAAGCGGAGCAATGTCAACAAACGCTCCGCTTTCGGTTATTCAAGGCTCGTCCTTTTCGCACCTGATTGCTTATTGCACCAAGTCCCGTTCCAAGCAGAATTCCGCCTGCAAGGCAAAGCAGAACATTCAGAATCGAGGCATTGAGAGGGGCGAGCATAGGTATCATCATAAACAATACGGCGTATCTCTGCTTATACTACAAGCATACTGCCCAAAAAGGAATATAACAATGAAATACATTAAAAAACCGCTGTTCAATAGAGCAGCGGATTTTTTGCAACGTCATAATTAAGTTGGTTTTGCTGATAATTATGCGGAAAATCATTATAAAATGTTCCTCAAAGGACATCATTTGTATTCATCAATTTATTTGAAATCAGAGAATAAACAAATGTCCACACAACGCTGACGCCAACAATTATCAGCAGCGAAAGGACATTCGGTTCAAGCTTTGCAAGGGACGCCGAGCCTGAAATTGTAATGTTGAGAAAATTGGCGATAAATCCAAGCCCGCTTGACTCCAAACCCATTCTTGCGCCCATGATGATAATTCCTGACGCAATAAACGAGCCAAAGCAGATACTCCAGCCGTAAAGCCTGCGGAAAATCAGATTAATCATGATTATCAGCGATGACATTGCGACCGAGGAAATAAGAAGTTCAAGAAAATACAGCACAAATCCCACCCCGCTCGGCAGCTGAAGCGGGCAGCCCATAACAAGTCCAGCAACGGCAAGCGTTATAATATATACAATATACAGAGAGGCATTCCAGACAAGCGCGATCAGTTCCTTGGAGATAATATAATCCAGCTTATTAGCGTGAGATGTCACAATATTCTTGATAAATCCCGTGGAATAATCCGAGCCTATATAGATACTCATCAGAATTCCCGTCAGCACCCAAAGGAAGGTCAGCCCCATAGCACCGCCGCCGAACGCTTCTCCCGCAGCTTCGTCAGTACCGCCGAGGAACATTGTGGAATCCATACCCGGCATTTGCGTCAGCATCATGATCGGGATAAATACGGCAATTGCGAGCATAACATAAAATGCTTTACCTCGTACCATTTTCCGCAAATCCATCTTGAAAAGATTAAATATGCGCTGTCGGTTTACATTAAGCAAATCACGCATTTCCTGCACCTCCCGTAAGATTCATGAAATATTCCTCAAGGTCAAGCTGATGATATGAAATTTCGGCGGCAATTCTTCCCGAACCGAAAATAAGTTCATTCACTCGTCTGCCATTCCTTATGTTGAAGAGATGAATTTCACCATCAATTATTTCGCTGTTTCCGATAGTCAATTTCTCTTTAAGCATTTCAAGAACGCTCTGCGGCTCGTCAACTTTTATTCGCATATAATCACGGCATTCCCGGGACAGCTCCTCTGCGGATATCTCCTTTATCATAGTGCCGCTGCGTATAATTCCGTAATGAGTTGCGATTTTGGAAAGTTCGCCGAGAATATGAGAGCTGATGAGTATTGTAATTCCGTATTCTTGATTGAGACGCTGTAAAGTTTGACGTATTTCGCGGATACCCTCCGGGTCAAGTCCATTGATAGGTTCATCCAGAACCAACAGCCGCGGATTGCCAAGAAATGCGGCGGCGATACCAAGCCGCTGCTTCATTCCGAGGGAAAATTCTCTCACCTTTTTCTTGCCGGTATTACCCAGCCCTACCGTGTCGAGAGCTTTTTTCACTGTCTCGTCGGGATTTTTTACGCCTATATTCAGCGCCTGCATCATCAGGTTTTCGTATGCTGTCCAGCCCAGATACACGCCGGGATTTTCAATCAGAACGCCCATTTTTGCTCGAATATCTGCATCGTTATGCGGCTTTCCGAAAAGCTGAATATCGCCCTCGGTAGGGACAAGAAGCCCGCATATCAGCTTCTGTGTGGTTGATTTACCTGCGCCGTTTTCACCGATAAAGCCGTAAATTGAGCCTTCCGGCACATTCATATCAAAATCTTTGACGGCAAAATGCCTGCCGAAGGATTTGGACAAATTTCTGATTTCTATTGCATTCATTTCGTCCTCCGTTATTTGTAGCTCTGCTTTCTCACAGCGACCATTGTAATGCACACAGACAATACAATATAAATCAAGGCAAGAAGCAGCGCGTTTGAATAAATATTCTCAAAAGCGAACTGTGTACCGATGTGATAAACCCCGTCAGAGCTTGATATCAGCATTGTGGAAACCACCATATACAAGCTCCTGCAAGCGTACTCCGCCGCAGGATATTTTACTGCAAGCGACGGCAGAGCATAGGATATTGCCGTAAAGATAACGGATATCATCAGCGTTACCATAAATCCTGCTTTCATATTTTTTGATGATATTACCACCGCTGTTATCAATATAGAAAAGGCTATGATTATCGCCAGCTGACAGAACAGCTTCGGGATGAAGTCGCCGCTAAATTCAAAAGTGCCGAAAACAGAGCCGAAAATAAGCGAGGAAGCAATGCTCACCGCCGCAAAAATTATCGTTATAATAACGCTTTCAAGGAAGAAGCAGGCGGCTGTTTTGTAGCGGTTCTCACCATAGCACAGCTTGTTGCGGATAGTGTTGTTGGAGTATTCTTTCCCGAAGAACAGCGAAAACAGCAAGCCCAGGACAGCACAGAGAATATCCGTTCCAAGTCCCTTAAAGACAATTGTTTCTGCTGTAAAGCCGCCCCCCGACATACCGTACATAATGCAGGACATCGGCGGCATTGCGAATATTACCGCAAGCAGAATATAGGTCGTTTTATCACGGAAAAAGCGAAAGAAATCAGCTCTTATCAGGTTCATTGTTTCCACCTCCTATAAGGTTCATAAAGTATGTTTCAAGGTCGATGCTGCTGCAAATATGCTTTGTGAGCCGTATTCCATTCTCCGAAAACGCTGCGCAGACCCTCATAAGGTCAATATCCTTGCGAATACGCAGCCCATTTTCCGACGGAACAGGCTCATAGCCGAGCTGTATCAGAACAGTCTGCGCCTTTGCAATATCGTCCGATTCGATATAGCAGTTTTCCTCGGTTTCCATGCGTATTTCTTCCTGCGACGCTTCCTTGACGATTGTTCCGTTGTCAATAAATCCGTAGCGTGTGGCAAACAGGGAAAGCTCGGTGAGAATATGACTGGAAATAAGAATGGTGACTTTCTTTTCGGAATGCAGCTTCAGAAGCAAATCGCGCACCTGCTTTATTCCCTCGGGGTCAAGTCCGTTTATCGGTTCGTCAAGCAGCATAAGCTTAGGCTCGTTGACTAAGGCAATTGCTATTCCTAAACGCTGTCTCATTCCGAGTGAGAAATCGCACGCACGTTTCTTCCCCGTGTCCGCAAGACCCACAAAGGAAAGCAGCTCGTCAATGCAGTAAAACGGCTTTTTTGTGATAAGGCACTGCATTTTGAGATTATCCCGCGCGGTAAGGTCGGGATAAATAGCCGGAGATTCTACCATTGTGCAGACCTTTTTTCGTGCTTCGTCTATTTTCTTGCTTCCGCTTTTTATCCCGAACAGCTCAAACGAACCCCGGTCTGCATCGGTAAGTCCCGAAATAATTCGGATAAGCGTTGTTTTTCCCGCACCGTTTTTTCCGACAAAGCCGTATATATCCCCTTGCTTTATCGTCATATTGACATTGTTCAGCACGGCTTTTCGCTTGTAGTTTTTGCACAATCCATTCACTTTAAGGACGTTTTTCATTATCAGTAAACCTCTTTCTGTCTGAATTAAATTATATCGTCATATTCCCGCCGTTTTTTACGGAGCATCGCAGCAAATCCTATAACAACGGCTGCGACAAGCGCGGCAATTCCCGATAATATCAAGGCTTTCTTCATGTTATTTCACCTCCCTGTTTCTCGCTATCATTTCGCAGCAGCTTCAACTGCTTTGTTCCTTGAACTACCATAACAATAGCCATAGTCAACACTAAGACACAGACAGCTCCGCAGGACGTTCCAGTCATGACCTGCCGGAAAAAGCTATCATCTGAACCGCCGAATCTTGTCATCGCGGCTGTTTCCAGCGACAGCATTGAAATAAGCGCTACTGTCAGATTGACGACCTTAGCAGCGGACAGCAATGGACTTCCGTATTTTCTGAATTTAAACAGACTAACTGCGGCAATTATGATATAGCAAAACGCATATATCGCCATCAGATAAATCATAAACCCGGGATAAACCGCTCCGCTGTTCTTATGCACTATCAGTATCAGAATACTCGCGAAAATCGGCGTCATGAAAAGCAGAATCAATCCGCATAGGCGATACTTTTGCAGTTCTGCCACAGTACCATTGTCACCGTGGTTTTTCTCTGACTTCAGCAGCAGAAAGCGCATAACGGCAAGGAGAACGTAATACACAGCCAAAGCTCCCGACCATATTGAGAGGCAGACAATGCCGTAAACCAGCTGAACAGCAGCATACAGCAAATTAACAGCCAATCCGAATAGCAACAAAACTTTTGTGCGAAAAACAACATCACTCAAAAATTTTTCTCCCAGCGGGAAACCGGATATTTTTCTGATGAAAATGTTTTTTGTTTTATTATAAACCGCCGTGCAAAGCCGCATAATCGGCATCATCTGTAACCGACCTTTCATAAAAATTGGAGGTACTTTCCTGTTCTTCATCTGAATTATACAGTCTCTTTGTGAAGTGAATTTGAAATATAAAAGCCACCTTGCATTTTTTGCAGGCGGCTGCGAATATTGTTTATTTTTTCAGCACGGAACAGTTACAGTAAATGTCGTTCCCTTTCCAAGCTCGCTTTCAAAGGAAATAGTTCCTCCCAGCTTCTCGACGATTTTCTGACTCAATGAAAGCCCCAGACCGCTTCCATCCTTGTTGCGGAATCTGTTGCCCGAATAGAACGGAGTGAAAATATGTTCCTTTTCCTCGTCGGAAATGCCAACGCCGTTATCCGCAATTTTGCAGACCAGGCTGTCATCTGCTCTTGTGAGTGAAACAGAAATACGTCCATTGCGCTCGGTGAACTTTATTGCATTACCGATGATATTCTGCCACACACGGAACAAAAGGGCTTCATTGCTTGTAATTTCAAATTCCTCCAGCTCCGGTATTATTTCAAGTTCCTTTTCTACCCACAAAAGCTGGAAATCCAAAATAACGGTGCGTAACTGCACCGCAGGAGAAAAGCGTTCTTTCTTCTCGATAATTGTGGTGCTGTCCAGCTTGCACAGCTCAAGAATATCCTTTGAAAGACAGGTCAACCGCTCCACCTCGGATATGATTATCTCCATATTTTCGGCGGTATCAGGCTGTTCGGCGTCGTCCTGGGTTATCTCTGCGTAATTTCTGATAACCGACAGCGGAGTTTTAAATTCATGGGAAACATAGCGGGCGAAATCCTTGCTCAAAAATGCATTCATTTTAAGCTCTTGTGCCATTGTGTTATAGCTCTCGGTCAATTGTGAAAGCTCGTCGTTTCCTCTGACCTCTACGGTTGTTTCAAAATCGCCCTTTGCTACCTCCGTCATAGCATCGTTAAGCTCCCTTATTCTGTGCACGATAAGCTTATCAACAATACGAAAGCAGACAAGTATTATCAACACCAGCATCAATATCTGACTAAGATACATTGCTTTTTCCATTGTTTCTTCGCCCAGAATCATGGACAGAACAGCGCCAAGAAGCGTTACTGCCATAACCACAGCAACTATCGCTCCCAGAAAAGAGAGAAACAATTTTTTTGACAAATTTGTATTCTTCTTTTTCACAAAAGCACCGCCTTATATCCAAGTCCTCTTACGGTCACGATTTTGAAATCCTCGTTTTCCACTTTGTTTCTAAGACATTTGATGTGAGTATCAACGGTTCGGTCGCTGCTTTCGCTGTCAAAGCCCCAAATCTCGTTTATGAGCTGGTCACGGGAAAAAATCATGTTAGGATTTGACAGCAGCTTGAACAGCAGCAGAAATTCCTTTTTGGTAAGCTCCACGCCCTGCCCGTTTATCAGAACCGTATTAGTGCTGTAATTAAGCTCGGTGTGAGGAAGCTGTATCTTGTTCTCCGAAACAGCACCGTATCTTCGCAGCAATGCTTTTACACGCAGCACAAGTTCTTTCAGCGCAAAGGGCTTGACGAGATAGTCGTCCGCACCTACATTAAAGCCCCTTTCCTTGTCCTCAATAGCTTCAAGTGCGGTCAGCATAAGCACCGGTATATCCTCGGAGATTTTTCGTATTTCTGCGGTAAGCTGGTTGCCGTCCATAACCGGCATCATAATATCAGTTATAACCAAATCGAAATGGTCACAGCAAAATTTGTCATACGCAATTTGTCCGTCAGCAGCGCTTGTTACCGTATATCCTGCATTATGTAATGACTTTGAAAGCGCATTGCGCAGATTGTCATCATCTTCGGCAAGTAAAATATGAAACATACGTGTTTCTCCTTTCGCTTTATTTCTGTATGCTTACACAATATACAAATATTTTTGCCTGCACTCTTTCGTTTGTTATATTCTGCCATGCGATATGTACTTAACCGACAGACAAAAGAAAGTCGGTTATCTGCATTTTCTCTGTATTCCTTTATGATTTTTCTGAAAAATCCATACATCATCAACCTTTACGCTGTTTTATCCTGTTATCATTTCAGAGAATTTCAGCAAGTTTTCCCCCATTTTTTGTACACTTATTAATCGTGGATTAGTATAAATAACTTTTTGCACGCACAAAACGTCTTTAAGACACAACAGTATGACGCACCTTAAAGACGTTTATACTTTTATATGATAGAATGAAGCAGAATTAATTACTGTGTATTCTATATTTTAAAGAATCAGTATTATATTCTGAATTCGTTCACGCACTGTGAAAGCTCATCGGCAATGCGCCTAAGATCTGCTGCGGAATGACCGATCTGCGAGAAGCCCGAGGACATCTCCTCAGTTTCTCTGCTGGTTCTGTTGGAAAGCTCGGCGGTAGTTCCTGCAATAGCAGTCAGATCATCTACAATTTTTACAATATCCGCACGGACATTTTCAAGCTGTGCCGTATGCTTTTCGATTATGCGGATACTATCGGCGGAAGAGTGTATTCCTCCGATGACCTCGCTGACAGCAGCGGCAGTATGTTCCATACTTACGCTCTGGTCGGTGATGATCTGTTTGGTTTCCTTCATCGTTTTCATGGTGAGCGCAGAATCTTTGGTAAGGCGCTCTACAAGCTCTTGAATCTGTTTTCCGCACTTTGTGGATTCCATAGCAAGAGTTCTTACCTGAGAAGCGACTACTGCAAATCCTCGTCCGTATTCCCCTGCTCTTGCAGCCTCAATATTGGCATTGATACTGAGAATAGAGGTTTCCTCGGCGATATTCGACACCATTTTTGCAGCTGCGCTTATTTCATTGATTGAGCTGTCTGTCTGAGCCGTGCTCTCACCGATTATATCAATAGAGTCTCTTACTTTACTGTTTACGTCAAGGAGATTTTTAAGATTTACTGCCGCAGTATCGCTGTTTCGGAGCATACTTTCCGAGTTTTCATTAAGTGCAGCAATTTCATCGGTAGTGGTGCCGATAACGCTGCTCATTACAGACACGCTATTGCCTGCGCTGTTCATTTCTTCAGCCTGCCTGTTTGCGCCCACGGTCATATCCGAAATGGCAGATTCAAAGACGCCCAAAGTATCCATAGTCCTTGCCGCCATATTATTGAGTATTTCCGACGCATTTAACAGCGAATCCGAGTTTGCTTTTAGTCGGGAGATGATATCCGTCAAAGAATTTTTCAGATCAACAACCGCTTTTGCAAGCTCGCCTGCTTCATCTCTGCGGCGTGTGATGCTTTTCGGCACTTCTGCCGACAGATTACCGGAAGCAAGCTCCTTGAGAACATTAACGCCCTTGTTAATAGCACCTGTTACCGACATCGCCACGAAAACTGCCAGAATCAGCCCTGCCGCTGCGATAA
>JBJERM010000242.1:0-3618 GCA_051882315.1 Ruminiclostridium sp.
TAACTGACGTTTGACTCCATACTAACTGCACCTCATAAATTTGTAACATATAAACAAGAAATACTGACTATTTTTTTAAAATTATACCATAATAGCAATACAAAGTCAAGCAAATTAACAAATTCTGTATATTTTTGTCAGGTAAAGTCAGTCGCAGACTCAGTCACGCTTATCAAACTCCGCTTTAAGCTTTTCTATCGCCCTTTTTTCGATTCTTGAAACGTAGGAGCGGGAAATTCCCATTTCCTTTGCTACTTCACGCTGGGTAAGGGGTCTTGTTACGGTTCCTGCCGTTGTCAGCCCGTAGCGCTTTGAAATTATGGTTTTTTCCCTATCGTCAAGGGCGGAATTTACATATCTGTAAAGCTTCTCCATATTTATCCGCAGGTCAACCTCGTCGTCAACGCATACGTCGTCGCTGAAAATATCTGCCATAGTTATCTCGTTTCCGTTCTTGTCAACGTCAATTGGCTCGTTCATATAAACCTCGGAGCTTCTATGCTTATTCTTTCTGAAATACATTTTAATCTGATTCTGTATGCAGGTGCTGGCGTAGGTTGAAAAGCTTATCTCCTTCTTTGCGTCAAAGGTTTCCGCCGCCTTTATAAGACCTATCGTGCCTATTGAAATTAAATCCTCGCAGTCCCGTGAGTCGCTGTAATGCTTGTTTACTATGTAGGCTACAAGCCTTAGATTATGCTCTATAAGCTCGTTTCTTGCTCCCGGGTCTCCCCTGCTCATTCTTTCTATGCAGTCCTGCTCCTCCTTTTTTGTGAACTGCCTCGGATAGCTGCCCCCGTCAAGGTGCAGAGCAAAAAACATAAGGTTTTTAAGGGCAAGCTCAATCAGCTCGGAAAACATAGGTATCATTCCTTTCGGGCGTAAAAAACGCATATATTCTTAGAAAAATATATGAGCTACTGCTTGAACGATATACAAAATTTTCCAAATCTTATTGATAAATGTCATAATCTATGGTATCATATAATAAGAATTTTCTTTATGCGGAGAATACTATGGAGAAATACTATATCTGGCTTATTCAGCTTTTAAAGCCCGCAAATCCCGTGATACACGAAATACTTTCAAGGTATGGCGACCCGAAAACTGCTTACGAGGAAATAAGCGGCGGGGATAATATGTTCTTAACGGCGAAGCAAAGCGCCTCACTCAGCTACCATACTCTTGAAAAGGCGGAGAGGGTTCTGAACCACTGCAAGGAAAAGGGCTATTCCATAATCACAATCGACAGTCCCGACTACCCAGCCCTCCTTTCCGAGATTTTTAACCCGCCGGTTGTCCTTTTTTACAGGGGCAGTCTTGCCTGCCTTGAAAAGCTTGCGATTACCGCCGTTGGCTCAAGGGATATTACCCCCTACATAAGCAAGCTTTGTCCGAGGGTCTGCAAGGACCTTGCCTTGAACGGAGTTACGATTGTAAGCGGAATGGCTCGTGGCGTGGACAGCTTCGCACACAACGCCTGCATAAATGCGGGCACGCCTACGGTGGGCGTGCTTGCCTGCGGAATTGATTTTGACTATCCTGCGGGCAGTAAGGAAATGCGGGAGAAAATTGTGTTGAACGGCGGAGCTTATCTTACCGAGCTTCTCCCGGGCACAAGCCCCGAACCCGACTATTTCAAGGCGAGAAACCGTATTCTTGCGGGACTTTCAAGAGGTACTGCGGTATTTCAGGCGGGCAAGGACAGCGGCTCGCTGATAACTGCCTCCTACGCCGCTGATGAGAGCAGAGATGTGTTCTGCGTACCGCCGCCGGATATTTTTGACGACAGGTATGCGGGAGTAGTGAGCTTCCTGCGGGACGGGGCTATTCCGATTTTTAATCATGATGATATTTTACGGCAGTATGATGGGATTTACCTATGAGTATTAAAACGTCAAGACTTCGATGCTTTCACTAAAATCACCGAATACAAAAACCGCCCGAGGAAATCCTCGGGCGGTCATTTTTGCTATTCACAAGCCTTACTTAACTAAGTTGGAAGCCTTGTAGCTTGTGTGGAGGTATTCGTGAGCCTTGTGGCCGCCTACCTCGCCCAGATACTCGTAAGCCTTCTTGATGTCCTCGCTCTCGTGGGACTTTCTGAGGGTGTACTTTGTATCAAGGTTGTAAAGAGCCTTTGCTCTTTCAGCACGGATGTCTGTAAAATTACGAACGTCAGCGGGAACGATTACCTGTCCGCCGCCGTTTACACAGCCGCCGGGGCAAGCCATAATCTCGATAAACTGAACGTCAACTTCTCCGCTCTTAACCTTTTCGAGAAGCTGCTTTGCATTAGCAAGACCGGAAGCAACAGCTACCTTAACGGTTGCACCGCCGGCAGTGTATTCAGCGAACTTAACGCCTTCAACGCCACGAACCTCTGTAAATTCAATGGGGCTGTCGTTGGATTCGCCGGTAAGCTTCCAAACTGCGGTTCTGAGGGCTGCTTCCATTACGCCGCCTGTTGCGCCGAAGATAACGGCTGCACCTGTACCGCTGCCCATAGGAGACTCAAACTTAGCGTCCTCAAGGTCGTTGAAGCGGATACCGGCCTTGTTAATCATCTTGACAAGCTCTCTTGTGGTGATAGAAATATCAACGTCGGGAACGCCTGCTGCGGACTGATCATCTCTGCCGATTTCAAACTTCTTTGCTGTACAGGGCATTACGGAAACGGAAACGATGTTCTTGGGGTCGATACCGTTCTTTTCAGCCCAGTAGGTCTTAATCATAGCGCCTGTCATCTGCTGAGGAGACTTGCAGGTGGAAAGGTTGGGGAGGAATTCAGGGTAGTAAGCTTCACAGTATCTGATCCAGCCGGGTGAGCAGGAGGTAATCATAGGAAGCACGCCGCCCTTTGTGATTCTTTCAAGAAGCTCGTTGGATTCTTCAAGAATTGTAAGGTCTGCACCGAAGTTGGTGTCGAATACATGGTCGAAGCCCAGCTTGTAGAGAGAAGCAGCAAGCTTGCCCTCAACGTCGGTACCCATAGGATAGCCGAAGGCTTCGCCGAGAGAAGCACGAACTGCGGGAGCTGTCTGAACGATAACGGTCTTTTCGGGGTCGTTGAGTGCGTCCCAAACCTTTGCGGTGTCGTCCTTTTCGGATAATGCACCCGTAGGACAGACAGCAATACACTGACCGCAGGATACGCAGGCAGTTTCAGCAAGGCTTAAGCCGAAAGCGTAGCCGATGCTTGTGTTGAAGCCACGGTTGTTAGCGCCGATAATGCCGATGCCCTGTGTCTTTTCGCAGGCAGCAATACAGCGGCGGCAGTTGATGCACTTGTTATTGTCACGATACATGTGAGCAGCGCTGCAGTCGATTTCGTATTCGTTGGTTGCGCCTGCAAATACGGTTTCGTCGTCAACGCCAAGCTCACGACAGAGAGCCTGAAGCTCGCAGTTTCCGCTTCTTGCGCAGGAAAGGCACTTTCTGTGGTGGTTGCTTAAGAGAAGCTGGAGAGTGGTCTTTCTGCTTTCGAGAACTGCGGGAGAATGGGTAAGAATGTTCTTGCCCTCGTCGAATTTTGAAAGGGGATATACGCAGGCAGCAACAAGGCTTCTTGCACCTGTCATTTCAACTACGCATATACGGCAGGCGCCGATTTCGTTG
>JBJERM010000243.1:0-12245 GCA_051882315.1 Ruminiclostridium sp.
AGAAAAAATTTTCTTTTCAGTTTTGCAATCATCTTATTCTTTTGGAAAGGAGGACTTACCTGTGATAACCTACGAACGATTTTGGACAACCTTGTATTGTAAAGACCTCTCAACCTATGTACTAATCAACAAGCACCACATAAGCAGCAGCACAATCAACCGTCTGCGGCATAACCTGCCTATCAGCACGGAAACTATTGACAAGCTCTGCAAAGCGCCGGATTGTGATGTCGATGATATCATTAAGTACATCGACAACGAGCAAGAGGCATAGCGGCGGTATGCTCAACAGCTTGACTATATCGCCAGCTTGGCTTGATTGAGCGTATGCTCGACATATCGGCTACAATGGACTTTTAACAGAAAACGGGCATACTCAATAAGCCGACTATACGACAGACTTAACTTGAAAAACAAGCGTGGCATTTTGCCCAATATGGCGTTCCGCATAGGCTGATTAAGTACAGCGACTTTGGCGATGACGAGGGGTTTTAGGGGTGGTCTCCCCCGGTGGGGGAGGTGTCGCCGTAGGCGACAGAGGGGCTGACCGACAGACTTTCTCCCCTAACGCAGTCCTATTTTGTTAATCTCTGATTGACAAAATAGGTAATGCGTTATACCTATTCTGCGGCGGCTTTCAAATGTGCTTGGAACAACGAAAAAATATAGCCTAAACAGCGACTACAACCGCTTTTTTACGGCATACAGAAAAGGAGTGTGAGATATGAGTAACGATGTAAAAGCCCTGTCGATTTCTTTTCGTTCGGACGACGGGTGCGTTGAACACAACAACCGAGATTTCTTCACGGACAATGTAGCCGTTTTACGCAACGATAAATGCAACGGTTACTCTTGTGAGAAAGTTTGAGATAACCCCTAAAAAGTGGGATACAAAAAAGCCTTACGACTTTATGAACGACCTGACGATTGGGCGGTTGCTGTACTGCCTGAACACGCTGTCCGAGTTGGAGATTAAATCCCGTGAACAGCTTTACGAGATAGCTGCCGACTTGCGAGAGAAAGCCGAGAACGGCGCAGATGATATTGACTTGAAAACACAGCTTTCACAAATTGAGAATGTGATACGCACTTACGAGGAAATCGTTGAGGGCAACTACATTGATAATCTTATCAAAGCCGAGCGTGAGAGGGCTGCCGCAATTAAACACGCCGAAGAACGCAAGGCAGAGCTGAAAAAAGCAAACTCTCCCGAACAGCCTACTCAGACTGTTAATCGGAAGAAGCATAAAAGATAATCGGAAAGGAGGCGAAAAAATGACGCAAGCCAAGAAGCAGGACATTATTGCAAAGGTTACATCACTTTTGAGCAAGCTGCTTGACGATGAGGAAATCCCTATCGCAAGTTCAGCCGAACAGCCTGTTGAAATGCTGACCATAAGGGAATGTACGCAGGAAATCCGGGGGCTGAATGAGTTCACTGTTCGGCAGTTAATTGCGAGAAATGAAATCCCATTTGTCCGTGCAGGACAGGGTAAAAACGGGAAGATACTTATCCCGAAAGCCGCTTTGATTGCGTACCTCAACGGTATTGCATAACGGCGCTAAATGACGGTTAGAAGCGCTGGCAGGCTCGTTAGTCTGGGCAGCCTGTCACGCTTCTTCAGATTGAGAAATTTGTTTACAGACAGAACATAATGAAAAAAGAAAAGCCATATACATACGGCGTATTATTTATCTTGACTTTAAAGCATAAAAGTGCTATAATAAGGGTGTAGAGATACGCCGTAATGTAAATGTAGGAGGGTTTATATTATGGCAACAATTCAGAAGCGTGGCGGCAGCTATCTCATTCGTGTGAGCTGCGGTTACGATACAAAGGGTAAACAGGTAATTCAATCTATGACTTGGAAGCCGGACGATAAAATGACGCCGAAGCAGGTGGAGAAAGAGCTTAACCGACAGGCTGTAATGTTCGAAGAAGCTTGTATGCGTGGGTTTCAGTCCAAAGCGGTGAAGTTTGAAACATTCGCAGAGGAGTGGTTTGAGGAATACGCGAAGCCAAACCTCCGCAACACTACATACGAACGGCTTTTGCAGCTCCGCAAGCGTGTGTATAGCGCAATCGGACATCTGCGTATGGACAAGATTACGCCCCGACAGATACAGGCTTTTGTGAACGCTCTTTCCAAAGAGGGAGCGAATGAGCGCACAGGCAAACCTCTTGCTCCCAAGACAATAAGGCACAATCTGAGTCTAATTTCAGATGTGTTCAGTTATGCGGTGAAAATGGGAGTGGTAGCTGACAATCCTTGCGCTAAAGTCACTATACCAAAGGGCGAAGTCAAGGAGAAGCAGATTTATACGCCTGCCGAGGTAGAGAGATTTCTGACCTTGCTGAACAACGAGCCGCTGAAATACCGCACATTCTTCAATCTTATGATTTACAGCGGTTTCAGACGGGGCGAAATGCTGGGCCTTGAGTGGAAAGATGTGAACTTTGAAACCAACGTCATCAGCGTTCGCAGGACATCAAATTACACCGCCAAAAAGGGCGTTTACACTGACACCACCAAGACGAAAAAGTCCCAGCGAAGCCTTAAATTCCCACAGGAGATTATGGATATGCTGAAAGAGTACAAGGCGGAACAGGACGAGCAGGCGCTGAAATACGGTGACAAATGGGTGGAAACCGACAGGCTCTACACCAAATGGAACGGTGAGCCTATGCAAAACGGAACGCCTTACTTTTGGTTAAACGAGTTCTGCGAAAAGCACAGTTTGCCATTTTATGGTATTCATAGTTTTCGTCATCTTTTCGCCTCGCTACTTGTAAACCAAGGAGTGGATATTGTGACGGTTTCGGGGGCGTTAGGGCACTCCTGCGTAGGTACAACTGTAAACCTCCCAAAAGGACACACCACGCAAAGCAGCCATATATGACAAAGAGCGCTACCGCCGAAAAGCGGTAGCGCTCTACTCATTTCCAACAGCATATTTGTTAAGGCAATTACACTTTTACAGGTAACATTAAACGGAACAACTTGCTATTCGCACCCCTATATATCACAAAACCGAAACAGATAAGCCAATAATGTTTTGTATTTACGCAAACAACTCCCCGGCAGTATCCTTATAATACTCCGCCTGAGCCGCCCAAAGTTCCTTGTAGACCCCACCCTTTCCAAGCAGCTCATCGTGAGAGCCACGCTCCGCAATTCGACCGTCCTCCATAACGGTTATCTCATCGCAGAAGCGGCATGAGGAAAGTCGGTGTGAGATATAAATTGCCGTTCTCGTGCCAACTATGCCGTTGAATTTGGTGTATATGTCATGTTCGGAGATAGGGTCCAGTGCCGCTGTCGGCTCGTCAAGGACAATAAAGGGCGAGCCTTTGTAAATTGCCCTCGCAAGGCAGAGCTTCTGCGCCTCGCCGCCCGAAATCTCAACGCCCTTTTCATCGAAATCCTTGTAAAGACAGGTTTCAATGCCGTTTTCCATTGTGTCAAGACGCTCGCCAAGTCCCGCACGGATAACGCAGTCCGTCACACGGTCGCTGTCATATTCCGTATCGGCGGCAACATTCTCCGCAAGGCTGAACGAGAACAGCTTGCTGTCCTGAAACACCACCGAGAACAGCGCCATATAGTCCTCGTACTTGTACTTTCTGATGTCAATTCCGTTGAGGGTAATTTCTCCCTCAGTGGGGTCGTACAGCCGACAAAGCAGCTTTACCAGCGTGGATTTTCCGCAGCCGTTCTTGCCCACAAGCGCCATTTTCTCGCCGATACGCCATTTGAGATTTACGTCCTTAAGCACATAATTCTCGCTGCCGGGATATTTGAAATAAACGTGCTTGAATTCAAACTCGTACTCGTTATCGTCACGCTTTTCTGTGGGAATAGTGCCCTTGTATTTTTCGTCGGGAATGTCGAGAAAATCAAAAAGCTGCTGCCACATAGGAGCTCTTGAAAACAGGCTCGCTATAACATTGCTGATACTAAGAACGGCGTACTGTATCCTTGTAAAATACATAACAAATGCCACAACCTCGCCCACTGTCATCATTCCGCTTGTAGCACGGAATATAGCAAAACCGTAAAGGACAAGAGTTATTACAAGCTCCATTAAATCAAAAGAACGTGTAACTAGCGTAACCCTTCCAAAGGCTTTTTTCCATCTGCTTGTAATAGTGTTCTGCGCACCTTTAAACCTTTCTTCTATCAACTCCTGTTCGGAATATATACGTATATTTTTACCGTTGCGGTAGTTATAAATCGTATGGTTGAGGTAAAAACTGCGTTCGCGTTCAGCCTGATGAATCGCTTTATCGGTACGGACCTCATTCATATATTTTTCTGATTTAGGTATAAGAAACGCCGACTGAATAAACACCGAAATACCGCATATCAGAAACACCGCCGCAACTCCCCAGCCTGACAGCATAAAGCTTTTAAAATCAGTTATTTCTCCCGAGGAAGTAAAAAGAACAGGCGCCGCAAGAATAAAAGCAAGTATCAGTTCAAAAATATTACGGAAAGCATGTGCGGTTAAATTTAACAGGGACGGCAGACCGAGATTCGTGTTGTAGATGTATGTTTTAGCATTGTCCAGTTTATTTCGCGTGTCAACATCCTCAACTCTCGCATAGTCCATATTAATAACCTTTTCCCAGATAAAACGCTCCACATTTTTAAAAAACGTCGTGTCGTTTACATTGAAATGGCGGTTGTTAATGTGCTGTATAATGAAGGAAACAAGGTCAATACCGCAGACGATTGCCGCCGCTGTAATTAGATATGAAACCGGCTTTCCGCCCATTACTCCGTCAATTACAAGGGAAGCTAAATATATGCCCGAAAAGGCTTTTATTACATCGGGTACCTGATTTACTATATTTCTGCGGAAAATTCCTTTATTGGCTTTTTCAAGTAGTTTAGCACTGCGGACTATTATATTGATTTTCTCTATAAGGTTCATACTGCCGCCTCCTCGTCGTTATAATAACTGCTCTGGAGCGTATAAAGCTCGGCATATTTTCCGTTCTGTGCCATAAGCTCTGCATGAGTACCGCACTCGGCAATACCGCCGTTTTCTATCATAATTATTCTGTCGCAGAAGCGTGTCGAGGCAAGTCTGTGAGAAATGAAAATGCTTGACCTTGCCTTTGAAAATTCAAGATAATTCATATACATCTGCTGTTCAGCAATAGCGTCAAGCGCCGCAGTGGGTTCGTCTAAAAGCAATATGGGCGCACCCTTGTAAAGTGCCTTTGCAAGAGCAAGTTTTTGCTTTTCACCGCCGGAAAGGTCGGTTGAGGTCTGATATACTGAACGGACAAGAGGCGATTTTTCCTGCTCGGGAAGTGACATTATCTTTTCATATACTCCCGATTTTTTCATACAATCTGTAAGCAGTTCCTTGTCGGTATGCTCATCAGTCTGCCCTGTAACGTTTTCCTCAATGCTTACCGCAAGAACAGAAACATCCTGAAAAACGGCTGAAAACAGCTTGAAATATTCCTCGCGGTTGTATTCCTTAATGTTTACGCCGTTCAGCAGAATTTCTCCCTCGGAAGGGTCATAAAGTCCGCACATAAGCTTGACGATAGTAGTTTTACCTGCACCGTTAAGCCCCACAAGCGCCAGCTTTTCACCCTTATGAAGTGTAAAGGAAAGGTCTTTTAAGGTAGGCTTTTCCGCACCGCCGTATGTGTAAGTTACATTTCTGAACTCAATCTCACATTCTCCCTTGGGCAAAGGCTTACCTTCACTGCGGTTTGTACTGTCCTCGGTTTCAAGGTACTCACGGTAGTTATTGATATTTCCCGAAATCCACTGATACCCTGACATATTGTTGCACCAGTCGCTTGTTGCCTCTTTAAGTCTGAAAACAGAATTGAAATACAACACGAAATCAGCCACACTGATACCGCCGTTTGTTACAAGATATATAAGATAGCCGTAAGCACCGAAATTTCCGATAAAACTAACAATGCTTTCAAGCATATTGTGACGGAATTCCCAAGCGTCCAACTGCTTAACCCAACCTATTCTGTAACCGAGAGTGCGTGAAAATACTTTTTCAAGCCATTCCTGCATACCGAAAATACGCACATCTTTTGCGTATGAAAAATCAGAGCCGACATTACGCACATAATCAAGCTGCCGCTGATATATCTGCCAGTTATCCTGCATATTCCATATCCAGTTCAGCTTGTGACGTTCAATGAAAAAGCGGGCTACCGCAGGAAGCACAACTATCGGCAGCAGCCAAATATCCAGTGTTGTAAGTATTGCGGAATAGGTGAAGAACTCCAAAGTATGGCGGAGCGTTCCACGAACATTAGAACCCACGTTAAGTCCAAGAACCTGAAGGCTTTCACGGGCTTTATTGAGCCTGTCGCCGATTTGGGGCTTTTCGTTATTCTCATAATCGGTTGTCATATTTTTGTGCATTACTTTTAATGCAAAGTTATTATAGAGTATATTGAAGCCGATTAAGCCCTGATAATTGCCTGCTGTATCGCTAATCATACGGCAAAGCATACCTCCCACAATAAGAGCAAGGCAGATTAACATCAGCCCTGTATTTCCTAGCCCCTCTGTTGCAAGCTCAACGATATATTTATCGGTAAATGTGACGCAAAGGCGCTGAACATAATATGCAATCGCAAACGCGAAACAGGTAATTATCATCATTTTGTCAATTTTCCATATTTCACGGAGAATATACATCATATTCTGCCAAACTCCGTACTTTCGCCTTTTTATTTCAGCACGGTAGTTTGCCCTGTCCTCTTTCTTCTTTTTCCTATCCCATTTTGTTACTTTTACCATAATCTCACCTCGCTTTAAGCATACCACAAAAACGACCGTTCGTGTTGATTTCTGCACGAACGGTCAAAATACTGCACGAATGGTACGGCTAACCGCAAAGCGGCACCATAATCTCGGTAGCAAAAACACCCTCCTCGTTCTGACGATTGACATAGCCGCCGTATTTCTTTGCAACTCTGTCAATTCTGAAAATGCCGTAACCGTGTTCGCCCTCTGACTGCTTTGTGGAGAGGTAACGTCCGGCGACCTTCTTCACATCGCCTGCGCTGTTCTGTACTGACATATAAAGTTGATTTTTCAGACAGCCGATATAAATTCGCATAAACCGCTCGCTTTCGGGGAGCTTGGCGCAGGCTTCTGCAGCATTGTCGAGAAGATTGCCCAGCAGCGCACAAAGCTCTACATCGGAAAGCGGAATGTTGTTCGGGATATTTGCCTTGACATTGAGCCTGATGTTCAGCTTTTCGGCAACAGACAGCTTGCTGTTAAGTATTGCGTCCGCCATAACATTTCCTGTTTTGATGACGGTATCTACCGTGTTGAGGTCGTCGGCAAGGCTGTCAAGATAGCTGTCTAGCTCGGCATAGTTACCCTGCGCAAGCTGTATCTTCATATTCTGAATATGGTTTCGGTAATCGTGCCGCCAGCCACGCACCTGCTTGTACATATTCTGTATTTCACGCACCTGCTTTTCGATAAGCTCGCTCTGAAACCGCTCTATACGGCGGTCTATCATGTTGTAGAGTGTGCGGCGGAGCAGAAATGCTGCAAATATCAATAGCGTTATTACACCCGCACAAACTATTGCTATTATTATAGTATTCATATTACCCGTCCTTTTTATTATCGGTATAGTAACTGATGAACTGCCTGTTGACCTCGCTGTAAAGGCGTCTTGACAGAGGTATTTCCTCACCATTATCAAGAATTAAAGCAGACTTTCCGATAGTCTTGATATACCGCAAATTCACAATATACGAGCGGTGGCAGCTCACAAAGCCTTTCAGCCGCTTTGCCGAAAATGAGCTGATACTCATTGTGCAGTCAATAATTGTTCCGTCGGATAGGTGTACCTGCGTTTTTCTCCCGAAAGCCTCGATATATGTTATTCTGTCGGCTGAAATGTGGGTGACTCCCGCAGTTGTTTCAATGAGCAATTCATCAGCCGTGACAGCGTGCTTCTCAAGATACTTGTCAAGAACGCCGAACAGCTTTTCCTTTACGATAGGTTTCAGCAGATAATGCAGCGCTTCAACATCGTAGCCCTCGGAAATGTAGTCGGAATATCCCGTAATGAACACTATCGGGAGCATATCGCCCCTGCCACGCAGCTTTTTTGCAAGCTCCATTCCGTTAATGCCGTGCATTTCTATATCGAGCAAGAGAAGGTCGCAGGGGTTATCGGGATAGCTGAAAAGAAAGCTTTCGGCGCTTATGTATTCGTCTATAACGAGAGCAATGGGCTTGTTCGCAGACCATTCGTCAAGCAGACGGCGCAGTTCCCTTATCTGATTTTCTTCGTCATCGCATATTGCTATTGTAAGCGGCATAGGGTTCACCTCGGTTTCCATAACATTATATCATATACAGAGCGCAATTTCAATATAAAGTCTTACCTTGACCTGTCTCATTTGAAATATCGTCGAGAGTTTTCAGTATACTCTTGCGTATGTGAGGACAAGACTGCTTGAAATTTACCTCCCCCAATAGTCTATCGTTCGAGTACGCCTTTCGGAGTTTATAATAAGCAACTGCCCACCTATGTTTGTAGCCACAGGGAATTTACCCACCCAGCACAACCCACTATGCCAAGTGGCTCTCGTGAATTTACCTCTCCGATACCTTCCGCTCGTTACCTGTTTCATTCGCACTCATTTTTCGGCTTCAATCAATAAGGCTATACTCAATAGCCATATTGTTACGCAGAGCTTCACAATAAGGCATTGAGTCAGGGGTAACACCCCTGAAACCCCGTGCGCTTATCCAAACGGTCAGCGACTTAAACTCCGAAACTCCAAAATGGATTTGCACAGTGTCGGGAAGATAAAATCTTCCGCACCTCTTTTTTATATGGTGTGACAGGCAAGGTAAAATTCCTTGCTGTTAAAATTTACCGGTGGCAGAGTAGGAAGATAAATTTCCCGACCTCAAACTTTTACCTCTGTTCTTCTCTAGGGTAAATCCAACCAAGTAATAAATTTATCTCTATGTGTCCTACCCCTAAAAAGCTAAACCCTCCCGCCGTTCAACCCATACGCAGGAGGGTTAAATTATTCTTTTCAGCTCTGGAGTTATCTGTCAATAGGCTCGTTATCTCGCCTATACGCTTCGGCGCTCGCCTTAACAAGGTCGGTGACTTGGTTGAGAAGAAGCTGTTTGTAAGCCGCCGCAAGTATCTCCTTGCGCTTGTCGTTGCCCAAGTCAGCAAACTCGTCCCACACGCTGCCAGTATCCGAACATCTCTCAAAGTAGAGGAACAACGCACCGAGAACGCTGCTTGCAGTTTCTTCTCCATTCTGCGTTTCGTAGCTGTAAAAATCATAGTCCTCACAAATCTCTTGAAATAGGTGATTGATAATCGACAGCTTTGCGTAGTCCTTATCCTTGACAAGCTCAGCCAAATAATCTGCGGCGCTGTCGGATAGTCCCGTGAACTCGCACACAGTTTTTTGCTTGCCCTTTTGTGCGGTTGTGTTCGTTCTTCCGATAAGATAATCGGCGTTCACATTCAACACATTGGCAATCCTCGCAAGGATTTCAATGTCGGGCATACGCTTGTCATTCTCGTAGTAACCGAGCGTACTTTTGGATATGCCCACCATATCGGCAAACTGCTCAATCGTGTTGCCGTTCGCTTTACGCAGCTCTTTAAGCCGCTTGCCAAATACCTCAACACAGGTGTTTTTTCTCTCCATAACGATAAAAATCCTCCTCAAAAATTACGAAAAAGACTATATTTGTGGAATTATCAGAGATATACCACAAATGACTTGACGAGCCGAATTGGAAGTGTTATAATCAATAATATCACCACAACAATCGTCTTTATCATTAGAATACCACGATAATGGAGATTTGTCAAGTGAAATTCGGAAACGGGAGGTGCAGATTATGATGACATATAGGTAAACGCAAAACCTTTTACAGAGCTGAAAGAAAGAATTTCTTTTTCAGCATTGCTTTAGTTAGCAAAGTTTAAAACCATGACTTTAATGACGTTGTTATCAATAGATTTATCCACCAAAAACACTTGCAGAAGGAGGCTTTAATGTCACTTACAGAACTCAATGAAAAGTACAAAGAGTACCCCACCGTAATTCGAGAGTACGAAATCAGCGGAAAGAAATACAGGGTACATAGTCACTTTGTCGGTACGAAAGATATAGACAAGGTGCTTCACCAAATTGCGCTAAATCGAGCGATAAGAGAAACACTTTCGGCGAATGTCGCTTGAAATAACAAAACACTATTGCCATATTCGACTATTTATGCTATAATGATGTTGTCGAATATGGCTGCTTTGTTTCGGAAAGGAGTTTTTATGGCAAAGCAGACAACCTATAACGCAGGGATTTACGTTAGACTTTCAAAGGACGACGAGAGAGCCGGTGAGTCCCTTTCAATCGAAAATCAGAAGCTGATACTCACAAAATATGTTGCGGAACAGGGCTGGAATATCGTTGACATTTATGTTGATGATGGCTACTCGGGCACGAGTTTCGACAGACCTGCTGTGATACGCTTGCTTGATGACGCGAAGGCGGGAAAAATCAATCTGATTATCGTTAAAGACCTGAGCCGTTTCGGGAGAAATTACATTCAGGTCGGGCAGTACATCGACTACATTTTCCCCACCTACAACATTCGCTTCATAGCCCTTAACGATAATGTCGATACCGCCGACAAAGACACTACGGCTATGGATATGCTGCCGATAATGAATGTGTTCAACGAGTGGCACGCCGCAAACACAAGCAAGAAAATCAAGGCGGTTATCGAAGCGAACTGCAAAGCAGGAAAATATCGCACAACCTTTGCTCCCTATGGTTATGTTAAGGGTGATGATGAAAATCATCTGCCTGTGGTGGACGAGCCTGCCGCAAGCGTTGTGCGCCGTATATTTCAAATGCGTTCGCAGGGTATCAGTCCTCGGCATATCGCCGACACGCTGAACAATGAGGGCGTTCCTATCGCTTCGGATTATCTATATGCAAAAATGGGAAAGCCCAACCCTCGCAGAACAAGTCACCTCTGGTGCGCCGAAAGAATACGCACAATGATTAACAATCCCACTTATCTCGGTCATCTTGTGCAGATGAAAACAACAACGGTGTCCTACAAAAATCACAAGAATGTGAAGAAAGACCCCTCCGAATGGATAATCGTCGAAAACACTCACGAGCCGCTTGTTTCGCAGGAAATATGGGACAAGTGCCGTGAAATGGAAGCCTCGGTAAGTCAGGGCAAAAAGACGAAAACGGGTTTTGTTGCGGCGTTAAGTGGGTTGATGTTTTGTGCAGACTGCGGCGAGAAAATGCGGCTGGGTTGGAACAACACCACAAACGGCAGCAAGAAAAAACCGAGAAAATATGTGCGGCACAATTTCAACTGCGGCAGATACAACCGTCACGGCAAAATCGCCTGCAAGAGCCACTATATCAAAATGAAAGATATAAATGCGCTTGTGCTTGCGGATATACGCTCAATGGCGGCGCTAGTTGTTGAGGACGAAAGCGAAGCCCGCAGACAGTTTCTTGCCCACAAGGAAAAGCAGAATGCACATCAGACCGAAGCGGAACAGAAAAGGCTTCGTGAGGGCAAAACAAGACTTGCGGAGCTTGAAACGCTTATCCCCTCAATTTACGAGGACAAGGTGCTTGGCAAGATACCCGAAGCGGTGTGCGTAAATCTCTTGGAAAAGTATCAGACGGAGCAGAGAGCGCTGTCGGCAGAGGTTAAGGCGCTTGAAGAAAAGCTGTCCGCCGTTCAGAAGGACGAGCAGGACGTTGAGGAATTTATCCGCCGCTTGAAAAAGTACACCGATGTGCAGGAGCTTACCCGTGAGATTGCTCTTGAACTCATAGAGTACATAACGGTGGACGAGTACGCCGCAGACAGACCGAGAGATATTCATATTTACTACAAATTACTCGAAAAACCGCTTCCGCACAAGAAATATCTTGTTGTGGACAAAAGCGAAGAAACCGCTTGATTTGGCGGTTTTATGGAAGAATTAGATTTGTGTGACCTTTTGGGGTGTTGAATACGAGCAACATCTACTGCCATATGCTGCAAGAAGCACAGGCGAAGGTGTCGGACGCAGTTTCAAGTGCACTCAATTTCGGCAGGAAAAAAGAGCCGAAAGCATCGTGACCTTCGGCTCGGAAATGTGATTTTTCAAAAATAAGAACCTCTGCTGTTACCGAAATCGAAGATTTCGAACAGCGA
>JBJERM010000244.1:0-3611 GCA_051882315.1 Ruminiclostridium sp.
GAACCCATGATTCCGCCGTGAAAGGGCGATGTCTTAACCTCTTGACCAACGGGCCGATGGTGAGCCACCCGGGAATCGAACCCGGGACACCCTGCTTAAAAGGCAGGTGCTCTGCCGCCTGAGCTAGTGGCTCTTGTCCAAACAACATTAATATTATATCAGATTACCTCTGATTTGTCAATACCAAAATTTGAATTTTTCCAATTTAGCCCGAACATTACCGAAGCAGTGCCTTTTGCTGCATAAAAAGGCATTGTGACGCTATTACTCCTGAAACAAGGTGTTGCTTCCGAACAGCTCGCAGTATTCCGGCTGCTGCTTGCAGAAGGCGTTCTGATTTCCGTTGTAAATCTGCTCTTGATTTTCTCAAAAAAGCGGATTTTCAGAGCTTATCTGAAACCCGCCGGGGTTTCGACAGACCACAGATTAAGCTTGCTGAAAATCCCATTTGCACCGGTTTCAAATCATTCTACAGCCTCTTCATCATAAATAACAGATGCCTGAACCCGTCCCGTACGCTTCTCAGGTGTGATTTCCCGTTTCTTCCGTCCTTTCGCAGGTCTGCGGGTATCTCCTCGACGGTAAACCCTGCGGCGGCAAATCTTGCGATAAGCTCCGTGGCAAATTCCATTCCCTTACAGCCAAGCCCGAGAGAAAGCGCCTTCTCCCGCTGGAAGCCTCTTATTCCGCAGTGAAAATCGCCGACCCTTACGCCGTATCTGAGCCTGCCTAAAAAGGACAGGAGGGGAATACCTAAATAGCGGTGATGAAGCGGCATAGCGCCCTTTTCGATACAGCCCATGAAGCGGTTTCCAACCACCAGCGCCGCCCCGCCACGAAGCTGCTCAACAAAGCCGCCGATGTTCCCGAAATCGTAGCTTAAATCGCAGTCTCCCATAATTATGTACCTGCCCTTTGCAGCGTTAATCCCGCAAATAAGGGCGCTTCCGTAGCCCCTTTCCGGGGCTGTAACAACCCTTGCTCCCATTTTACGGGCAATTTCCGCCGAAGCGTCGGTGCTGCCGTTGTCGGCAATCAGAATTTCATAGCTTAAGTTCAGCCTTTCCGCTCCCCGCTGAGCCTCCTTAATGCAGGCGCCGATTGTCTTTTCCTCGTTAAGGCAGGGCATTAAAATCGTAAATTCAAGCTCCATTCGCCGCCCTCTTTTTCTTACCCTTTTTACCTTTTCCGCGCTTATTTTCTTTCTCTTTTTCCTTTTCTTTTTGCAGGGCTGCGATTGTCCCGGTTATGAGTGCAAGCACCGCCGCTGCCTGAGCACGGTAGGTAAAAAATTCGTGGAGATAGGAGTGGTTGCTGAGAACCGCGTAGCGAAGATAGGGGAGAGCGCCGAGAATTAATACTGTAATTATAAAGCCCTTAGCGGCTTTCTTTTTTCGTGCAAGGTACAATGCAAGCACCGCAGCCGCAATAAGAAGAACTGCCCCTAAAATACCGTTAAAAAGCTCCCCGCGCTCGTTTGCCCCGAACATTGCGGAAATGTTGGCAAAGGGAGCTGCGAAAATCTGCTTTATGGGGGAAATTTCAGAAAAACTACCCCCGAAGCGCTCCTCCGCAGAGGTAAGAGCGGTGGTAAACTTGTTTTCTCCCGTAGCTAAGCTTGCGGCTGTCCATTTCACAAGAAATGTGCCGCAGTAGGCAAGAAGCCAGCCCGCCGAGCATTTCACCGACCGCAAAAGCTCAGCCTTTGCACCCGGAAAACGACCTTCGGAAAAGCGGATTGACAGGACAATTATAAGCGGAATAAGAATTGTCAGGGTTTCTGCGGTAAGGAAGTCGAAGAAGGCGATAAGCACGCCGCTTATCACGGAAAGCACGATAAGCGCCGTGTCTCCCTTCTTTTCCAGCAGGATAAAGAAGGGAAGCACCGCTAAGGTAACCAGCACCGCAGGCTGATACTCCATAGCAAGGCAGATATTCCACGCCTGCACGCAGACAAGGGAGAGTATAAGGGCGGCGGTTTCGGCGTAGCGGCGGCGCTTTAAAAGTAAAGCGCAGTTAATCGCCAGCAATATAAGAGCGCATACCGCCCCGATAAGCCTTATTCCCGAAAGGTCGGTTACTGTCAGAAGGGGGCGGATAAAAACCGCCGAGCCGTGCCAGTATCTTGAGTAGTCGGTATTCGGCTCTGCGCCGTTCAGGGCGGCATACAGTCCGTAGTTTTCCCCGTAGTCCGTAACCCCGTCGTTTCCGTCGTAGTATTTCGTATCCAGCGAGGAAGCAAAGGGGCTTTCGCTGTCGATGTTCCATATAACGTTGAGCAGGATTACGTCTGCGTAGTTGTCGGTTACGGTGTTTCTGCCTGCGGGCTGATAAAAGGGGTCTGCGCCGTTAAGGGAAACGGCGCTGTTCATCAGATTGTCCTTTATCGCCTCGTTCGGCACAAGAGAGGTAAGTATCAGCGCCGACCACAGGAGAATTACTGCGGCAAGAAAGCTGCCGATATAGAGTAGAATTTTTTTGAGCATAAGTTCACCTTAAAAGTAATTCCCTGCGCTATGGCAGGGAACTTTGCATTTGGAGTATGTTAGCTGTTTAATGCAGGCGCAAGTCAGACAATAACCCTGTTTCTTCCGCCCTCTTTTGCGGCATAAAGCTTTTCGTCCGCAGCCTTGATGTTGTCCTCAATGGAAATGGTCGGGTCAATGCTTGTAACGCCGAAGCTCATTGTTACGGGAATATCCAGCTCCTCGAAATGGCATACCGAGTTCATTATCTGAACTCTCAGCCGTTCCGCCGCTTCTGCCGCCTGTTTGATATTCGTATCCGGGAGAATTACGATAAATTCCTCGCCGCCCCAGCGGTAGATACCGTCGCAGATACGGCAGCTCTTTCTGAAATTCTCAGCAACATGGCGAAGCACTGCGTCTCCTGCGTTATGTCCGTATGTATCGTTTACCCGCTTGAAGTGGTCTATGTCGCAGATAAAGAGGGAAACGCTCCTGTCTCTTTCGGTATCAAGCAGTATCTTCTCGTAGCTTTTGTTGTAGTCGCTGTAAAAGCCCATGCGGTTTTTAAGCTCGGTAAGCTTGTCGTGACGGGAGTCGTCAAGGAAGCTGTCGGACTCAAGGGTAATTCCGCAGATAAAGGCAGCAAGGGAAAGCCGTCTTACGTCCTCCTCAAGGTCGAAGCCCTTTCCGTTCAGCTTGTTTATCGCCTGATAAGCGCCGATAAATTCTCCCTTGCAGTCGGAAATCGGCATAACCAGGATTGATTTTGTAACGTAGCCGGTTTTCTTGTCCACGTCGGAGTTGAAGTCGGGGCAGTTATATGGGTCGTTGGTGACAATTGCTCTTTTTTCAGCAAGCGCCTTTCCCACAAGCCCCGTGCCCTCGGGGATTGTAATTCTGCCCGCGCCTACTGCGGCGGTAGTCCAGAGGGTATGGCTTCTCTTGTCCCATTTCCAGAAGCTGGCTCTGTCGGAATCCACAAGGGTTCTTCCCAGGTCGGTTAAAAGGCGGTAGATTGCGTTATGGTCGTTCTCCATATCGCTGTCGTCTCTTGACATTTCAGTGTAAAGCTTCTGGGTAATGTCAAAAATACGGTCAAGAAGAATGTCGGAGGCAGTTGTTAGGTTCATATCTTTAAATAGA
>JBJERM010000245.1:0-46393 GCA_051882315.1 Ruminiclostridium sp.
AGGAAGCGTAAGCTATGCATGATAAGACAATGACATTTTCCGTTAAGGACGAGCGTGACGACGAGATGAAGGAAATCCTTACAACGGTATATCAGGCGCTTAATGAAAAGGGCTACAACCCTATCAATCAGCTTGTAGGCTATATTCTCTCCGAGGACCCCACCTACATAACCACCTACAACAATGCAAGAAGCCTTATCCGCAGGATTGACAGGGACGAGCTTCTTCAGGCGCTTGTAAAGAACTATCTCGGCGCATAATCAACCGAAGAATGAACGAAGCCCCGATTTTTCGGGGCTTCTCAGCTTGTCGAAAAGCCATTTCGACAAGAAATGAATATTGAATAGTGAATAGTGAATAATGATCCTGTTTTCAAAGTTTATCGACAGTCTGAAACCCCCCGATTTGATGTCGGGGGTTCTGTTTTATGCAATTCATCACTCTGCCGCTTTCGCTTTCTTCCTCTGCGGAAATGGTATCTGCACCAGTATTACCGCCGCAAAAACCACGACACAGCCCGCAACCTGTCTTGCGGTCATAGTCTGGTCGGTGGTAAGGTAGCCGATTTGGTAAGCAAAGTATCCTGCAACCGAGGAAATAACCGATTCAAGGCTTAAAATAAGCGCTGCAACAGTAGGATTCATATTCTTCTGACCCACAATCTGAAGAGTATAGCCAACGCCGCTGGAGAGAACGCCAAGATATAAAAGCGGCACTATTCCGTCAACTATCTGCTGGAATGTGGGCTTCTCAAAGATAAGGGCGAGAATACCGCTTATAACCGCACAGACAGCAAACTGAATACAGGAGATTATAACCCCGTCTGTTTTCGGCGAAAAGTAGTCGATAACAAGTATATGCACCGCAAAAAGCAAAGAGCATATAAACACGAGAACGTCCCCACGGTTTATGGTAAGCGTCTCGTCTATGCAGAGCAGATACATTCCGAAAACCGCCGTCGCCGCACCAAGCCATACAACCGGTGGAGCCTTCCTGCCGATAAAAATTCCTAAAATCGGGGTGAAGATTATGTAAAGAGCAGTTATAAACCCGCCCTTGCCCACGGTGGTTTCACAGAGACCGAACTGCTGGAAAAGGCTTGCGGAAACAAGAGCGCAGCCGCAGCATACTCCTGCAATAACAGTAATTTTCCAATTGACAGGCTTCTTTTCCACGCTTCTTCTGCGGGAGAAAAGTATAATAGGTATAAGCACCACAGCGCCCATTACGTTTCTTGCCGCAACGAAGGTGAACCCGCCCATAGAGTCCATTCCCTTTGTCTGCGCCACAAAGGATGTGCCCCAGATAAGGGCGGTAAGAAGCAGTAAAAGGCTGCTGCGGATAGTGTTTTTGTTCATTTTTATTCAGCGTCCTTGGGAGTCTGACGGGTAAGGACAGACTGTAAGAACTGCTTTGTCCTTTCTTCCTTGGGATTTGTGAAAAGAACGTCGGGGGAGGCTACCTCAAGGATTGAGCCCTGATACATAAATACAACACGGTCGGAAACCTCTCTTGCGAAGCCCATTTCGTGGGTTACAACAATCATTGTCATACCCTCGGCAGCAAGTCCCTTCATAACCTGCAAAACCTCTCCTACAAGCTCCGGGTCAAGGGCAGAAGTAGGCTCATCGAAAAGCATCATTCTGGGCTGCATAGCTAAGGCGCGGGCAATTGCAACACGCTGCTGCTGACCGCCGGAAAGCTTATTCGGGTAAGCGTCCGCCTTGTCCGCAAGTCCTACCTTTTCAAGTAGCTGCTTTGCGTTCTTTTCAGCGTCAATCTTGTTTATTTTCTTTACTGTAACAGGAGCGAGCATAAGGTTTTCAAGTGCTGTAAGGTGAGGGAACAGGTTAAATCTCTGGAAAACCATTCCCATTTCCAGCAGCGCAGCCTGACGCTCGGCGGGGGTAATCTTAATCTGATTTACGCCGTTTATTCTGTCGTCAAGAAGCTTGTCCTCAATCCAAATCTTGCCGCTGTTTATCTTCTCAAGGTGATTGAGGGAGCGCAGAAAGGTGGATTTACCTGCGCCGGATGGTCCGATAAGGCAGACAACCTCGCCCTGCTCAACGGTAAGGGAGCAGTCCTTAAGTACCTTAAATTCACCGAAGTCCTTACAGAGCTTCTCGGTTTTAATCATTGACATCTGACTGCACCTCCTTATTCATATACGGAGAATTTCTTCTCCAGAGAGCCGAATACCTTTGAGAAAATAGCTGTTATAATAAGGTAAATTATCATAGCTACAATATATACCGAAACCTCGCCGGAGGAGGTAAGAATTGAGCTGGTGATTTTTGAAAGGTCCTGAAGGGCGATAATCGAGGTGATTGATGCGTCCTTTAAAACCATGATAAACTCGTTTGCAACAGGAGGGATAAGGCGGCGGTAGGTCTGTGGGATAATGATTTTGCTCATTGTCTGTCCGTAGGAAAGGCCAAGCACCTTTGCCGCTTCAAACTGACCCTTGTCGATAGACTCGATTGCCGCTCTTATTATCTCGGCGCAGTACGCACCCGAGTTAAGGCTGAATGCAATCCACGCCGCTAAAAATCTGTCGTTTATCGTAAGGGTGGGGCAGAGGATAGGAAGTCCGAACCAGAGAAAGTACAGCTGCATTAAAAGGGGAGTGCCTCTGAAGAAGAATATATAGGCACGGCAGAAGTACTGAATCGGCTTTATCTTCGACATTTTTCCAAGAGCAAGAAAAACCGACAGCAAAAGACCCGTTACGACAGAAGCAAGGGTTAAAAGTACGGTTATCTTAGCGCCGCCGAGAAGCGGAGGGAGCCAGGAAACGAAGTTTGCAAAAAAGGTAAGAATACCGTTATCCGTGGTGTCGATAACCTGTCCCGCAATACCCAGCATTGTAAGGTTTTTAGCGTTGCTGGAGTCAATCTGCTTTACCATCTTGTAGCTTGTCATAAAGCCGATAGAGTCGAAGGAAGCGGATTCCCTTTTCGCCTCAATTGAAGCAAAGCTTGCGGGAATTGCGTCCTCAAAATCCTTTTGCGTAGGTGCAGTAAGACAAAGCGGAATACTTGAGATAAGCAGAACGGCAATCACCGTAAGCAAAATCCAGTATTTTTTCAGAAAACCGGCAAATCCGCCCTTTTTATTTTCCTTCATTTTTCCCAAATCATCCCTTCTGTAAAATGATTACTTACGGAAAATAGGCAGGAACAGAGCCTGCCTATAACCGCTGTTAAACTGTTTAAATTAGAAGTATCTTGCAAGAATCTTGTCAAGCTCGCCGCTTGCCTTTACTTCTTCGAGAGCCTTGTTGATGCTTTCAACAAGCTTAGTGTTGCCCTTCTTGATGCATACGCCGAATTCCTCGGGAGTTTCGTCGGAGCCCTGAATCCATGTCTGCTCATAGATTGTGCCTTCGCCAAGGTAGCTCTGAGCAACGGTGCTGTCGCAGATTATAGCGTCAAGACGTCCGTTTTCAAGGTCGCTGAAGGCGTCGATTATTCTTGCATACTCAAAGGGCTCAAAGGTTACGCCGTTCTTGTCAGCGTAATCGGTGATATAAATATCGGAAGTTGTTTCTTCCTGATAGCCTATTCTCTTGCCTGCAACGTCTGCGGGGGAAGCGGGCTTGTAATCTGAGCTCTTAAGGGAAACGAGGCACTGGTAGTTCTGGATATAGGGAGTTGAGAAATCGTAGTTTACCGCTCTTTCGGGAGTGATTGTAACTGCGGAGATAATGCAGTCGTAATCGCCCTTGTCAAGTCCTGAGAAAATTCCGTCCCAACCGGTGTTGATAAACTCAACCTCAACGCCCAGCTTATCGCCTAAAGCCTTGCCAAGCTCAACGTCAACGCCGATAGGTGTAACGCCGTCTGTATCGAAGTACTCAAAGGGCGGGTAGCCGATTTCAGCGCCGATTGTAAGCTTTCCCTTTGTTGCAGAACCGATGTCGGCAGCCTCGGCAGCGGGAGTGTTATTTCCGCCGCAGCCTGCAGCAGTGATTAATGAAGCCGCAGCCGCAAAAGCTGCGATTGTCTTTTTGAATTTCATTTCAGTTTCTCCTCCGTTTTGTATGTTTTTGTTTTTATACGGTATAAATACCGAATATTTATAGGTTAAATGTATCACATTTTAAGTTGCTTGTCAACGAATTTTGCAATTTCTTTCCTTTAAATATTCATATTTTACAAATATCATTAAAAAGCGCCTTTGTTTACTCTTATTTTTAGGCATATTTTATGCAATCCTCAGTAAGCCTCGGTTATAGTACCTCCGCCTACAACTATATCTCCGTCATAGAAAACTGCTCTCTGCCCGGGAGTAACAGCCCGCTGGGGCGTATCAAACTCGATTTTCACTCCGCCGTTTTCAAGCGGATAGAGTGTGCAGGGCTGCTCCTTCATACGGTAGCGGGTTTTAGCAGCGCAGTGAAGCGGCGCTGTAAGGCTCTCTATTGCTATCCAGTTCACATCGTTCACAATCGTGGTTTTCGTGAACAAATCCTCGTTTCCGCCCAGTACAAGGGTATTTTCCGCCATATTCTTGCTTACAACATAAGCGGGCTTTCCGAGAGCAATCCCAAGACCCTTGCGCTGTCCAACGGTGTAATTGATAAGTCCTCCGTGACGTCCCACAACCCTTCCGCTTGTATCAACAACCTCTCCGGCAGGGTATTCTTTGCCTGTTTCCCGGCGTATAAAACCTGCATAATCTCCGTCGGGAACAAAGCAAATATCCTGACTGTCCGGCTTGTCTGCGTTCACAAGCCCGTATTTTCTTGCAAGCTCCCGAACTTCGGATTTCTTCATCTCACCGAGGGGAAAAAGAATGTGAGAAAGCTGCTCCTGAGTAAGGTCGCAGAGGACGTAGGACTGGTCCTTGTCGTTCTCTCCCTCCTCGGAAACCGCCTTGCGAAGCAGCCACCTGCCCCTTTCCGGGCTGTACTCAATGCGGGCATAGTGCCCCGTAGCGATATAGTCGCAGTCCAGCGCCCTCGCCCGTTCAAGCATAGCCTCGAACTTGATGAACCTGTTGCAGTCGATACATGGGTTAGGGGTAAGCCCCTCCTCATAGCTTCTGATAAAGCGGTTTATAACCTTTTCTCTGAAAATATCCCTGAAATTGTAGACGTAGTGCATAATCCCGAAGCGGGCGGCAACCTCTCTTGCGTCCTGAATGTCGCTGAGGGAGCAGCAGCTTCTTCCCGCAGGAGTTTCCTCCTCCTCGCCGTGAAGCCGCAGAGTTACGCCGATAACCTCGTATTTTTCCTTTAAAATCACAAGAGCCGCCGAGCTGTCAACCCCGCCGCTCATAGCCACCATAACCTTTTTCAAGCTGTTTCCCTTTCTGTTCTTGTTTTTATGAAATATGAACGTTTAAAGCCCGTTCTTTTCCTCTGCTTTTTCTTCCTTTTGGGCAGTTCCTTCTTCTACCGCTTTTTCGTGTCTTTCCTCGCCCTTGGTGCAGTCCTGCATATTCTCAGCCTTCTGCTCCTGCTGCGACTTTTCCTGCTCCTGCCTGTCGTGAATCTTGTTCATAATAACAAGAACTGCGTACATCAATGCAAGAGCGCCCAATCCGCATATTGCCGCAATAAAAACGCTTCCGAAGCCCTCGGCGGCAGAAGTACTGCCCAAAGATAAAAGTTTAAATATAAGCATAAAATTTCTTCCTTTTAAGTTACTGCCCCTCTATTCTACTATTATTAGCGCCCGTTGTCAACATTTTTCTTATCACAACATTTTCAGTTGATTTTTCTGTTATAATATGGTATACTAAGTTCATGCTATTTTTGAAAGGAAGTTATTATGTATACAGCCAACGAAAATCGTTATGACGGAATGATATACCGCCGCTGCGGAAAAAGCGGGCTTAAGCTTCCCGTGGTTTCCCTTGGACTCTGGCAGAACTTCGGCTATCGGGACAGCTTCGACAATATCGAGAGAATGTGCCGTACCGCCTTTGATTTGGGAATCTGCCACTTTGACGCAGCCAACAACTACGGCAACCCCTACAACGGCTCCGCCGAGGAAAATTTCGGAAAGGTTCTTGACAGGGGACTTCGTGCCTACCGTGACGAGCTTTGTATCTCCACAAAGGCGGGTTACGATATGTGGGCTGGTCCCTACGGCGACAAGAACGGCTCCCGCAAGTACCTTACCGCCTCCCTTGACCAGAGCCTTAAGCGAATGAAGCTTGACTACGTTGATATTTTCTACCACCACGTTTTCGACCCGGAAACTCCCGCTGAGGAAACCGCCCTTGCTCTTGATAATGCAGTAAGACAGGGCAAGGCGCTTTATGTTGGAATTTCCAATTACAACAGGGCGCAGACCGAGGAAATCCTCGCAATTTTCAGAGAACTGCACACTCCCTTTGTTTTAAATCAGCCCTCCTATTCCATGCTTAACAGGTGGATTGAGCGGGACGGACTGGATAAATTTGCGAAAGAACAGGGCTTCGGTCTTGCGGTATTTTCTCCTCTTTATCAGGGCTTCTTAACCGACCGTTATCTTAAGGGCGTCCCCGCAGATTCAAGAATAGGCAAGGGCAACACATGGATTGCGAAGGAGCTCAATGAGAAAATGCTCGCTAAGCTTAATGCCCTTAACGATATTGCAAAGGAAAGAGGGCAGGAGCTGGCGCAGATGGCGCTGTCATGGGTGCTCTCCAATGAAAGCGTTACAACCGTGCTTGTAGGCGCAAGCTCACCCGAGCAGATTGTGAAGAACGCCGCCTGCGTATCAAAGCTGGACTTTACAGCTGATGAAAAGGAAAGAATAGAAAGCGTGCTGAACAGCTGATGAAAATAGTAGTAGTTTCCGATACACACAGGGACAAGGACGTCCTGTTCGACATAATAAGCCGCAACCGTACCGCCGACCTGTTCATACACTTAGGGGACGGGGAGGACGAGTACGAGGACGCAAGAATGGTTTTCCCCGAAATCGCCTTTATCTATGTGCGGGGCAACAATGATTGGGGAATGTACCCGCCCAACCAGCGGATAAACCTCTGCGGTCACGGTATCTATATGTGCCACGGTCACAGCTTCGACCGCAGCAGCCTGAAAAGCTTCCTTGCCGCAACCGCAAAGGTGAATAAGTGCGATATTGCCCTTTTCGGTCATACCCATGTTCCTGTAAGCGAGGATATAAACGGGGTTCATATCTTCAACCCCGGAAGTCCCCACCTGCCAAGAGGCGGAAATCCGCCCACCTACGGGATAATAAATCTGTCGGAGGACGGAAAAGCAGAGTTCCTGCACAAAGAAATCCAATAAAAAGGAGAAAAATATTGAAAGAACCGTTAATAAGAAAGAAAATTGCCGAGGGCGTAAGCTTTTCCGCCTTTACGGATAACCGCTATAAGCTGAATAAAATTTCCGTTCTTTTTATGTGCAGGCTGACTGAAAAGACGGCTGCGGTTAATGCCCTTGTACCAAGCCTTTTATCCCTTTGCTGTCAGCGCTTCAACACAATGGCGGCGCTTAATAAAAAGCTTGCGGGTATGTATTCCGCAAGTCTGGGCTGCTTCGCCCGGAAGGCGGGAGACATTCAGTACGTTGGTCTTAATATCGCCGCAATAGACAGCCGCTACGCAATCGACGGCGAGGATATTGCAACAGAAGCGGCAGAACTGCTGCGGGACTGCCTTTTTGACCCATATCTTGTGGAAGGCTTATTTCCCGAAAAGAACGTTGAGCTTGAAAAGCAGAATCAGATTGACGACAACAACGCCGAAATAAACAATAAGTCCGTTTACGCCTACCGAAGAGCCTGCGCCGCAGCGTATAAGGGCGAGCCTGCGGCGATAAACTCATTTGGCGAAAACAAGGATATTGAAAAAATAACCCCAAAAGCGGCGCTTGAAGCCTACCGCAGTATGCTTGAAAATATGAATGTGGAGATAATCTGCGCAGGCTGCGGCGATTTTGGTTATGCAGAAAAAATATTCTCCGAAGCCTTCGGAAAAATAAAGAGGGCAGGGGAGCAGGACTTATTCTCAGCGCCCAGCAAGGCGAGAACGGAAGTTCAGCGCATTACCGAAACCCTCGACGTTGAGCAGTGCAAGCTTGTTATGGTTTTCAAGCACGATTTCAAAAACCAGCCTGCCCTTATGGTAATGTCAATGCTGTACGGCGGTACAGAGTCATCAAAGCTTTTCACGGTAATAAGGGAAAAGATGTCCCTTTGCTACTACTGCTGTTCAAGAACAGACGAGTTCAAGAGCGGTATGACGGTGGAATGTGGAATTGATATAAATAACCTTGAAAAAACGGAAAGCGGCTGCTTAAAGCTTCTCGAGGATATTGCTAAGGGCGACTTTACCGATGAGGAGATTAAGAACACAAAGCTTTATATCCTTAATCTGCTCCGTGCGGTTTACGACAATATAAACAGCGTTTCAAGCTGGTACCTTACGGGCATACTGAAAAAGGAGATAATCTCCCCCGAGGAAATGGCGGAGCGTATAAATGCTGTTACAAGGGAAGAAATTGCGGCAGCGGCGGCTTCTATGAAGCTTGATACCGTTTATGTGCTTGCTCCCGAAGCGAAAGGAGAGGAAAAATAAGCCTTGGAAAAAAGAGTAATTGAAAGCAGTCGTTTAGGCGAAAAATATACTGTTATTAAGCACGACAGCGGGCTTACAATCTGCCTGTACCCTATGGAAAAGTACAGCTCCGCCTTTGCGATTTTCGGAACAAAGTATGGCTCGGTTGATACGGTTTTCAAGACAGATTCCGACAAGGATTATGTTACCGTACCCGAAGGAATTGCCCACTACCTTGAGCATAAGCTTTTTGAAAACGACGACAGCGGCGGCGCTATGGAGCAGTTTGCCGCAACGGGAGCCAGCTGCAACGCCTACACAACCTTTGACTCAACCGCATACTATTTCGGCTGTACAGATAAATTCGGGGAAAACCTGCGTATTCTGCTGAATTTCGTACAGAATCCCTATTTTACCGCCGAAAGCGTAGAAAAGGAGCGGGGAATAATCGGTCAGGAAATCAAGATTTACCTTGACGACCCGGGTTGGCGGGTGTTCTTCAACGGTCTTAACGCCCTCTACCACAACAATCCCGTGCGAATTGATATTGCGGGAACAACGGAGAGCATACAGCGGATTGACGAAAATCTGCTGTACCGCTGCTACAACACCTTCTATAATCTGAACAATATGGTTTTATCTATTGCGGGCAGGTTCGACCCTAAGGAAGCTCTTGCAATCTGCGATGAGCTTTTAAAGAAGTCGGAGGACAAGGGACTTTCGGTAATAATTCCCGATGAGCCGGAGGCGGTAAAGGAAAAGCGGGTTGTTCAGCAGCTTTACTGTGCCGTACCCCTGTTTCAGCTCGGATTCAAAAAGCGGAATTACGAGGAGCGGGAGGCAAGGCGGCAGTACATTATCCACAATATAATGCTTGAAGCGGCGCTTGGCGACTTCTCTCCCTTCTACAGCCGCCTTTACGACAGCGGACTTATAAACGACACCTTCAGCTTGGGCGTTACAATGGGCAGAGGCTTCTTTATCCCTATGGCAAGCGGCGAATCCCGCGACCCGGATAAGGTCTGCGAGGAGATAAAGCAGGAGCTTCAAAGGCTCAAAAAAGAGGGAATACCAAAGGAAAGCTTTGATATTGTAAAGAAAATGACCTACGGCGAGCTGCTCAGCGGCTTCGGTACGGTTGCAAATGTGGCAAAGGGCGCTATGAACGCTCAGTTTGGCGGAATTAACCTTTACGACAATCTTGAAACTGCGGCAAGCGTAAGCTACGAGGACGTAATGGCCTCCCTTGCGGAGCTTGACCTCGAAAACAGCAGTCTTTCAATAATCGAGCCTCCCGAAAAGAAAGGAGAAGCAGATAATGTTTAAGCTTCTTAAAAATGCAATTGAATTTCCGAATCTTTTTTCGGGAGAAATCGAGATAAATCCTACTGCAATAAGCATTTTCGGCTATGAGATTAAGTGGTATGCAATAATTATTGCCCTTGGTCTTATCCTTGCGGTGGTGTACTGCACCATAAGGGGAAAAAAGTACGGTCTGACCAGTGATGATGTTTTTGACGTTGCGCTGTTCGGCGGTATTGCTGGCTTTTTAGGCGCAAGAATTTACTACGTTATTTTCTGGAATTTAAACCCCGAAAACACCTATAAATACGACATTATAACCACCTTTACCGAAATCCACAACGGCGGACTTGCAATCTACGGCGGAATAATTTTCGGCGTTATTGCGGGCATTATCGTCTGCAAAATCAAGAGAACACCGATACTTCCCATAATGGATATGGGCGGAACGGGCTTTCTTATCGGACAGGCGATAGGCAGGTGGGGCAACTTCGTAAATCAGGAGGCTTTCGGCGCTCCTACTGCGGGAAAGCTTCCCTGGGGAATGACGGGAACTATAATTTCCCAGTACCCCGAGGTTATCGAAGCCCAGAACGCTCTCCCCGCAGGAGAATACGCCCTTGTTCACCCCTGCTTTTTGTACGAAAGCCTATGGTGCGGGCTTGGAATACTTGTTATCCATTTCCTGCTGTCCAGAATACAGACCTTTGACGGGGAGCTGTTCTTATACTATGTAATATGGTACGGTACGGGAAGAGGCTTCATTGAGGGACTAAGAACCGACAGTCTCTATATAGGACCGCTGCGAGTTTCCCAGCTTTTAGGCTTCGCTTCTGCGCTGTTCTGCCTTATTCTTCTGATTTACTTCAAGGTGAAGATAAGCAAAAAGACCGACTATGTGCGCTGGAAGGACACTCCCGAATGGGCAGAAAAGCGGGAGAAATATTATACTGCAATAAAGAACGAGGAAGAAACGGAAAAGGCTTTAAAGGCTATGAAAAAGGCTGAAAAGAGCGGATTAAATTCCGTAAGTATATTTGACGATACAGACGAGGAGGAAAAAAAGTAATGGCTATTGTAATTGACGGAAAGGCAGTTTCAGCACAGGTTAAGGAGCAGGTTCGTGCTGAAATTGAACGTGAGGGTTTAAAGGTAGGACTTGCGGTTGTAATTGTAGGCAACAATCAGGCAAGCAGAGTTTATGTGAACAATAAGAAAAAGGCTTGTGAGGTCTGCGGCATAAAGTCCTATGAGTACGCTCTCCCCGAGGAAACTACGGAGGAACAGCTGCTTGAGCTTGTTGACACCCTTAACGCCGACAGGAATATCAACGGAATTTTAGTTCAGCTCCCGCTCCCAAAGCAGATTAACGAGGAAAAGATAATTGAGCGTATCGCTCCCGAAAAGGACGTTGACGCCTTCCACGCAGTAAACGTAGGTAAGATTATGATAGGCAACTACGCTTTTCTGCCCTGCACTCCCGCAGGCGTTATGGAGCTTATCCACAGCACAGGCACCGAGGTTTCGGGGAAGGAATGTGTTGTAATCGGACGTTCTAATATTGTGGGAAAGCCTATGGCTATGCTGCTTCTCCACGAAAATGCAACGGTAACTATCTGCCACTCACGGACAAAGAACCTTGCGGAGGTCTGCCGCCGTGCGGATATTCTTGTAAGTGCAGTAGGAAGAGCTGACTTTGTTACTGCTGATATGGTAAAGGAAGGGGCAGTTGTAATCGACGTAGGCATGAACAGAAATGCAGAGAATAAGCTTTGCGGCGACGTAAAGTACGACGAGGTTGAAAAGAAGGCTTCCTATATCACCCCCGTTCCCGGCGGTGTTGGTCCTATGACAATTGCTATGCTTATGAAGAATACCCTCATGGCTAAGAGAATACAGGGCTGATGAAAAAAAGCAGTAATCCGCTGATTGCGGGAATTGTACTTACAATAGTTTTCTGCTACCTTATCTGGTACTTTTGCGCCGAAGGTATGTGGAATCCCGCTACGGTGGTTGTTCTTCTTCTTATTGCAGGACTTGCGGCGGGGCAATATTTCATACATTACAAGTTTTTCAGAGCCGAGAAGCGGCAGCTTCCTGCAAAAAGAAAAGCAAAAAAGTAAAACTAAGTCTTGACAAAATGGTTGGGCTGTATTATAATAGAATTAGAATAATTCTAAATCGGAGGCGCTTATGACAGCTCAGCGGCAGTTGATACTGGATATAATACAAAGCTCAATGCGCCATTTAAGCGCCGAGGAGATATTTATTGAAGCAAGGGAAGAGCTGCCCGGAATCGCTATGGCGACGGTGTACAACAGCTTAAAATACCTTTGCGACAAGGATTATATCAGAAAGTTTTCAAGAAGCGGCGGGGCGGATTTTTATGACAAAACCACAATGCCCCACGGTCATCTTATCTGCGAGGGCTGCGGAAAAATTCTTGACATAAACACCGACGAAATCAGAGAAAGCATTGAAAAAACCGTCGGAGCGCAGATCAACAGCTACGAGCTGAGCGCCCGCTATTTCTGCGAGTGCTGTAAAACAGGCAAATTGCCGTAAGGCAAAATTATAAATTCAAGGAGAAAAATACTATGGAACTCAAAGGCTCAAAAACCGAAAAGAACTTAATGACCGCTTTTGCGGGCGAATCCCAGGCAAGAAACAAGTATACATACTTTGCTTCTGTTGCTAAGAAGGAAGGCTACGAGCAGATTGCAGCTATCTTCGAGGCTACCGCTAACAACGAAAAGGAGCATGCAAAGCTTTGGTTCAAGGCTTTAGGCGAGCTCGGCGACACCGCTAAGAATCTTGCAGCAGCAGCTGAAGGCGAAAACTACGAATGGACAGACATGTACGACACCTTTGCTAAGGAAGCGGCAGAAGAAGGCTTTACAACACTTGCTGCTCAGTTCAAGGCAGTTGCAGCTATCGAAAAGGCTCACGAAGAGCGTTACCGTGCACTTCTCAATAACATTGAGATGCAGAAGGTATTTGAAAAGAGCGAGGAGACAATGTGGGAATGTCGCAACTGCGGACATCTCGTAATCGGCAAGAAGGCTCCCAAGGTTTGTCCCGTATGTATGCATCCCCAGAGCTTCTTTGAAGTAAGAAAAGAGAACTATTGATTTTAGTGCAAATGCGAAGTGCCGCAGGTGTTGAGCCTGCGGCATTTTTGCGTGGGATAGTGCAGATTTCGGAGCAAGCCTTGCGGCGGCTTTGCCGCCGCAAAATTGCGCGCCGCGCTAAAGCGCGGCGCGCGGCGATGCTCCCGATTACAGCAAATCCCGTGGGGAAGTGCAGATTTTGGGGTAAGCCTTGCGGCGGCTTCGCCGCCGCAAAATTGCGCGCCGCGCTAAAGCGCGGCGCGCGGCGATGCTCCCGATTACAGCAAATCCCGCGTGATAGTGCAAACTTTGGGGCAAGCTTTGCGGCGGCAAATAGCTGTCATCTCCAAAAAAAGAAATGACCCAATTTGAAGCGTTTATCTAAAAAGCAAAAGAAAGAAAAATCGGCAATCAAGCCAAAATCCTGATTGCCGCTTCTTTCCTTGGCGCAGAAAGAGGGATTTGAACCCTCGCGCCGGTTTCCCGACCTACTCCCTTAGCAGGGGAGCCCCTTCACCACTTGGGTATTTCTGCAAGTGCCGATTAAAAAAAATATTATGGCGGAGAGGGTGGGATTCGAACCCACGGTCCCTTGCGGGATCACCGGTTTTCAAGACCGGCTCCTTAAACCACTCGGACACCTCTCCAATTGGATAGCCGAGCCGCCGCTCAACTGCTTATATATTTTAGCATATTTTTGGCTGTAAGTCAAGACTTTTTAAGAAAAATTTTAAAAAATATGCCTTTTATAAAAAACAGCCCCCCTTTTTTGCATTGAAGTCAGACAGGGGGAGCGTGTTCAATTGTTCTTCTCAATCGCCTCAATCACAAATCTATAATCGGGGAAGTCGTTTTCAATACGCTTCCTGCACCTCTCAATAAACTTTTCCCTGTACTCATCGTTATCCCGCATAGCCTGCTTTGCCCCCCAGAGGTGGGTATATTTTTCCTGGGCAATAAAAAGCCTGTCCTGATCCATAAGTGCGTTCACATCTGTGCTCGTATATGCACAAAGCATACCCAGCAGCCTTTGCTCCGCAAAAACCATAGGGCAAAGCCTGTCACCGCTGCTGCCCATGGACTTCATAAAAGCGATTGCATGATTGACGTAGAACTGGCGGAAGGACTTGTCAGGAATATATAAAAATGCCGTATTGCAGGCGAGAGCTTCCATGTCCAGCTGCTCTAAAATCGGAAAATTTCTTGCCCCGAACAGCCTTGGATCGGGGTAAACGTCGGGGGCGAGGTATTCTCTGTGTGCAACAGTTACTGCATTTTCGGGTAGTTCCAGCTTCTCCCACACGATGAAATCCTCGTCCACAAGTGCGGCATTATCATCAAAATCCCTCAGCGCCAGCAGCTTTCCCGCCGCCCAGAAGGTATCTGCGTCAATCCCCTCAAGGTCGGTGGGCAGAAGGGGCAGAATCCCGTCCCAGACGCTTTCTATTCCAAGCTTTTTGTAATAATCGGCAGCAATACTGTCGGTTATCATATATATTTCCCCGTTCATTTTCCGCCATTGTAAGGCAGAAATAACGGTGCAGTAAAGGCTGAAGCTTTCAATCGAATAGGGCTTGTCCTTATTCCGCGCAAAGAAAGGCGCGGTTGAATTAACGTGAATTGCCTTCATATTAAACAAGGTGTATGCCGTAGCCGTACTCGTTAAGGGGGCAGGAGGACAGATTTATCATAGTTCTGCGGTATTCCTTTTCGGTAATTACAACCCCGTTTTCGCAGAAGTAATAAGTTCCGTTCATAAATGAGCCGCCTGTGAACGAGTCTGCCTTAAAGGAACCTTTGTTAAAAGACCCCTGCTTAAAGGAGCCCTTTGCAAAAGCGCCCTTGTAGGAGGTAAGCACAAAGGAGCCCTTTCTGTATGAGCCGCCCTGTAAGCCCTGTCTGAATGAGCCTTTAAGCAGAACGCCCTTTGTGAAAGAGCCCTTCCTGAAAGAACCTTTGTAAAACGAGCTTTTTCTGAAGGAGCCACGCTTGAAGCTGCCGCGGTAGGAGGAGGGAAGGGCTGTTGAGATGATTTCCCGACTGTTGGTCGGAATATGGGTGTTTTCGGGCAGGGGTTCGGGCGGTTCGGGTCTTACTCCGAAAATAAATTCGAGCTGTCCGCCTATATCTCCCTTGTTGTCAATTTTTTCAAGCCTTGCAAGTATCTCATTTTCTCCCAACTCGGTAAGCCAGCTCCATAACCCGCCGCCGCAGTAATAAGCAGTTACGGCGTTTGTGTCAAAGCTTTCCCGAAGCTCTCTTATGTTATAAATCTTCTTCCCACGGAGCAAAAGATACCAACTACAATTTTTCAAAGGACAACCCTCTTTTCCCGATGTGTTATGCACAGCAAGTTCCGTAAATTAGCGGTATTGCATAAAAGTCAAACTTTTTCCAACGATATTATATCATATATTGCTGAAAAATGCAATAGCTAAACAAGAAATAATAACGTTAACTATTTGACAAACTTACTACGCCTACTGTTCTTGCTTTTAAATTATATGAACATCATTTTCAATTGACTTTTGGCGCAATATGTACTATAATTTACTTATATATGAATACGGGAGTTAATTTATGAATACATTGTATCTTAAATACGCAGTAGAGGTTGAGTCCACGGGTTCTATTTCCCGTGCGGCGGACAACCTTTTTATGGCTCAGCCCAACTTAAGCAAGGCAATAAAGGAGCTTGAAGCTGAGCTTGGAATAGTGATTTTCGAGCGCACCTCAAAAGGAGTTGTACCTACGGCAAAGGGCGGCGAGTTCTTGTCCTGCGCCAAAAACGTGCTGTTGCAGCTTGACCGTATGGAGTCCCTTTCACGGACGGACAGCAGCGATATTCAGCATTTCAGCGTTTCAATCCCTCGTGGAAGCTACATTTCCGACGGCGTAACCCGCTTTGTTGCGGCGCTGGATTCTTCAAAGGGCATTGACGTAACGGTGAATGAAACCAACTCAATGCAGACCATAACCGATATATCCGAGGACCGCTACCGCCTTGGAATAATCCGATACAAGCTGTCCTTTGAGAGCTATTTTATGGACTATCTTGAGGAGAAGAAGCTTTGCTGTATGCCACTCTGGGAGTTTGAAAACGTGGTGCTTATGTCGGCGGCAAGCAGCCTTGCACAGGTAAAACTGTTAAAAGCCTCGGAGCTTTCGGGTTTTACCGAAATTGTCCACGGCGACAATGCCGTGCCCTATATGACCTTTACGAAGCCCAAGGACTCCTACGACTCGGTACGCAGAAAAATCGTTCTTTACGAGCGCTGCAACCAGTTCGAGCTGCTTTCCGCAATCCCCACCTGCTACATGTGGGTTTCCCCAATACCCAAGGCGACCCTTGACCGCTACGGCCTTGTCCAGCGCAGGTGCAGAACCGCCGACGCTATGTACTGCGACAAGCTTATTTTCCGCAAGGGCTACCGACTTACGGACATCGACAAAATGTTCATAGAGAAGATATATGCTGCAAAAAGCGAGGTGGAAAGCGTTAAGCTGAAATGAGGTACTACTACGAAAATACGGGCGGTTCTTCCTCTTATTCTTCAAAAATCTACGTCCGGAATACGGGCGTTGGTACCTGCCGCTACCCCCTCCACTGGCACGAGGACATAGAGCTTGACTACGTTTTAAGCGGGGCTGTTAATGCAGTAGTTGGCGGTAAGCGGGTCAGGGTTGAACAGGGCGACTTTCTCTTTATAAACAGCGGCGAGCTTCACGAAACCGACGCCGACAGCGAGCAGGAAATGCGCTCCGTAACCCTTATGCTGTCCTACCGTATGCTGAAAGAATACTGCCCCGAAATTGACTGCTGTTCCTTTGATTTTAGAGGCAGGGAGACTGCTAAGAGGGAAATCTGCGCTCTTTTGGGAGAATGTGGCGAGGTTGAAACGGCGAAAAATGACTTTTACCGCTTAGAACTGGATATTCTTGTAAGAAAAATTGCTGGGATTCTGCTGAAAGATTGCCTTGTTCATAACGGCTTGCAGGCAGGAACAGCAGAGCTTGCTCCCATACGCCGTGCCATGGCATATATTGAGGAAAATTACCGCCGTGAAATAGCCTTAGAGGAGATTTCCTCTGCGGTGGGAATGTCTCCCACATATTTTTCAAGGCAGTTCCGTAAAATTACGGGTCAGACCTTCCGTGACTACCTTACGGGCATAAGGCTGTACAACGCTTACGGGCTTCTCTGCGGCAGTAACGAGCTTGTGTCCGGAATAGCGGAAAAATGCGGCTTTGCCAATGTCAAGTCCTTTATCGAGGCTTTCCGCCGCAGCTACGGCACAACTCCCGACAGGTACAGGAGAACTGGCGGGGGAGAGACAGAGTGATATTTTCATAAATTTTCAGATTATGAACAAGCCCGCCGATAAAACCTACTGCCCCAAAACCGCAAAGCAAAGCACAAAAAGTCGTGCGGGGCTTTAAAATCCGTGTTATAATGCAGTTACAGCAGAAGAGAAAGGAAGTTGAGTGATGAAAGGCTGGGCAGAGGGTATAGCAGAAGCGCTTGATTACATTGAGGAAAACCTTACGGAGGACTTGGAGATTGGTGAAATTGCAGCGAAGACTTACGTTTCCGCCTTTCACTTCCAGAGGATTTTCAGCGCTCTTTGCGGCGTAACCGTCGGCGAGTACATACGCTGCCGCAGGCTTACATTAGCTGCGCAGGAGCTTTCGGCAGACAGTTCCGTAAGGATTATCGACCTTGCGGTTAAGTACGGCTATGACTCAGCAGACAGCTTTGCCCGCGCTTTCACAAAATTTCACGGAGTTTCGCCTTCTGCCGCAAAAGAAAAAGGAGCAAGGCTTTGTTCCTTCGCTCCCTTAAGAATCAAACTGACATTGGAGGGCGGTACTATGACAGAGTACAGAATTGTTGAAAAAGCGGAATTTACGGTAATGGGCAGGTCGAGAAGCTTCAGCGCCGACACTTCCTACCAGGAGATACCGAAGTTCTGGGAGGAGCATATGACCGGCGGCGAGAACAAGAAGGTCTGCGGAATGTTCGGAGTCTGCATTGACGGCGACGGGAAGAATTTCGACTATCTTATTGCAGACGTCTATAACCCTATGAAGGAGGTTCCCGAGGGCTATTCCACAAGAGTTATCCCCGCAGGAACATGGGCGGTTTTCCCCTGCAAGCTAAAGACTTTGCAGGACGTAAACACGAAAATCTGGAACGAGTGGCTGCCCAACTGCAAGGAGTACAAGCTTGGCGGTAACTACAATGTGGAGGCTTATTACGGACCTGCTGTGGATAAACCCGAGGATATGTACAGCGAAATCTGGGTGCCTGTTGAGAGATTATAATTTATAGCATAACGCCGCTTGCGGGTTTGTACCGTAAGCGGCGTGTTTTATCAATCATTCAAAAAATGCGCCATAAGCGTATATCCCTGCTCAATATACTTACCCGTCTTAGCCGCCTCTTCCTCCGTGAATTTATCGCAGCCCGCCTTAGCCGCAGTGCTGTCGTAAATAAGGTAGGGAACAGGAGCATTTGTATGGGTACGAAGCTCTAAGGGAGTGGGGTGGTCGGGGCAGATAAGCACCTTAAGGTCGGTATCCTTGAATGCTTCAAGTATGGGACCTAAAATAAGCTTGTCGATAAGCTCGATTGAGCGCACCTTGTTGCTTACCTCAAAGCGGTGTCCGCACTCGTCGGGGGCTTCAACGTGGATATAAACGAAGTCCTTGCCCTCCTTGAGCGCCTTAATAGCCGCCTCAGCCTTTCCGCTGAAGTTGGTGTCGATATAGCCCGTAGCGCCGGGAACGTTTATAACGTCCATACCCGTAAACTTGCCTATGCCCTTTAAAAGGTCAACCGCACTAATCATAGCGCCGGTCTTTCCGTACTTTTCGGTAAAGGGAGTAAGGTTCTTCCGAACTCCCTCACCCCAGAACCAAAGGCTGTTTGCAGGACGAAGTCCCTTTTCAATTCTCGCCTTGTTAATCGGGTGGTCCTTAAGCAGGTCGTAGGAGCGCTTCATCATTTCCAGCAGGGGAGCGCTCTTTTCGTTAAAGCCTAAGTAGTTCTTTATGGGCTTGCCGGTAATGTCGTGAGGAGGAGTAAGAGTTCCTACGTCAAGTGTGCCGTTGCTCCAGATAAGGCAATGGCGATAGCTTACGCCGCTGTAATAGTGAAATTCCTCGGTGTCAAGCTTTTCCTTAAGAAAAGCTATAAGCTGCGCTGCTTCCTCGGTGGAAATGTCGTCGGCGCAGTAGTCTAAAATCGTCTTGTCCTCGTAAACAGGCTCATCGGAGAGGGTAACAAGGTTGGCTCTGAAAGAAACGTCGGTGGGCTTCATATCAATGCCAATGCTTCCCGCCTCAAGGGGAGAACGTCCCGAGTAGTAGACTGCGGGGTCGTAGCCGAGAACCGACAGGTTTGCAACGTCGCTTCCCGGCTTGATACCGTCGGTAACGGTCTTTACAAGTCCTATTTCTGCGGTCTTAGCCAGCTTGTCCATATTAGGCTTGTCCGCCTTTCCCATAGGGGTTAAGCCGCCTAAATCCTCTCTCTTAAGGTCTGCCATACCGTCGCAGAGCAAAACTAAGTATTTCATTTTTTATTGCCTTTCCTTTCTCTGAAAATGTCCAGAAACCATATATTTTCAGCGGTGAACTCCCTCCCGTCAAGATAGGAGAGGATTCCGCCGTCTGTACGGAATTTAAAAATCAGCTTGTAGCTGTAAAGAGCCTGATATTTATAGCCCTTTTCCTTATTTATCTTGTTCACGCCGTATTTCCCGTCGCCTAAGAGAAAATGCCCGATATAAGCCATGTGCGCCCGTATCTGGTGAGTGCGCCCGGTAATAAGGTCCACTTCCAGCAGGCTGTCCCCGCCGTTTTCCTCCAAAACCCGATATTTTGTGACAATAGTGCGGTTTTCGGGGGTTTTTCTGTCGGAGATATAAACCCTGTTTTCCTTTTCGTTTTTTTGCAGGTAGGCGGTAAGGGTATCCTCTTTTTTCTTTGGCACACCGTGTACAGCGCAGAGGTAAAGCTTTGTAAGCTCCCTGTCCTTTATCTTCTGATTAAGAATACGAAGGCTTTCTGCGTTTTTTGCCGCAATAACAATTCCCCCCGTATTTCTGTCTATCCTGTTGCAAAGGGCAGGAGCGAAGCTGTACTCCTCATCGGGGTTATACTCGCCCTTGTCGTAGAGATACCGCTTTATGCGGTTTATGAGGGTATCTGCGGTGTTGTCGTTGTCCTCGTGTACAACAAGTCCCGGCTCCTTATCCACAAGCAGAATGTTTTCGTCCTCGTAGATAATATTAAGCTTTCCGCTTACGCTGAGAAATTCCCGTTCATCGGACTGCTTTTTCAGGAAAAGCTCCTCAGGGATAAACAAGGTTATCTCGTCGTTTTCGCAAAGCTTATAATTCGCCTCAGTCCGCTTTCCGTTTACCTTGATTTCCTTTTTTCGTATCATTTTGCAGATATACCCTTGGGAAAGGGCAGGGTAGGTCTTGGTAAGAAAGCGGTCTATCCGCTGTCCTGCGGCGTTTTTGTTGACTGTAAGTCGTCGCATTACCGCTGAATACGGGAAAAGCCCCGTTCCTCGAAGTAATCAACAGCTTCCGAGAGAAATTCGTTTGAGTTGGTGCATTTTTCGCCTACGGTATTAAGCTCTGCAACCGCCTTGTTCCATTTTTCTTCCGTTTCCTTGTCGTCCTCTGCGGAAAACCAGAGTTCATTTCTCCATGTTCCGAATTTTAATCCTATTATGTAAGGTTTTTTCATAGCAGTAATTCCTTTTTATCATTTTCTGTTGTTTTTGATTTTATCCCTTGCAAAGCGTACCCCGAACATAGCCAGCGCCACAAGGAAAACGAAAATTATAAGGGTTATATGCTGACTTTCGGTTACGTTTACCTGCACAAGATTAAGCGCTCCCGAAACCTTAAAGCTTTCAATCGTTTCATCAAAGCTTCCGGCGCTTGCAAGTCCCAAGTAGAAATTTCTGAAATAAGGGCTTGCTTCTCCGCTTTCGTAGCTTATTGTAACCCGTATTTTCGTCGCATTTTCGGGGAAAACAGCATATCCCGAGTCGCTTCCGAGACTGTAACGGCGAAAGCTTCCGTCCTGCAAGTCCTCTCCCGTATCAAAGGCGGAGATTACGCCGCCCTCATTGTCAAGGATTTCCACAACAGCTTTTCCCGTGCCCTTGCCGCTGTAATTCCCCATATCGAAATAAAGGAAAAAGCCCTTAGCGCCGCCTGTTTCAAACTCAGCGTAAGCGCTGCCCTTTTCGTTAAAGGAGATAACCCCGTGCTGCTGATTGTAGCTTAAAGTACCGCCCGTCCAGCCCTCATTATATGCGGCAAGCAGATTTTCGGGAGAGTCTGCAAAGGCGCAGAAAGTAAGGGTAAGCGCAGCTACTGCCCCTAAAAAAAGAGCAACTAAGCGCTTCATCTGTTCCTCTCCTTCAAAGCCCTGTCGATTGTGCGCTTAGCGTCACGCTCCGCTATGCTGTCCCGCTTGTCGTGGAGCTTTTTACCCTTGCAAAGCCCGACCTGCACCTTAACTCTGCTGCCCTTGAAGTACATCGAGATAGGAATAAGGGTAAGTCCGCCCTGCTTTACCTGCCCGAAAAGGCGGAGGATTTCCCGCTTGTGCATCAGCAAACGGCGCTCCCTCAGCGGGTCTTTATTGAAAATATTTCCCTTTTCGTAGGGGGAAATGTGCATCTGCTTAACGTAAGCCTCGCCGTTTTCAATCGCAATCCATGCGTCCTTAAGGTTCACGCCGCCCTGTCGGATTGACTTTACCTCGGTGCCCGTAAGCTCAATGCCCGCTTCAAGGCTTTCTATAATGAAATATTCGTGCCGTGCCTGTCGGTTTTCGGAGATTGTTTTTAAGTTTTCAGCCATTATTTTTTCCTTTTCAAATCCACTGAATAAAGCCTGTTTTGTCCTGCCTGTTATAGCCTGCCCGCTCGTAGAAGCGCAGGGTTTCTTCCTTTTTCGAGCCTGTCATAAGCATAAGCTTGTAGCAGTTTTCCGAAACCGCTATTTCCTTTGCTTTGTTAAGGCAGGCTGAGGCTAAGCCCCGATTTCTGTAATCCTCGTGGGTAACTACATTCTCAACAATAGCGTAGGGTCTTAGCTCATGGGTTAAATTCGGGATAATAACGCATACGCAGGTTGAAACTATTTTTCCGTTGTCATCAGCCACAATTATGTGGTGATTTTTGTCTGCAATTATGCCCTCCCAAAGCTTTCTGAGCTTCTCGCTGTCCTCGGGTACGGATTTTTCGTGCAGCATTGTGTATAGCTCCAGAAGTCCGAAGAGGTCGCCGTTTTTCACTTCTCTTATAATCATAGCTTAGCTCCTTTTGCTCCCTTTGCTCCGCCGAAGGTTGCGGTTTCAAGAATATTTGAGTCAAAGGAGAAGTTAAGCGCCTTGTTTTCACGCTCTCTCTTAAGCGCAAGGCTAATCATTCTGTCTAAAAGCTCGGAATACTTTACCCCAAGCGGCTCCCAGAGGTAAAAGGCAAGGCTTCCGGGGATTGTGTTGATTTCGTTCAAATAAATATTGCCGCTCCTTGTATCAATCATAAAGTCGATACGGGCAACCCCGCTGCAACCAAGCGCCTGAAATGCCTTAACCGCCATATTCCGTATAGTTTCCCGTGTTTCCGTGTCAATATCCGCAGGAATTTTCCGCTTAAGAGAAGCCATACCGCTTTTTCCCGACTTTGTGCCGCCGGTGTATTTGTCCTGATAGCTTAGAATTTCGTCGTTTGCAAGGGGTTCTTCGCACTCGCTTGCCTCTGCGTTTTCGTAATCTCCGAGAACGGAGCAGTTTATCTCCTTAAGCTCGGTAATTGCGTTTTCAACCAGCACTTTAATTGAGAAAGTAAAGGCGTATTCAAGAGCGCTTTCAAGCTCCTCACGGTTCTTAGCCTTGCGAATGCCTACGCTTGAGCCAAGGTTAAGGGGCTTTACGATAACGGGATATGTGGTCTTATTTTCAATTTTTTCAAAAACCGCATCAGCCGATTTTGTGTATTCCTTGACGTTTACAACGGAGCAGGGAAGAACAGGAATACCGTTATCCGCAAAAACCGTTTTCATAACGTACTTATCCATACCCACCGCCGAGGAAATAACGTCGCAGGAGGCGTAGGGTACGCCGAGAGTCTGTAAATAGCCCTGCAAAACTCCGTCCTCAACGTTGGTACCGTGAACGATAGGAAGTACTACGTCAATTACTGCCGCAAGGTTATTACCGAACTTTTTAAGCGGGTATCTCAGCAGGTGCAGTCCGTCGCTTTCCTTTACGGGAATAACACGGCTGCTTTCTTTCAGAAGTGCGGGAATATTCTTGTAGCACTCGATTTTCCCTATATTTTCCCCTGTGTAGAAATCTCCGTTCTTGGTGATGTAAACAGGGATAATATCGTATTTTTCGGTATTAAGTGAGCGGCACGCCTGCAAAGCAGATATTACGGAAACCTCATGTTCAACGCTCTTTCCGCCGAAAAAAACTCCGACTCTTATTTTCATGGTGTTATGTCCTTTCAGTTGTTTGTATCAGAAATTGTCGGGCAGGTCGTTTTCAAGCAGAATAACCCTTTTTCTGCCCGGCTGTATGGAATAGGCGGTGTTCATCGCCTCGTTAAGGTTCTTAGCAACAATAATCCTGTTTTCGGGGAATTTCTTAGCGAGCAGTCCTTCCTTGATAGGGGGCGCCTGTCTTTCGCCCACAAGAATTGCAATATCGCAGCAATCCGCCGCCGCTTCTCCCAGCTCCTTATTGAGCTGATACTCTCTTTCCCCCAGCTCTATCATACCGGGAGTTGCCACAATTCTCAGACCCTCGAATTTTGACAGAACGGTAAGAGCGGCTCTTGCTCCCGCAGGATTTGAGTTGAAGGCGTCGTCTATGATTGTAACACCGTTGCCCTTGTCAAGCACCTCAAGACGGTGGGGCGCAGGCTCAAGCCGCTTTACGGGGAAAACCAGCTCGTCGAAAGAAACTCCCAAAGTGTGAGCAACCGCTATTGCACCTACTATATTCTGCACATGATGCTCGCTTAAAAGCTTTGTGGTAAAGGTTTTCTGCTCGTTACCGTGGCAGACGGTAAAGGTCGTACCCTTTTCGGAAACGGTAATGTCCTTGGCGTAATAGTCGTAATTTTCGCCATACATTCCGTAGGTAACCTTTTTCTTGTCGGTACCGTGGTTTCTGATAAACTCGTTATCGTAGTTAAGAAAAACTATGCCGTCGGTTATGCAGTCTGCAATCTCGAACTTAGTCCTGATTATATTTTCAATTGAGCCGAAGCTTTCAAGGTGCTGCTCGCCGATTGAGGTTATAATGGAGTGCTTGGGGTGAACTATGTCGCAGATTTCCTTGATTTCGCCTACGCCCTTTGCTCCCATTTCGCAGAGAAAAATCTCGTGGGTAGCGTTAAGACTGCCCCTTATAGTTTTGACTACTCCCATTGTGGTGTTGTAGCTTTCCGGGGTCATAAGCACATTGTATTTTGCAGACAGCAGCTTTTCAAGGTAGAATTTTGTTGAGGTCTTTCCGTAGCTGCCTGTAATGCCGATAACGGTTGTGTTCGGAAGCCCGTCTATTATCCGCTTGGCGTCGTTTATATAGTATCTGTTTATGCCCTTTTCTATGGGCATATTGATAAAATTCGCAATCACAGGCATAAACAGGGAGAAAATCTGCCATAGGCAAAGTAGGGTAAGGTGAATACCGCTGTAATACAGGAAAATGGTTGAAAGAGCGCATACTGCACCGTAAATAATAACGGTTGTAACGCACATTCTTATAACTCTTTTTGTAAAAACAAGCTTTTTCTTTGCCTTTTTCGGCTTGCAGAAGATAAGCCCGAGAAGCATAAGTCCTGCACATATAAGAAGGTCGGAAAGCTGAACGGAATTATCGGGGCGAAGGACAATACTGAAAACCGCCGCATATACAACTGCAAGAAAAGGGAAGAGGTGACGAAGCAAGACGTTGCCGATATTTACCCTTGTCCAGTGCGCCTGTTCCTTGGTACTGTATGAATTAAGCTGGAACATGTGCATATAGTGGATAAAGTTTACCGAAAAGCTTGCTAAAAGCGCTGCAAAGAAGATGATATAACCTAAAAGCATACATTCTGTCCTTTACTGTTTTATATTTAAAAAAGAGGAGATTATTTTAAGGAAAGCGTACTGCTGTTCCATGAACGCAAAGTGACCTGCATTTTCCAGCACCACAAGCCCTGCGTTTTTCATTTCCTTTTCCATTCTCTCCCCATCGGAAAGCGGGGTTGAATCATCATTCCTGCCCCAGATAAGGAGAACCTCCTGTGTAATCAGCGGAAGCAGGGGAGACAAGTCCTCGTTTACCGTCTTTACCAAGGTCTGCCGCATAAGGGGAGAAGCCGCAAGATAGTCCGCCGAGCCGTGCTTTTTGCGGAGGTTTTCAAGGGCGTTGGGGAAAAGGGTCTGCATAGGCTTTGTGGAAAGAAATTTCTTGCCCTTCTGATAAAGGGCGGCTTTTTTCTTCGCCTTTTCTGACTGTTCGGGCTTAATTCCCGCCGCACCGGTAAGTATAACCTTTTCGCAGAAAATCGGGCAGTCCTTTCTTGAGAGAAGCTTTATAATTATCCGCCCGCCGAAGCTATGCCCCAAAAGAACAGCCTTTTTTATACCCAGCTTTTCGCAGAATTTCAGTATAAAATCCGCATAGTCGTCCACGCACCATGGAACAGGCGGCTCATCTGTTTCCCCGAAGCCGGGCAGGTCGGGAGCCACTACTCTGTAATCAGAGCGGCACTGCTCCACTACCCCGGAGAAAAAGGTTATATTTGTACCCCAGCCGTGAAGCAGGAGAATAACCTCTCCCTCTCCCTCGTCAAGATAATTTGTCTTTATGCCCTCAATATCGGTAAACAAAAGGAAAGCCCTCCGTATACTAATAAAAATACAAAGTATATTATACTCTTATTATAGTATTTTGTCAAGGAAAACAAGGGCGGATTTATGCCGCCCCAACCTATAAAACGACAAAAACCCCGCCATAGCGCAGGTGGCAGGGAAAATGTCATATCAGAAGATATAATAGCGCAAAGATTATGGGCTTTTCGGCGCCCTGCCTGTAAAGGAGAATTACAAGCAGGATTACAAGCAGAGCGTCGCTGTCCGCCGAAAAGGAGGACAGAAGCTTATCAATACCGTCCATGGGCGCCGCTTCTTCCGCATCTCGGGCAGACGTACTGACCCTTGGGTAAGTCCCGTCTTTCGGGTCGGGGGTCTGCGGCTTCCGCAAAGCTTCGCATAAGCTCAGTCTTGCTCTTCATCTCCGCCAACATTTCCGCCGCAGATTTAAGCCCCTCGTCTGCGCCTGCGCCGTTTATAAGCTCCTCTGCGCTGTAAACCCCGTATTTCCCGCCGCTTTCTTTCGTTTCCTTTTTAGGTGCAGTATCTTCTGCTTCGGAGCTTTCGTCGGCGGTTTCGGGGATTTCGTCAATGCTTTCGGCAATATCCTCTGCGATTTCGGAGATTTCATCTGCACTTTCGGAAATTTCCTTTGAGGTTTCGCCGATTTCTTCCGCCGCTTCGGAAATGTCATCAATGCTTTCGGAGATTTCATCTGCACTTTCAGCGGTTGTTTCCGAAGTTTTGAAAATGTCATCAATGCTTTCTACAAGATCTTCTGCGCTATCGGCAATTTCTTCTGCGCTTTCTGCGGTTTCATCAGCGTTTTCGGAAATTTCCTCTGCGATTTCGGCTATTTTTTCGGCTGCTTCGGAAATATCATCAATGCTTTCAGAGATTTCTTCTGCATTTTCTGCAGTTTCTTCTGCGCTCACGGCGATTTCCGCCGCGCTCTCTCCGATTTCTTCCGCAGCTTCACTAATTTCCTCCGCTTGAACGGAAATATCCGCCTCAGTCGCCTTTATTTCCTCCTCTGGGAGCTTGGTCTGCATAACGGGTCTTGCCCGCTTAAGCATTTCCATAGCCTCTCTGATGTACTCCTGCTGTTTTTTCTCCAGCTCCGCAGTGCTCATGCTGTCCTTCTTCCATTCCATATAAAAACCCCTTCAGAATAAATTTCCGGAAAGCCCGCTGTCCCGCAGCAGCGGGATTATCGACATTATCTTCATAAGCATGGCTGCCCGTTGGAGCTTCGCCTGATTTTCCGTCCGAAGATAGGGCTTAAGCGCCATAAGCAGCTTTGTATCCTTGTCCTCCTCGCTGAGCTTTGAGAAAATATCCATAAGCTTAAGGAGAGTATCGGCGTCGATGTTCCCGAAAATCCCATCGTCATTGCTGCTGTCCGGGGTCTCGCCGCTATCGGACTTTTCGCTGCCCGAGGACATAAGCTGCATAAGCAGAGCGGAAATTGCGTCCATATCCATCGGCGACACCTCCTTTTCCCGGCTTATGAAAAGCCGTCCTTAGCACTTACTGCCCAAAAAATAAGCAAAACGGCGTTTCGTAAGCTCTGTAACAGCGTTTTTAAGCAGAGTGCTTACTCCTTTTTGCCCTCGTCCTTAACCCCGCCCATAAACTGACGGCGGAATTTCTCCGCAAGGGCAGGATTGCTCATAACGGCGTTGATTTTTTCACGGTCGCTTTTGCTCAGCAGCGAGGTTATTTCCTCGGTATTGCCCGAGCTTAAGGAGCTTTTAAGCTTCTCCGGAGTAACGCCAAGGCGTTTGCTTGCCGCTTCAATAAGGTTGTCGATGTTGAGATTTCCCATAGCAGTTCTTTCCTTTCACAGTTTTATATGCAGTTTTTCTGCCGGATATAACCCTTTTGTAATCAAAAGTGAAATGATTTAGGCAAACATAGCTAAAAAAATCAATAGATTTTTATATAATTTATTGTTTGACTTTGTGCATTTTGTTGTGTTATAATATATTGACGGGAAAAGCAGCAAAACAATAACCCCCGCAGGAAGGAATCGTCATAATTATGAAAATTATTGTTGTGGCAGATACCCATAAGGACTACCAGAAGTACAAATCAATCATTGAGAAGAACAGCGACGCCGATTTGTTCATACATCTCGGCGACGGTGAACATGAGTACATAGACGTTGCAAACGAGAATCCGGATAAGAAGTTTATTTTTGTGCAGGGCGACTGCGATTTCGGAAGCCATAAGGCTACCGAGGTAGTTGAAGCGGGCGGATATAAAATCCTCTGCGTTCACGGCCACGAGCACAATGTAAGCGGCGGACTTGACCCTCTTATCAACGAGGCTAAGGCAAGAGGCTGCCGTATCGCCCTCTACGGTCACACCCACATGTACCGCACCGAATGTACGGACGGAGTTTATGTAATGAATCCCGGTGCGATTGACTCTCCCCGCGGCAAGAATAAGCCCTCCTACGGTGTAATTATTATTGATGACACGGGTAAGCTTACAATGAACATTGTGGCTATGAAGTAATATAGTATATGCGTGGCGCTCTGTATGTGTGAACATACGGGGCGCTTGTTGTTTTGCAGAGTTGCGCGCCGCCGCAGACTCACTCCTTAGCCACCCAATTCCCGCAAAAACACATCTCTGCTTTTCACTTTGCAATCTCGGTTTGCCGCTTTAGCTGGCTTTGGTATTGATGCGTCGCCGCTAAAGCGACTGCGCCCCTCCCCGTCATCCCTCCTGTCCACACAATTTGTTATATCTTTTGCATATATCTACTGTATATTGGTAAAAACAATTGTATAACTTTAACAAAATTGAAAAAAATCGCAAAAACTACTTGATTTTTTGCCCCTAAGTGATTACAATATGATTATGGTTAGCACTTAGAAGCTAAGAGTGCTAACACTCAACCAAGGCGAGTGCTAAACAGGTTGAGTGGGGCACATCGGCTGACCGAAAACCAACAGGAGGTAATTAAAAATGAAAATCAGACCATTAGCAGACAGAGTTGTTATTAAATTCCTCGAAGCAGAGGAAACCACAAAGGGCGGTATTATCCTTTCCAGCGCAGCTCAGGAAAAGCCCCAGGTTGCTGAAATCCTTGCAGTAGGCCCCGGCGGAGTTGTTGACGGTAAGGAAGTTAAGATGGAAGTTAAGGTAGGAGATAAGGTTCTTACCGGTAAGTACTCCGGAACAGAAGTAAAGGTTGACGGAGAAAAGTACACAATCGTTCGTCAGAGCGATATTCTTGCAGTTGTAGATTAATTAAAAGGAGACGATTATCATGGCAAAGCAGATTATTTACGGCGAGGAAGCTCGCAAGTCCTTACAGGCAGGTATCGACAAGCTTGCCGATACAGTTAAAATCACCCTTGGACCTAAGGGCAGAAACGTAGTTCTGGACAAGAAGTTCGGCGCTCCCCTTATTACAAACGACGGCGTTACAATCGCTAAGGAAATCGACCTTGAGGACCCCTTTGAGAACATGGGCGCTCAGCTTGTAAAGGAAGTTTCCACAAAGACAAACGACGCAGCAGGCGACGGTACAACAACAGCTACTCTCCTTGCTCAGGCTATCGTTCGCGAGGGTATGAAGAACGTTGCTGCAGGCGCTAATCCTATGGTAGTAAAGCGTGGTATCGAAAAGGCAGTTGACGCCTGCGTTGCTGAAATCCACAAGAACTCCGAAAAAATCAAGAGCAGCGAGGATATCGCAAGAGTTGCAACTGTTTCCAGCGGCAGCGAGGTTGTAGGCAAGCTTATTTCCGAAGCTATGGCTAAGGTTTCCGCCGACGGCGTTATCACAATTGAAGAAAGCAAGACTGCTGAAACTTATAGTGAAGTAGTTGAAGGTATGCAGTTCGACAGAGGCTACATTTCTCCCTATATGGCAACCGACGGGGACAAGATGATTGCCGACCTCGACAACCCCTATATCCTTATTACAGATAAGAAGATTTCCGTTATCCAGGACCTTCTCCCGCTTCTTGAACAGATTGTTAAGACAGGCAGCAAGCTGCTTATAATCGCTGAGGACATCGAGGGCGAGGCTCTTACAACCCTTATCCTCAACAAGCTGAGAGGCACCTTCAACTGCGTAGCAGTAAAGGCTCCAGGCTTCGGCGACAGACGTAAGGAAATGCTCACCGATATTGCAATTCTTACCGGCGGTCAGGTAATCACCAGCGACCTTGGTCTTGAGCTTGCAGACGCAACACTTGATATGCTTGGCCGTGCAAAGCAGGTTAAGGTTACAAAGGAAAACACAACAATCGTTGACGGCGCAGGCAGCAGCGAGGAAATCAAGGACAGAGTAAACCAGATAAGAAACGCTATCGGCGAAACAACCAGCGATTTCGATAAGGAAAAGCTCCAGGAAAGACTTGCTAAGCTTTCCGGCGGTGTTGCAGTTATCAAGGTAGGCGCTGCAACCGAAATCGAAATGAAGGAAAAGAAGCTTAGAATTGAAGACGCTCTTGCTGCAACAAAGGCTGCTGTTGAAGAAGGTATTGTTGCAGGCGGCGGTACTGCCCTTATTAATACTATGGGTGCAGTAGAAGCTCTTATCGCTACTCTCGAAGGCGACGAAAAGACAGGCGCTAAGATTGTTCTTCGTGCACTTGAAGAGCCCGTTCGCCAGATTGCTGCAAACGCAGGTCTTGAAGGCTCCGTAATCATCGACAACATCAGAAGAAACGGCAAGAACGGCTACGGCTTCGACGCATTCAAGGAAGTTTACGGCGATATGATTGAGGCAGGAATCGTTGACCCTGCAAAGGTAACACGTTCCGCACTCCAGAACGCTGCTTCCGTTGCTGCTATGGTTCTTACAACCGAGAGCCTTGTAACAGACATCAAGGAAGAAGCTCCCGCAGCTGCTCCCGCAGGCGGTATGGGCGGCATGGGCGGTATGTATTAATCATTTCCCGAATAAAGTATGCAAAGGCACTGTACTTCGGTACGGTGCCCTTGTTTTTTATGAATAATGAATAACTATGGTGCGCCGCTTTGCGGCGTTACAGACCGTCGATAAACCGGCATCTACTTCGGCAACCCCATAGCGGCAGGCACAAAGCCTTGCCGTTATGGGGTTTTCTCGTATCTGCCGATTGCTCGCCGCTCTGAAATATGTTTCTTGGGCAACGCAGATGTGCGCTGCCTTTAATTTTTTTGTTGAAAGCGTATTGTTAAATTGCACAAATTTACCTGTTGAAATACAGCATTTCTCATATTCTTTAACAAAAACTATTGCAGTATTTATTAATATATGATATAATGATAACAAATAAAGGGTTGTATGTAATGTTATAACTGTAAAATATTACAAAAAACTGCAAATTCTGAAAGGAGACGACAGAAATGGGCATTCAGATACCGGAGGAATATCAGGTTCCTCTGCATCTCTTTCACCAGGGAAATATCACCAAGGCTTATGATTTCTTCGGTTCGCATTTTACCGAGCAGAACGGAAAAAGAGGTGTAATTTTCCGTGTATGGGCACCAAAAGCGGCGGCAGTAAGCGTAGTTGGCGATTTCAATAAATGGGACAGGGCAAGAAACCCCATGAACAAAATCAGCGACGGCGGTATCTGGGAGCTGTTCATTCCGGGACTAAAGGTTTACGATACCTACAAGTACAGCATTGAAAGCAGCTACGGTCAGGTAAAGCTTAAAGCCGACCCCTACGGCTACCACATGGAAACCCGCCCGAATACTGCCACAAAAATATACGACCTTAACGGCTACAACTGGAAGGACGGAGAATGGCGTGAGCAGATGCGCCACAAGGACGTTTATTCCGCCCCGATAAATATTTACGAGGTGCATTTAAGCTCATGGCAGCACAAGGAAAGCGAGGACGAGCTTTTCAACTACATGGAGTGTGCAAAGCAGCTTGTACCCTACGTTAAGAAAATGGGCTATACACATATCGAAATGATGCCCGTTGCAGAGTTCCCCTTCGACGGCTCATGGGGCTATCAGGGAATAGGCTACTATGCTCCTACCTCCCGTTTCGGAACACCCCACGATTTTATGCAGTTCATCGACTACTGCCACCAGAACGGAATCGGCGTAATCCTGGACTGGGTTCCCGCTCATTTCCCCAAGGACGCGGCAGGTCTTTACGAGTTCGACGGTCAGTGCTGCTACGAATACTCAGACCCGCTTAAAATGGAGCACAGAAACTGGGGTACACGAGTTTTCGACTGGGGCAAGCCCGAGGTTCAGAGCTTCCTTATCTCAAACGCAACCTACTGGTTCGACAAATATCACGTTGACGGTCTTCGTGTTGACGCAGTTGCTTCAATGCTGTATCTGGACTACGACAGACAGGAATGGAGACCCAACTGCCACGGCGGCAACGAGAACTTAGAGGCAATTGAGTTCTTTAAAAAGCTTAATGCGGCATTATTCGGACAATTCCCGAATATACTTATGATTGCAGAGGAGTCCACGGCTTGGCCTATGGTAACAAAGCCTGCTGACATCGGCGGTCTCGGCTTCAACTACAAGTGGAACATGGGATGGATGAACGATATGCTCCAGTATATGTCCATGAACCCCGAATGGCGCCCCGACCACCACAACCTGCTTACCTTCTCCTTCTACTACGCCTTTTCCGAGAACTTTATCCTCCCCATTTCCCATGACGAGGTAGTTTACGGAAAATGCTCCATGATTGACAAGATGAGCGGTCCGAGAGAGCTGCGTTTTGCTTCTTTCAGAACCTTCCTTGCATATATGATGGCTCACCCCGGTAAGAAGCTTATGTTTATGGGGCAGGAATTCGCCCAGTTCAAGGAATGGAATTATAAAACGGGACTTGATTGGGACGTTCTGGAGTTCCCCGAGCATCACAAGCTCTGGGAGTACGAGCAGGCGCTGAACAAGTTCTATCTGGACAACAACCAGCTCTGGGAGGTTGACTACGACTGGACGGGCTTCAAGTGGATTGTAAGCGACGACAACCGCAACAGCGTTATCGCATTCCGCCGCTTTAACAAGAAGGGCGAGGAGCTTATCACGGTCTGCAACTTCCAGCCCAAAATGCACGAGGAATACAGCTTCGGCGTGCCCTATTACGGCGAGTACGAGGAAGTATTCACTACTGAAGATGAAAAATTCGGCGGCGGCGGCGTAAAGAACGGAGTTGTAAGTTCCCGCAGACAGGATATGCACGGCGAGAAGTTTGCAATTTCAATAAAGCTTGCTCCTATGTCCGCTATGTTCTTCAAGGTTAAGAGCGTTAAGGATTACGACGCTGAACAGGCTGCAATAAAGGCAGCCGAGGAAAAAGCGGCGAAGAAGAAGGCTGCTGCTGAGAAGAAGAAAGCAGCAGAGAAGAAAAAGACAGCAGAAAAGCCCGCAGCAAAGGCTACCGCAAAACCGGCAGCAAAAGTTCCTGCAAAAAAAGCGGCAAAAACAGCAGCCACCAAAACCGTAAAGCCGGCAAAAGCTCCCGAAACGCCCGCAGAACCTAAGAAGCGGGGAAGAAAACCAAAAAGTAATTAAAATAGAAATATCGGAGGTCTAACACTATGAATCATGTAAAAAAAGAATGTGTAGCAATGCTGCTGGCAGGCGGTCAGGGAAGCAGACTTTACGCCCTGACTCAGAATATGGCAAAGCCTGCCGTACCCTATGGCGGCAAGTACAGAATTATCGACTTCCCGCTTTCCAACTGCGTAAACTCGGGTATCGACACGGTAGGCGTTCTTACCCAGTACCAGCCCCTTGTGCTTAACGAGTACATAGGCAACGGTCATCCATGGGGTCTGGACAGAGTTCACGGCGGAGTTCATGTTCTCCCGCCCTATGAAACCGCTTCCGGCAAGTCCTGGTACACCGGTACCGCAAACGCAATCTATCAGAACATCAGCTTCATCGACAGATACAATCCCGAGTATGTTGCTATACTTTCCGGCGACCATATCTACAAGATGGACTACTCCAAGATGCTGGACTTCCACAAGAAAAAGAACGCTGAGGCTACTATTGCAGTTCTCGAAGTTCCGTGGGAGGAGGCTTCCCGTTTCGGTATTATGACTGCCGACGAGGAGGGAACAATCACCGAGTTCGCAGAAAAGCCCAAGGAGCCTAAGTCAAACCTTGCTTCAATGGGCGTATATATCTTCACTTGGCAGACCTTAAAGCGCCACCTTATTGCAAACGAGCAGGACGAGGGCGCAACCAAGGACTTCGGTAAGAACATTATCCCCGCTATGCTTAACGAGGGCTGCAAGCTGGTTGCATACCACTTTGACGCATACTGGAAAGACGTAGGAACAATCGACAGCCTCTGGGAAGCAAATATGGACTGCCTTGACCCCAACGTTCCCCTTGATTTGTACGACCAGAAGTGGAAGATTTATTCAAGAAACCCTGTAATGCCGCCTCACTACGCAGGCCCCAACAGCAAGATTGAAAATACCATGATTGCAGAGGGCTGCGACATCGAGGGCGAAACCGATTTCTCGGTACTTTTCGACGGCGTTACCGTTGAGGAAGGCGCAACCGTTCGGTACAGCATTATAATGCCCAATACGGTTATCAAGAAGGGCGCAGTTGTTGAATACTCAATCGTAGGCGAGGAATGCACCGTAGGTGAGGGCGCTCATATAGGCGAAAGACCTGAAAACGTTGAAAACAGAGATGAATGGGGCGTTGCGGTTGTCGGTCACAACGTTAATATTTCCGACAACGCGGTTATTGCTCCAAAGGCTATGATTTCAAAGGATATGTGATTACATTACAGAAAGGAAATTAAATAAAATGGCTAATATGTCTAACGTACTGGGTCTTATCTTTGCCAATATGCACGAGCTCACCGTTACAGACCTTACTAAAAACCGCGCAATGGCTTCCGTTCCCTTCGGAGCAAGATACAGACTTATCGACTTCCCGCTTTCAAATATGGTAAACTCCGGTATTTCAAACGTGGGAATTGTAACAAAATCCAACTACCAGTCCTTACTTGACCATGTAGGCTCAGGCGATGAGTGGGACCTTTCAAGAAAAGCAGGGGGACTTCACTTCCTCCCGCCTTACAGCAACTACGGAAACGGACTTTACAGGGGCAGACTTGAAGCCCTCGCAGGCGTAAAGCCCTTTATCGAGAAGGCTGACGCAGAATACGTTATAATGTCAGACTGCGACTGCGTAGTAAATATGGATTTGAAGAAGGTTGTTGACTACCACGAGGAAAAGGGCGCTGATATAACAGTGGTTTACGGCAAGAAGACCTTTACCCCCGAGCAGACAAAAACCAGAACAATTCTTAAGTTAAATGACCAGGGCGAGGTTTACGATGTTCTTATAAGGCCCGAAATGCTTGGCTGCTTTGACGCAAGCATGAACATAATCGTAACCTCAAAGGAATTTCTCCTTAAGATTATTAGCGAGGCTGCAAGCAGAAACCTTTACAGCTTTGAGGTTGATATTCTCCAGCACCGCCTCAAGGAATTCAAGGTATTCGGCTACCGCTACGAGGGCTATTATTCGCAGATTGACGGTATCCAGTCATACTATCATGCGAATATGGACATAATGAACCGTGACATCCGCAAGGCGCTCTTTAACCTTGACGACCCGATTTACACAAAGGTAAGGGACGAGGCTCCCGCAAAGTACGGTATCGAAGCAAGCGCAAAATCCTCTCTTATTGCAGACGGCTGTATAGTTGAGGGTACCGTTGAAAACTCGGTACTGTTCAGAGGCGTTAAGATAGGAAAGGGAGCGGTTGTAAAGAACTGTATTTTAATGCAGGACACCGTTGTGGGCGACAAGTGCGAGCTTAACTATGTGATTGCTGATAAGAACGTAAAGGTTGGCAATTACAAGAGCTTTGGCGGCACAATCGACTACCCCGTATTTATCAACAAGGACGCAATCGTTTAATAAATCCGCCCCGTTCACAGGTTTAATGCTTGTGAACGGGGCGTTTTATATCATTTGATGAAATCAGTTGTTATCCTTAAGCTTTAAAATCAGATTGAGTATCTCAAAATAAAGCCAGATAATAGTCATTGTAAGACCGAAAGCGGCGCACCATTCGTACTTTTTCGGTAATCTCTGCTCAACGGTCTTATTGATGTTTCTTATTTGATTTATGTTAAACCTCTCGGTTTAAATAACGATTTTAATTAAGCCTTTTGTGCAGGCTATCGACTTGGCGGAGTTTCTTAAAATCGACATAGAAAGCAGCTTACAAACGTCCGCCTTTTTATCCAGAATATCCTGCCCGTCAATAAGTATTCTGCCGGAAGTAGGCTGTTCCATAAGGTTAAGGCAGCGCATAAAGGTACTTTTTCCGCAGCCCGAGGGTCCGATTATCGAAACCACGTCCCCTTTGTGAATTTCTGCGCTTACGTTTTCAAGAACGCTGAGCTCACCGTATTTCTTGCAGAGATTTTCAATTTTAATCATTTGCAGTCAACTCCTTTCAGAGTTCTCTTTCTGCGCTTCGGGTCAATCTTCTTTTCAAGTGCATTCAGCAGAACGATAAACAGATATGTTACCGCAAAGTAGATAATTGCCGTTGTGATAAGCGGGAAGAAGGCCTCGTAGGTACGGCTTCTTATGATGTCGCTTGCCTTTGTTAAGTCCTGAATTGCTATGTAGCCCACAATGGAGGTTGACTTTACAAGGGAAATAAACTCTCCCTTATATACTGGCAGGGCGTTTTTCGCTGCCTGGGGCAGAATTATCTTAAAGAAGGTCTGAACCTTGTTGAAGCCTATTGCGTAGGAGGCTTCAATCTGCCCCTTATCAACGGATTCAATTGCAGTACGGAAAATTTCCGAGGTATAAGCCGCAAGGTTAAGGGAAAATCCGATTATAGCAACGATAATCGCTGAAATATCAACGTCCTTTAAAATGACATAGTAGAGAATCATCAGCAAAACCACAATGGGCGTGCCCTGAAGCAGCCTTACATAGCCTCTTGCAAACAGGTTCAGGAGCTTTCTGTGCGACCGAAGCAAAGCGCACACGCCGCCGCCAAGAATCGAGCCCAGCAGGAATGCACAAAGAGAAATAACGATTGTTACAAGCAGACCGTTAAGCACATGCTTCCATCGGTTTTCGGTGATGAAGGTTCTGATGAAGCTGTTCTTTACCCCCTCGAAAAACTCCGATAAGCTTTCCCCGAAGCTTTTTTGTGCAGCCTCTGCTCCGCCGGAAATTTCTGCTCCGTAAGAATCCTTCCGTATAAGAAACATGATACCTCCGTTATAGGTAGGCTCGCTGAAATCCATAACCTGACTGCGCTCCTCCGTTATCGAAATTGCGCCGCAGGACATATCCGCCTTACCGGAGGAAACGTATTCAATAAAGGCGTCCCTTGAAACAAAGGTATATTCCGCCTTCATATCAAGCATATCGCAGACAGCGCTGCATACAGCAATATCATAGCCTACAACCTCTCCATCGCCGTTAAGATACACCATAGGCTCAAAGGAGGAGTCAACCGCAATTCTTACAGTTCCGTTTTTGCCGTTGCTTTTCTGAGGCTCAAGAGTCTTTTTGCCGCTGCTGTCAACCCAGTATTCTTTAAGCTCCTTAAGCTTTCCGGAGCTTATGAGCTGTTCTATTGCTGTGTTGAATTTTTCCGTGAGGGCGCTGTTCTTCGGGAAACAGCAGGCGTAGTTATCCTCCGCAATAACCTGCGGGAATACCACAAGGTCGGGATTTTCCGCCGCCGCAAGCCTTGCTACCGGCTCGTCAAGCACAACTGCGTCAGCCTTTCTCGCCTTTACCGCTTCAATTCCCGAGGAATCGTCGTTGTAGCGGTCGTAGTTAAGACCGCTTATTTTTTCGCTTGTGGGAATATCAAGGGCGGAAGCCTGAGCTATTGCAATAGTTTTTCCCGAAAAGTCGGAAAGCTGTGAAAAGCCTGTATTTACGGGCTTATATCTGTCCGCCTTTACAGCGACGCATACCGGCGAAACAAAGTAGGCGTCAGAAAAGTCAATGCTTTTCTCCCGTTCCTCGGTTTTTTCAGCTGGTTTAAGATAATATCCGCCTTGCCCGAGTCAAGGTAGGGGATAAGTGAGTCAAAGCTTGAGGAAACGAACTTAACCTCCATACCGAGATAAGCGGCAAGCCTTTTTCCGAACTCAATATCAAGTCCGTTAAGCTCGCCGTCCTGCCCGAAAAAGGTAAAGGGTATATCAAGTCCCTCTGTTGCGATAGTAAGCGTACCGCTTGGATTTTCGGGCATTTCTATTTCCGGCATAACCAGATTTCCAATTTCAACCCAGCGATTTTCCATATCCTCAAGAGTGCCGTCGTTTTTACATATCTCGATAAATTCGTTTATCTTCCCGGCAAGAGCGGTATTGCCCTTTTTTATTCCTGCGCAGATTGAAGCATAGCCAACAGGCTCGGGGATAATCGTCATTGTATTATCGGTGTTGGCGTAATATTTGAGAACGTGATTTGTATAAACAAAGGCGTCAAGCTGCCCCGAAGCAAAAGCAGTATATCCGTCGGAAGCGTTGGCATAGTAGGAAATCTGAGCGTCAGAAAACTGCTCCTCGGTTATGTACATAGGCGCAGGTCCCTGAACCGTACCTACTTTATACTCTTTTTTATTCAGGTCTGCGGCGCAGATAATCAGGTCTTTTCCGCCCGAACAGCCCGATATTGCTAAAACTCCTGCAAGCAAAGTGAATATAATCGCAATAAGCCTTTTTTTCACAAAATCACCCAATTTTCTGTTTATGCCTCTATTATATACTCAAAAGGACAACAAAAGGACAACAAAAGGCTGACAGTTTTCTGCCAGCCTTATATATTTTTTTCATTCCTCTTCCTTCATTCTCGCATATTTTCCCGTGGTAAATTCCGCCCAGGAGTAGTTTGCCATGTACTCTCCCTTGAAGGAATTGACCGCAGACGAGTCAAGATTTTCGTAGTCGTAGGCGTCGCACTTTATCTTGGCTATGTCTATTGCAAGATGATTCCAGGTTTTAATCAGAATATCCTCGATTCCTGCTTCCTTCAGCGTTTTCTTAAGGGAAGCCACGATTGTAGTTACCATGTTCTTGGCGCTGCTGTCGTAGGGCAGGTCCTCCCAGAGAATACAGGCAATCTGCTTTGTGGTTACGGAAGCGCCGTGTCTGTCCACAAGAAAGGCAAGCAGCTCCTTTGCCTTTTCCCGCTCGAAGGTAAGGATTTCACCGTCAAGGAACACCTCAAAGTTTCCGAAGGTGCAGATTTTTATATCCCGTGAAAGGGAAGAAGGGCTGCTTCTCCAGTCCGTCACCATTTCATTCAGCACCTTTACAATATCCGCTGCATGAACGGGTTTCAGCAGATACCCCTTTGCATACAGTCCGAATGCGTCGAAGGCGTATTCGCTGTATGCAGTACAGAAAATAATCTTTACCGAGGGAAACAGCTCCTTAAGCTGCCTTGCAAGCTCAAGCCCGCTGATTTTTCCCATCTGTATATCAAGAAAGGCAAATTCGGCGGTGCCGCCGCTTTCATAAAGCTGTTTTGCCCAAACAATAGCCTCCGAAGGCTTTCTTTCTCCATGGATTTCCCCATCGGGAAAAACGCTTTTAAGCTCGCTCATAAGTGATTCAAGGGCAGCCCGTTCATCATCAACCGCTAATATGTACATATCATCGCCTCGTTTCGTAGCTTTAACTTATTATAGCAGTAAATGAGAAAAATGTCAAACATTGTCATGCAGCAGGAAAAAATTACCTGATAATGAAAAGACTTGAAATAATTACGGTTTTGTGTTAAATTAGTATTGTAAATGATTTCATTAGCATTTGGGGAATAGATATGAGCAAAAAAGTAATCATTAATATTATAGCCTGCATAGCGGCGCTTGCAATTTCGGCAGCGGTAATTATTTCCGCCTGTCTCGGTAGCAACCAGTCTGCCACACCTATTATTGTGCCGATTCGCTTCGAGGGAGAGTACAGCTATGACGGCGGAGAAAGCTGGGCGCCTGTTTCCGAAGCTGCAAAGCTTTCGGCTCTTAAGGGAGATATTATTCTCCGTGGGCGTCTGCTGTCCGATTTTCCCGCCGTATCTTCCCTTAACTTCTATCTTAACCATATCACGGCGGAGATTTATGTAAACGGCGAGCAGTGCTTCTGGGACAGCCGCAACGAAATTGGGCTTACTGCCTCGGGCTGCTGCGTCAGCTGGGCAAATATGCGTGAAATATCCGTCAGTCCCGACGATGAGATTGAATTTCACCTTAGCAATCCCCATAAGTTCGGAAATAATAACGCCTACAACGAGTTTTTAAGCTCTCTTTGCAACGGCGAATATGACGCTTTTTCCGTATACATAGAGAGATCCGGTCTTTCCTCAAGAATAATCGGCTTTGTTCTTATTGTTGCAGCCCTTATGCTGCTGGCGATTGCGCTGGCGGTTTTACTGCTTCGTATAAAGGGCGGGGCAGACTTCGGAACTCTGGGTGCGGTAGCGCTTTTTTTCGGCGGCATTTTCGTTTTCAATACCTACGACATTTCAATGTGGAGCGAGCTTAAGGTATTCAACACCTACGGCTTGATGCTCTGCGTAATGCTGGCGGGCTTTTTTACGATTGTAAGTATAAGGGCGACCCTGAAATCAAAAGCAAAAAGCGTGGCTTTCATACTTGAGATAATTTCCTGCGCCGCCTTATGCACTCTAGTTATCCCCTGTCTTTTCGGCTGCTTTGTTATTTACGATACTATGCCTTACTGGCTTGCGGTGAACGGAGTTTTGTTTGCAGTACTGCTTGGCTGCGCGGTTTATGAGCTTTTTGCAAAGTGCAATAAGGATTATATTGATATTGTCACGGAAATCATACTTATTTTAGCCTTTCTTGTTGATATTTTTGCTGCATTTACCGATGTTTTCCAACCCGGCTTATGCTCAAAATGGGCTTTTCCGTTTCTGTTCCTTGTCCACCTTGTAAGGCTTATAAAGGACATTCCTGCGGACTATTTTGCGGCAAGACAGGCGGAAAGGCTTAAGGCGGAGCTTGCCGAAAGCCGTATTTCAATTATGCTCAGCCAGCTTCAGCCCCATTTTCTGTACAACTGCCTTAACTCCATATACTACCTCTGCGAAAAAAATCCGAAGGCGGCGAAAACCGCAATTTCCGAGTTTTCCGCCTACCTGCGGGGCAATATGAACTCCCTTACAAGCACATCTCCCATACCCTTCTACAAGGAGCTTGAACACCTCAAGAACTATCTTGCCCTTGAAAAAATGCGGTTTGAGGATACGCTTAAGGTGGAGTGGGATATACATACCAAGGATTTTATGATACCTGTCCTTACGGTGCAGCCCTTAGTTGAAAATGCTGTTAAGCATGGAATATGCAATTCCGAAAACGGCGGAACGGTACGGATTTCATCCGCCGAAAGAGGGGAGTTTTACGAGGTTCTGGTAAGCGATAACGGCGAGGGCTTCAATATTGCGGAAATTTCTGCCGACGGAACAAGCCATCTCGGCATAGAAAACGTAAGAAACCGTCTTGAAAAAATGTGCGGCGGGGAGCTTATTATAAGCAGCGAAAAGGGCAAGGGCACAACCGCTCTTATCAGAATACCCAAAAACGGCTGAAAAAAGAGAGAATATTTGTGCTTTGGATAAGCTTATTTGTTGTCCTTTTGTTGTCCTTTTTGATGTATAATAATATAGTGTTTTTTTATTGCAGGGGGTCTGCAAAGGAAAAATGATGGAAGATTCAGCATTTTTTTACACTCATAACGAAAATAATATAAATACATTCAGGATTGAGGTCAGGTTAAAGGAGAAAATAGAAGGGGAAGCTCTTGAAAAGGCGGTTTCGGTTTCTGAAAAAAGATACCCCTATTTCTGCAAAAAGGTTATCCGCAGCGAAAAAGGACAGGTTGCTCTTGTTTATAACGACCTGCCCATAAAGGTAAGAGAGGGAAAGGGTGCTGTCTGTCTCGGAACAAAGGAAGCGAACTTCCATTTCCTTTCCGTCGCCTACAGCGGCGAAACCCTTTACTTTTACGTTTATCACGGTCTTGCCGATGCCGCAGGACTTATGCCCTTTATAAAAACGGTTATCTACTATTACCTTACGGAGTGCGGTCATAGCCTTTCTTCCGGGGGAATTAACCTTGCAGACAGCGAAATACCCGGGGAGGAAATCTGCGACCCTGTTCCGCAGGTTCCCTTTGAGGGAGTTACACCTTTTTACAGCTACAAATCCGTGCCGCACCTGGACCTTACCGCCGATGGAAAAATAGCAGGAGATAAAACCTCCGTTTACCGCATAAAAATACGTGAGGAGCAGGTAATCCGCTATATAGGCAGAGGCATAATGGTCGAAATTAATACAGCAGATAATTGCTTTACAATCGCTTTTATGCAGAGCTTTACAGGCGAAGCATATATAAACGCATTTCTGAGGCTTCTTGACGAGGCAGGAATTGAATATACAATATCTCCGCCAACGGAAATTGAAGTATGTAATGTAGAAACTGTTGTATAATAAAGGAGGAACAGCTATGAACATCAAAGACCGTATGATTATGGAGGACTACCGTAAGAACAAGGACGATTTTATCCGCCTTGGTGATATAGTCCACGAAATGCTGCGAAAAATCGCAGCTGACGCAGGTATTCTCGTTATGGGAATCGAACACCGTGTAAAGGGCGAAAAAAGCTTAGAGGGAAAGCTCTACAAGAACGGCGACTGGTATCAGAAATTCGAGGACCTTACGGATATTTTAGGTGCAAGAGTAATCTGCTACTTCGGAGACGATGTTGATAAGTTCGGAAAGCTTGTTGAAAGCGCATTTACAATCGACTGGGAAAACTCCTCGGACAAGCGTGCGCTTATGAAGGCGGATACCTTTGGCTATCTGTCGCTCCATTACATCTGCTCTCTCCCCGAGGACAGGGGCTACCCCAAGGAGCTTTGCGGCAAGCGCTTTGAAATACAGATAAGAACAATGCTCCAGCACGCCTGGTCTGCAATAAATCACGACTTAGGCTACAAGAGCAAGTTCGGCGTACCGAGGGAGGTTACCCGTGAATTTGCAAGGCTTGCAGGACTTATGGAAATTGCGGACGACGAGTTTATCCGTGTAAGAGACACGATGAACAACTACACCGAAACAATCCGTGAGAAGATAAAGAGCGACTGCGCCGGGGACGTGCTTATCGACATAGTTTCAATCAACGAGTATATGCAGCTCAATGGAAAAGTGCAGAGCTTTATTGCTGAAATCGCCGCAATCGAGGGTTCGGAAATTGCATTTGCTTCCGCAGACAATTACATAAACCAGCTTAAATGGCTTAAAATCGAAACTATCGGGGATTTGCAGGAGGCTCTTGAAAAGAATCGCGAGCTTGCCTTAAAGCTTGCCGAAAAAACACTTAAGGGAAGCGAGCTTGACATTCTCGTTTCAAATACAGCCCTTCGTTTTCTCTGTCGTGCAGTACTCTTAAGCGGCGGCTATTCCGAAGAGCAGGCGGCTGAGTTTATCTCCCTGTCCGTCCGCAAAAAGGAGCGTGCCGAAAGACAGGCAAAGCACCTTTTCAAGATGTACGCCGACATAAAGCAGGGTGTGTGATATGACGGAGGAAGAAAGATACAAAGCGGCGCTCCGATTTGCCACAGAAAAGCACGAGGGGCAGTACCGCAAGGGCGGCGAGCCCTACGTTACCCACCCCATAGCAGTAGCGCAAATGCTGAAAGAAAAGGGATATGGGATAGATTATCTTATTGCAGGGCTTTTTCACGACCTGCTTGAAGATACAGACGCTACTGAAGCGGAAATTGAGGCTCTCGGCGGCGCAAGGGTGCTTGAAGCGGTAAAGCTGCTCACAAAGCAAAAGGGCTATGTTATGTCGGAGTATGTTGCAGGCATAAAGGCAAACCCAATCGCCTTTGCGGTAAAGGCTGCGGACAGGCTCCACAACCTTAAAAGCGCCTTTGTAGCAAGCGAGGATTTCAGGCGGCGGTATATCCTTGAAAGTATCGACTGGTACATAGACTTTTCCCCCGAAATCCCGAATGCGGTAAAGGCTCTTGCCGAGTCGCTCAGTACTCCCATGTACGGACTTGACCTCGAGTATCACCCCGTTGAGCCCGAGGAGCATTTTCACGAAGGAGGGACAGCTGTTGACGAGAAAAAATAAGCTTATTTCAGCTTCGGTTGTTTTCCTTTTAAGCGCTATTCTGTTCTTTGGTATGACGATGCCTTTCAGAGTATGGCTTGAAGCGGCGGAGATAACTGAGATGAGACCCGTAACAGCGCTTACACCCGTCTTAGGGCTTATATTCGGTTTACCTGCGGCGCTTGGCTGCGCAGTTGGCAATATAATCGCCGACCTTATTTCCGGCTACGAGATTACCTACGCTCTTCTTAACGGCGCTCAGCAGCTTTTCTACGGGCTTCTTGCCTATGTTCTATGGCGCAGGCTCAACAAGGAGCATGACGGCAGCGAGTTCTGCCTTGACAGCATTTCAAGGCTTCTGAAGCTGTTCCTTGTAATGGCTGTTACGGCTGCGGTAAGCGTACTTATTTCCGCAGTAATCAACCACGTTTACAGCGTAGCAGACCTGATAACCATAAACAGCCTTTACACCTTTGTGAACGTTTTCGATTCGGGAATAATTTTCGGCTGTCCTATGCTGATTGCAGGACATCTGCTGCAAAGAAAGCTCTACAACGTCAGCCACGGCAAAAAGGAAAAGGTGGTTGTGTTCTCCCTTAACGAGCGAATGATACTCAACGCAATCATAACGGGACTCGGCGTCTGCATAATGATAGGCGCGGCGGTTTACATAACCGAAAGGGTAGGCACAGATGAAAAGGCAATAGGCTTATGGGGCAGGATTTACCTCTTCCAGACTCTTGCCCTTAACCTCTACTTTGCCTTATCAATGGGCTTTATGTGGTTTACCGAGCGTAAGATTTCCCGACCCGTTGAACAGCTTGCACAGGTTGCAAGAGGCTACTACACCGAAAATTCCGAGGGAGCCGATAGGGAAAGGCTTGTCAGCGTTTGCAGGCAGTACGAAAGCGAAAATACCGAGGCAGGAACACTTGCCCGCTCCTATATCGCTATGATGAAGGACATTGACGGGTATATCGAAAATCTGAAAAAAGCCACTGCCGAAAAGGAGCGAATAAACGCAGAGCTTAGCCTTGCGTCCGATATACAGGCGCACATGCTGCCCTGCATTTTCCCGCCCTTTCCCGACAGAAGCGAGTTTGACATCTACGCCACAATGACCCCCGCAAAGGAGGTAGGCGGCGATTTCTACGATTTCTTTATGACTGATGACTCCCATATTGCGGTAGTAATTGCGGACGTTTCGGGAAAGGGAGTTCCTGCGGCGCTGTTTATGGTTATTGCGAAAACCCTTATCAAAAACTATGCACAGACTGGAATTACCCCCGCCGAGGTATTTACAACCGTAAACAGAACTCTTTGCGACGGTAACGACGCAGGACTTTTTGTAACGGCATGGATGGGCGTTCTCGACCTTAAAAGCGGTAAGCTTACTTATGTTAATGCAGGCCACAATCCCCCAATGCTTAAGCAAAAGGACGGCGGCTTTGAGTTCCTTAAATCCCCCGCAGGCTTTGTGCTTGCAGGACTGGAAACGATAAAGTATAAGCAAAAAGAACTGTTTTTAGAGCCGGGCGACAGGCTGCTTCTATACACCGACGGAATTACCGAAGCAACGGACAGCAACAATGCACTTTACGGCGAGGAACGGCTAAGCGGCTTTATGAACAGTCATCAAGAATTGAAGCCCGATGAAATGCTTTCCGGAATAAAGTCGGATATTGACGGCTTTGTCGGCGAAGCACCGCAGTTTGACGATATGACGATGCTTATGCTGGACTACCGTAAGGAAATGGAGGTGTGAGCGTGACAGAAAGAATTTTTCCCGCCGATGAAAAGGCTCTCCCTGAGGTTATCGCCTTTACGGAGGAGGAGCTTGAAAAGGCGGAATGTCCGATGAAGGCGGTTATGCAGATAACCGTTGCAATCGAGGAGGTTTTCGTAAACGTCGCCCGATACGCCTATCCTAAGGGCGGGGGAGAGGCAAGATTTTCGATTGATTTCGACAGTACAAAAAGCGAAATCACTTTCTGTATGAAAGACGGCGGAATCCCCTTTAATCCCCTTGAAAAGCCGGACCCGGACGTTACGCTTTCTGCCGAGGAAAGAAAAATCGGAGGGCTTGGCATTTATATGATGAAGAAAACAATGGACGAAGTAAGTTACGCCTATGAAAAGGGCGAGAACATATTAACAATGGTAAAAAAGATTTAATCAGAAAGGAAAATATTGTTATGACTATCAACGAAACAAGAAACGGCGAAGCTTTAGTAATCGAGGTTGGCGGCAGACTTGACGCTACCACAGCCCCCGAGCTTGAAAAGGCAATCGAGGGTATCCCCGCAGAGGTTAAGGAACTGGTAATTGATATGGAAAAGCTTGAGTACATATCATCAGCAGGCCTGAGAGTGCTGCTTGCCGCTCACAAGAAAATGAGCAAAGTTGGAGCTATGCGGGTAAGAAAGGTTT
>JBJERM010000246.1:0-3585 GCA_051882315.1 Ruminiclostridium sp.
TGGCTGCTTCGAGAGAAGATGAAGGAGAAGCTCAAAAAAACTGTTCCCGGCAAGGAGGACAGTCCGATCTGGGATACAAAAGGCTGGATGCGCTCTCTGGCGATAAAGGAGCACTGGGTCTTGTGGCCGTTTATCTTATGCCCGCTGGTTGCACTAATCTGCGCCGGAATAGGAATAGCGATTCGTTGATATTTGTATATCGGGCTGTGCTTGACCTGCCGGAAATGGATATTGACGTAAAGAACGTTTAATTCTGCTATGACAAGAAAAATATGTCCGTTGTAACGAAGATAATTGATAATATATCGGTGCATATCCCCGAAAAGACCACGACAGCAGTAGTCGGACTCAGCGGCGGAGGAAAGACCACCCCCTGCCACCTTATTGCGAGATTCCGGGACGTTGACGAAGGCAGAATAACCCTCGGCGGTGAGAAGCAGAGAATTTCTATCGCAAGGGCGATAATGAAGGACGCTGCGATAATCATTCTTGATGAAGCCACCGCAAACATTGAAACGAAGAACGAGGACATGAATCAGAAGGCAATTGAGGAGCTTACCGGAAATAAGACGATAATCATGATAGCTCACCGCCTGAAAACGGTGCGGAATGTGGATAATATCCTTGTCATTGATAAGGGGCAAATCGTACAGCAGGGAAAGCATAGTGAGCTTATTGCTCAGAAAGGCATATATTCCGACTATGTGCCGGGTAGACAGGAGGCTATTGGCTGGAAATTAAAAGCATAATGCCTTAATATCCTAATGCCGAAAAAAGTATATCGTGAAAAAGTAGCAGAAAGTACTTGACAATCAGAAATGGAAATGATATAATGTTGCTCATGTGAATAATTTATCAAAATGCAGGTGCTGAAACGGAGTATTCGTTCTGTCAAGCCTAACAAGGAATCAGGTGAGAATCCTGAGCAAGGCCGTTGCCGTATTTTGCTGTAGTACACACAGGATGTAATGTCAGTCACTGAGAGTAATCTTGGGAAGGCGTGTGTATGCCGACGCAGTCGGCGAGCATTAAGTCGGAATACTTGCCTGTATTTTCCCGCAACAGGGTGTTGTTTATAGTCTGCGGAGCTCCGGAACGTAAACGATGATATGCATATCATAGTTTAGGTTATCTCTGAAAACTATAGCGCCTCAGATGCGCAGTCAGATTTTTCGTCAGCTTGTGCAGAAATTCCGCAGGCATACTTTATGTATGTCAAGGAATTTCTGTGCAAGATGGCGGAAAATATGCAAGCAGATGAGGTGCTAAGGCGTTAGCCGGTGGTTTTTAGAGGTTACCTTTTGTTGTACAGTTTCTGTATGGCATTGTTTGCGTTGCCGCAAGCGGATTTAAACTCCCGACGCTGCGTTATTTTTCGGCTATTGAATGCATATCTGATTTCGACTTATATAGACTTACAGACACCTTTAAGCTGCGGCTTAAGGGTGTCTTTTTTGTTTCTGATGCACAGGAGGATACGGATGGAAATAGAAAATATCAAACCTTGGGAAATTGAACGCAGGAGTATGGAAATCATTGAAAGCGAGATGGGCGATGTATCCTGTCTTCCGGCAAGCGAAAAGGCTGTTGTAAAGAGAGTTATACATACAACTGCTGATTTCGATTATCTGAGAAATCTGAAATTTTCTGAAAATGCCGTTGAAAAGGGGATTTCCGCATTGAAAGCAGGCGCATTGATAATAACTGATACACACATGGCGGAATCCGGCATCAGTAAGCCTGCAACCAAAAAGCTTGGCTGTGATATATGCTGCTTTATGACAGATCCGGAGGTTTCGGAAAAAGCAAAGCGCAGCGGTATCACCCGGGCTATTGCTTCAATGGATAAGGCTGCACAGCTTGCGGGCGGCCAACCCTTAATTTTTGCTATCGGAAATGCTCCTACTGCCCTTATAAGATTATATGAGCTTATAACGGAACAAAAGCTTGCCCCTGCGCTGGTTATAGGAGCGCCCGTGGGATTTGTGAACATTCTGCAATCAAAGCAGCTTATTATGGAATGTGGTGTGCCTTATATAGTTGCGGAGGGAAGAAAGGGCGGAAGTAATGTTGCTGCGGCTATATGCAATGCAATGCTGTATCAGATTTATGACAGGGAGAAAGGCGGTTTAAACCTATGACCTCAAAAAAAACAAGGGTAATTGTATTGCTTTTTGTCGGAATTGCATTAATGGTATGCGTTTTTATTCTTAATATTGTCCTTGGCTCTGTGGAAATTACATTGACGGAGGTTTTCGACAGTTTCTTTAGCCCTGAGAATGTTTCAAAGTCACACCTGTCAATTATAACGAAAATACGGCTTCCCCGAACCTTAGCGGCGCTTGCGGGAGGAGCCTGCCTTGCAGTTTCCGGCGTGCTTCTTCAGATTTTTTTCAGCAATCCTATTGTTGAACCGTATATTCTTGGAATATCCTCCGGCTCAAATCTTTTTCTGGCAATTGTTATTCTTGGAGGCTATACCTTTGGCTTTACTTCAATAAGCTCCCTGGGAATGTTTATAGGTTCCTTTATCGGCGCTATGGTTGTAATGGTCTTAGTTATATTTGCTTCGCAAAAGGTGAAAAGTATTACAACGCTGCTTATTATAGGAATGATGTTCGGATATGTGTGCAGCGCCGTTACCAGCGTATTGACAATACTTGCGGATAATGAAAGGCTTGCGAATTTTACAATACATACAATGGGAAGCTTTGCCGGCTTTACATGGGATAATGTAGGACTTCTTTATATTATAGCCCTTCCTTTTCTGTTTGGTTCTTTTTTAATGAGCAAGCCGCTGAATGCCATGCTTCTGGGAGAAAATTACGCACAGTCCATGGGCATTTCCATAAAAGGCTTCCGATTTGCCATGGTGCTGGTATCAAGCGTTTTAACGGCTGTTGTAACTGCTTTTGCAGGTTCAATTTCCTTTGTGGGTCTTGCTGTTCCGCATATTGTCAGAATAATCTTCAAAACCTCCGACAACAGGGTTGTAATCCCCGCTGCCTGCATATATGGCGCGGTAATGTCCGGCGTCTGCGATATGGGTGCAAGACTTATTATGTCGCCCTCCGAATTGCCTTTAGGCGCTATTACGGCATTAATAGGAGCTCCGATTGTTGTATATCTGCTGGTAAGAAAAAAGGGCGGTGAAATATGATGAATACAGTTATTTCGGCTGAAAACCTTACCGTAGGCTATGATAAAAACGGTGTAATAACAGGAATAGATATTAAGGCGTTAAAGGGACAGATAATTTGTCTTCTCGGTCCCAACGGCGCAGGTAAATCTACAATTCTCAGAACGCTTTCGGGTCTTCTTGCGCCTGTCAGCGGAACAGTATCAATTGACGGAACAGATATAAGCAAAATCAAAAAAAAGAATATTGCTAAGAAAATGTCGCTTGTACTGACTGAAAAACCAATACCCTCTCTTATTACGGTTTATGAAATGATTTCTATGGGAAGAACGCCGTATACGGATTTTCTGGGACGTCTTTCCGACAGCGACAGGAGTGTAATAGACGAGTCGCTTAAAATAACAGGTATTGAACATCTTAGCAACAGGTATTTCAGTCAGCTTTCC
>JBJERM010000247.1:0-3569 GCA_051882315.1 Ruminiclostridium sp.
GACCGCTGTTTTCCTTCCTTGCGTTATGTACAGGCGGCGCTTTATGAACCTCCCTAACGGGAATTTCTATCTCTGCTTCCGTTACGGGCAGGGCGGAATAATCCACAGCCTTGTTATGCTGAACACGCTCGGAGTTTCTGAAAACCATTGCCACGGTATCGTTTTCCTCGTACTCGCCGCTGTAAGGCTCGTCAGCTTCATCGGCAGCAGCTTCCTCCTGCTCCTCTTCCCCGTCTTCCTCAAATTCGGGAGAAGAAGCGGAATCCTCATCAGTATCAGCCTGCTCCTCTTCCTCATCAAAATCAACAGTCTCAGCTTCGGAAAACTCCTCGTCCTCAAGCTCGTCAAAATCTATATCTCCGTCAAAATCATCTTCGGTAAAAATATTCTTTTCATCGGTGGTCATAGTTTAAATCCTTTCAACGGAGAATACCGTTCATATTGTTTAAAATTGTGAACAAATCAGCTTAAGCCGTCAGTATTGCAGGCTGCACAATAAGATAAACAAAGTAAAGCGCATAGAAGGCTATCATAATAACACCGCCCGACCGTGAAAGCTTCTCGTTCTTCGCAATAAGCACCCAGAGCATTACAGCAGCAGCAAGCGCTACTATTGCATCGATTATGAAGCTGGACTGGAAGCCGATAGGATTGGGAGAAAATACTCCTGCAAGACCTACTACAAAAAGAATGTTGAAAATATTGCTGCCTATAATATTTCCGATTGCTATATCGGTGCAGTTCTTCTTAGCGGCAGTAACGGAGGTAACAAGCTCGGGAAGAGAGGTTCCGAAGGCTACTATCGTAAGTCCGATAATTCTATCCTCAACTCCGATTGCCTCTGCTATTGCTGTCGCTCCCGTAACGGTAAAGTCGCTGCCAAGCACAATTGCCACAAGACCGATTATAATAAACAATATCATCTTCGGTACTGTATCTTTTTCGGTCAAAGGCTCTACCTCTTCCCCGCTGTCTATGCCCTTTTTTGACAGGACGATAAGATACGCGAAAAATACTGCAAAAAGAAGAAGAAGAATTACTGCGTCAAGCTTTGAAATGCTTCCGTCAAGTCCAAGCAGCAGCAATACAACTGTAATCACAATAACAAAAGGAATTTCGTATCTGAACGTGGTCTTTTTTACCGAAAGCGCAGCAAAAAGGGCGGAAATACCGAGAATTATCAGAATGTTCATAATATTGCTGCCGATAACGTTACCCACGGCGATTCCCGCATTGTCCTGGCAGGCGGAGGTAATGCTTATAGCCGCCTCGGGAGCGCTTGTACCGAAAGCCACTATAGTAAGACCTATTACAATCATCGGCACCTTAAGCTTTACAGCAACCTTTGAAGCGCCGTCTACAAACATATCTGCACCTTTAATCAGCATAACAAAGCCGATTACAAGCATTACAACCGAAACAATAATCGAAATAAAACCGTTTCCGCCGGTTGCAGAATTTACCAATTCAAGAAGTTTTCCGGAAATATCCATAATTATGCCTTTCTTTGGATTTTAATGTATTATTTTAATTATATCTGATTGCAGCGCTTTTGTCAACTTAAAAATTATCGCAGAAATTGATGAAAAGTATTGAAAAAAATCATTTTTTATAGTATAATTGATATTATATTTTTTGAACGGGGTGATTTTGCTATGGGAAAACTGGGAAAGCTTCTGTCCAGCCGTCTTTTTATTATCAGTATTCTGATTCTCTTTCAGATATTACTGATTGTACTTCCTACGCTGTTTTTGTCCACTCTTTTTATCCCCGTATTCTTCTTTTTCCTGCTTATAAGCTTTGTTATAGCAACCAGCATTATCAACCGCAACAATAATCCCGGTTTTAAAATTGCATGGCTTATACCTGTTCTCTGCTTCCCTGTGGGCGGCGCTTTGTTCTACCTTATGTTCGGCCGTTCACATCTTAACAAGCGCAACACCGCAAAGCTCAGAGACGCCGTTGAAAGCTCCAAGGGCATAATCCTGCCGGATAACGAGCTTCTGGAAATGATAGGCGATAAGAATGCCCACCTTAAGCGTGAGGCGAGCTACATTATCAACAACTCCCGAAGCAATATCTATGCCTTTACCGAAACGGAATTTTTAAATCCCGGCTCGATTTTCTTTGAAAAGCTGCTTATTGAGCTGAAAAAGGCGGAAAAATATATCTTCCTTGAATATTTCATTATCGGCGAGGGAGAAATGTGGCAGAAAATCCTTGAAATACTGCTTGACAAGGTAGCCAACGGTATTGAAGTGCGGCTTATGTATGACGATATAGGAACAATAAACCTGCTTCCCGTGGACTTCCCCGAAAAAATGAACGAGCTTGGTATAAAAACAGTGGTTTTCAACCCCTACAAGCCCTCTCTTGACAAGTTCCTGAACTATCGTGACCACCGCAAGTTTGCTATCATTGACGGAAAGGTTGCTTTTACCGGCGGAATAAATATCGCAGACGAATACATCAACCGCAAGGAGCGCTTCGGATTCTGGGAGGATTCCTCGGTTAAGCTTGACGGTGACGCAGTACGCAAGGTTACGGTGCTGTATCTTGAAATGTGGTACTTCGTTACAGGTGAAAAGCCCGATTTTTCAAAATATGTAATCAATTATCAGAATAAAAACGACGGCTTTGTAATTCCCTTTTCCGACGAGCCTCTCTTCCCCGAGCTGATACATGAAAACGCATATATAAATGCAATAGACAATGCAAAGAAAAGCGTTTATATCTGCACTCCATACCTTATAATTGATGAAACAATGGAGCAAAGCCTTATTAGGGCAGCAAAAAGCGGAATTGACGTTAAAATAGTAACACCCCACCACCCTGATAAAAAGATAGTTTTTGAGATGACCCGCTCAAATTATGAAAGTCTTATCGACAACGGAGTGAAAATCTACGAATTTACCCCCGGCTTTATGCACTCGAAAATGATAATAAGCGACGACACAACCGCTATTGTAGGCACCTGCAATTTCGATTACAGAAGCTTTTACCTGCATTTTGAAAACGGGGTATGGATGTACAAGACAAAAGCGGTTAAGCAGGCGCTTGAATCCTTTTTAAAGGTTCTTTCTGTTTCGGAGCAGATTACTCCCGATTTCTACCGCAGCCTGCCCTTAAGAAAGCGTATTCTTCGCTCGCTTCTGAAGGTTTTTGCACCTCTTATGTAAAGGAGAAGGCCTATGACAAAAAAACAGAAGGCGGCTGCGGTTATCGCAGAGCTTAAAAAGGTATATCCGGAAGTAAAATGCGCTCTTGTTTACAGCAAGCCCCACGAGCTGCTAATTGCAACGCGGCTTTCAGCCCAGTGCACCGATGTGCGGGTAAATATGGTTACTCCCGCCCTTTTTAAGCGGTTTCCCACTATCAAGGACTTTGCAGAAGCGGAAGTAAGCGAAATTGAGAAATATATACAAAGCTGCGGGCTTTACAGAACCAAGGCAAAGGATATTTCCCTTATGTGCAAACAGCTCCATGAGGAGTACGGCGATACTGTTCCCGACACAATCGAGGAGCTGACAAAGCTCCCGGGAGTAGGCAGAAAAACCGCAAATCTTATC
>JBJERM010000248.1:0-3545 GCA_051882315.1 Ruminiclostridium sp.
AGATATATATACAGAAAGAGCCGCCGCAGAATGTGCTTTGCACATTCTGCGGCGGTTTTTGCCGAAAAATATTATACAAGGCTTACGAAAAACCAAAAATCAGTCTTTTCAGGAATCCCGCCCTGCTCTTATTCGTCCTTTAGCTTAAACTCCGAAACCAGCGTATCCAGCATTTGCGCCTGTGAAGAAAGCTCCTCCGCTGCCGCAGCCGACTGCTCCGCAGTAGCAGAGTTGGTCTGTACAACACTGGATATCTGATCCACGCCGACAGTTACCTGCGTGATGGAATTTGCAGCCTCCTTTGAAGCCTCGGAGATTTTATCGTTCAGCTCCGCCACATTTTCAGCAGCTTCGGAAACCTGATTCATAACGTCCGCAGCCTCTCCCACAAGGGCGCTGCCGTTGTTGATAGCCTGAACCGTTCCCTCAATGAGATTTGTGGTGTTCTGAGCAGCTTCCGCAGATTTCGCCGCAAGATTTCTGACCTCGTCCGCAACCACCGCAAAGCCCTTGCCCGCTTCTCCTGCTCTCGCCGCTTCAATCGCCGCATTCAGCGCAAGAATATTGGTCTGGAATGCAATATCCTCAATGGTCTTGATTATATTCTTGATTTTCGCAGAAGAATCGCTTATCACGGTCATTGCATTGACAAGGCCATCCATCTTCTTATTTGCTTCCGTCATCTTGCCGCCGGCTTCCTGGGTCATCGTGATTGCATTCTCCGCGTCCTTAGCGTTACGATTTATCATATCGGAAATAGACGTAATTGTCGCCGCCAACTCCTCGATTGATGCAGCCTGCTCGGTGGCTCCCTGTGACAATGCCTGCGCTCCGCAGGAAACCTGATCTGCACCGCTGGAAACCTGATCCGCCGATACATTTATCTGCCTAAGCGTATTGCTTAGCCGCGCCGTGATTATATCCACGGAATCCCGCAGCTTATGGAAGTCTCCCGCATAAATCTCATCGGTGTTCTCGCTCTTTATATCAAAGTTACCGTCCGCCATACTGGTCAGAACATTGTCCATATCTCCGATAATTCTGTTGAAATCGTTGACAAGCGTCTGCGTGGTCCGGGCAAGAATTCCTGTTTCGTCCTGCGCCTTAATCACTGGAACAGGGCTTGTGAGGTCTCCGTGCGCCAGCTTAACAAGCCGCTCCGTACAGAGCTTTATGGGGTCGCCGATACTTTTTCCCGCCAGCGTTGCGGAGAAAATCGAAATAATAGCCGCAACAACAATCAGAATCAGCGTGATTATTAATGTAAGATACGCTTCGCTGAGGAAGTCATCCGCTGGAGCGTAAATTGCCACAGACCATCCGTTGGTATTGGAAACCGGAGCATAACCTATGAACTTTCTCACACCGCCAAGCGTATACTCGCTGAAACCGGTTTCCCCGTTTCTCATTTTTTCATGAGCTTTGGCAAGAGTTACATATCCGCCCTCGCCTGAGGAGTTTTCTTCGGCAAGCACCTCGATATTCTCGCCATTTTTCACAACATCAGAATCTACATCGGCAATGGTGTTGCCGTCCTTATCTATCATATAAGCCGCGCTGTGCTCGCTCAGCTTAATCTCACGCATGATGTCGTTAAGAAATTCCTCGTTAGGAACGAAGTAGACGCAGCCCACCGGAGTAGTACCAAACACGCCGTTTTCCCATACCGGGGCGGCAATGATAATTGTAAGCTCACCTGTAATCTTTGATATCAGCGGCTCTGAAATGCAGGTGTTGCCTTTCATCGCCTCCTGAAAATATCCTCTGTCGGAATAATCCTTTCCGTCAATAATGCTTATTCCGTCTGCTGAAATTAACCCGCCTCTTATCATTCCGTACTGAGACGCCTTCTCCTCAAGTATCTTAGTCTTGGTTTCATTTGACACCGAAGCGCTGGCGATTTCAATATTGAAACCGGTGCCCCTGGTGACTGCCAAGAAGGAGTCCAGTTCCCATTTTATCCTGTCAGCGGTGAGTACAGCCATTTCCGCCATGTTAGATGACACAGCGTTCATCGTCGTATTGTAATTCAATATCATAGCAGCGCCGCCGCAGATAAGTAGCGGTAAAAGAACCATTACCAGCGTTATGACGATAATATGTTTCTTGATAGGCATTTTTGATAAGAATAACATACATATCTCTCCTTTTTGACTGACACGTCTTAGTTTTGATAGTCAGGAACTCGGCAGGACAGCCGTCCACGCATAACGAATTGTTTAGTTCATTATACCACTAAATCGTTACAAGGTCAACAATACATTGTAAAATTTTAACATTTTAATAATTCTATGTGAATTTTTCTGTGCAAAATCTTCAAAAAATAAGGTGATTAGAGAAAAACAGGCTGCACCCTTCAATTAATCGTAACGCATTTGCGGCAAGCTGACAAAAGCAGTGACAAACTGTTGGAAAAGCGCAATAGCATATCCAGATATTATAAAAAACGCCTCCCGAAACCGAGAGACGTTAATATTGTTTTGTTGCACATCTGCTGCACACTTGTTACACACGGGTGAATTTTCTGCACTTGCAAAATAAATAAAAACCGTTTCAAACCCACGTTTGTGCCGTGTGAGCAGACAGACAAGGATAAATAAATTATCGCTTGCTGAACTCCGAAACGCATAACAATGCGGTTTTTTGAGGGGGATTGTTAGTTGTGTGTTAGTTTTTTATATGAACTCTGCATAACTATATCGCTGTTATTCGGGAAGGTATTCAAATAAAGACTGTATTAAATCAATCCAAATGACTTTTATACCATTCAATTACCGCTTCTCTGTCAGATTCAAAGAACTGTGTAGATACGAAAATATCTGTGTCATTAAAGCTTAACGCCTTTGCTCTATACCTCTTATGAGTAGAATTACCCATATTATCTGTGATATTATTTGCGATTGCTGGATAATCTGTGGCAATAAACAATGATTTCGTATATCCTTTTTCTTTAAGTTTTTCTATTTCATCCGACGAAATTTTAGACTTACATATTAGGTCTTCTATCAAGTTGTAGAATAGCTTTGCGACCGGAATCATTCCCTCCGCCCAAGTATTTTCATCATTAATACTAAACGGAGCTTCCGATAGAGAAAAACTGAAATCATCTGCGTCTAACTTTATTTGTATCATCAAATCCTTAATAAATGACACAATATTATTTGCAGACAGATTTGTTTCATAGTAAATACCACTGTTTTCAATCTGCTTTGCTTTACGAAGCTTCCTATCATCATTGCTAATATATACCCTGTCTGCATTAGGAATTGAATAATCCTTTCTTGCCAAATCACTTAATGTATCACTATCCAAATCATATGCAAGGATGATAAACTGCGAGAGTAAATCGACCCAACTAGACACTTTAGTGTATTCGCCAATAAGGGCAAAACCATCGGGTCTTGTGTTTGAAAAGTCAACATCACTATTTACGCCGAAACTTAATTCGTTTGTTTCTGATATATCGACTTTAATGTCAACATATTTAAATTTATCAATCAAAATGTTGGCGAGTACTTTTGCTCTTTTCAGAATTGACTCTTCAT
>JBJERM010000249.1:0-3522 GCA_051882315.1 Ruminiclostridium sp.
AGAATAAAGCTCAGCAATCCCGATATTGTTGCCGCAATTCTTGATATGAAGAAGAAAATCGACAACGAGGTGTTCCATGAATGGTGCGATGGGCTTATCCTCTGCCAGAACGACAGAACCCTGAAATCTACCCTGACTCCCACCGTAAACAAATTTTCGGATATGAGAGTTGTTAACGCCGACCTTGAATACATGGTAACGGGACCACGAAAGGAATTCATCACAATGGTGTTCCTTGTGGTGGGAAATATCCCCCTTATGTATATGCTCAATAAGGCTTGGTACAACAGCCTTATGAATACGGTTTTAGGACAGGTTATCCTGGCAATATCGGCGGTTGCGATTTTCATTTCAACTGCTGTTGTAATAAAGCTTTCGAAACCTATTGAATACAAGAGATAACTGTTGACAAATTCCTGATACTGTGATATACTTTTAGTAAGGAAACCAAGAAACAAGTTTTTTGGAATTTTTATTTCAGAAATGAATATACTAAAGGAGGGCAGTATTATGTCAACAACAGTTATGAAAGGTCGTGTTCCTATGGATAGGAAAAAAGTCAGCATATCTTCAAAACGACAGATAACCATTCCACAGAAATTCTTCTCGATGCTGGGCTTTGATACCGAAGCCGAATGCATCTTAAGGGGCAATGAGCTTGTAATCCGTCCCGTAAAGACAGATTCTTCAGGCGAATTTGATGAATTTATCTTGGCAGACCTTATCTCACAGGGTTATACAGGCAATGAACTGCTTGAAGCCTTTAAGGCTGAACGGAAGAAGATAAGACCTGCCGTTGAAAAAATGCTTGAAGAAGCAGAAAGAGTTGCCCGAGGCGAAGGTGAATATTACACATATGATGATATTTTCGGTGCGGAGGACGAAGAATGACAACAGTTAGATTTCTTCCTCCTGCTACTAAATATTTAAAAAAGCTGAAGGATAAAAAGCTCAAATCCTTATTTCAGGAAGCGGTAGACAAGATATGTGAGGATCATACCATAGGTGAAGCGAAGCTCGGCGACTTGAATGGAATATTCTGCTATGATATTTATTACAATAAAACCAACTACGAACTCGCTTACAGAGTTGAATATGTAGATGATAAGGTTATTGTTATTATTATGGCAGGTACAAGAGAAAATTTTTACGACGACTTAAAACGATTTGTTAATAAATGACCGTTAAAGGCTGACCGCCTTTAGCGGTTTTTCTTTCGGAGGTACAAATTGATATATCTTCTTATTCTGTCCGGTTTGTTTGTATCAGCCGGGCTTTTTCTTTTATTTGCAAATGCCCTCAAACTTCCCTACCTTAAAACCTCAAAAGCTATCATGAATGCAGGCAGAGAGGACAAGAAAATCTCGAAAAGCTTTGACGCTGTTATGATTGATATTGCAGGCAAGCTGGGACGCATTATCCGGATGGATAAATACAAGCGAATCCGATTGGAAAAGACTCTTGTATCAGCCGGAATAAAGATGACTCCCGAAACCTTTACTGCCTATGCTTTTCTGAAAGCCTTCGGAATAGCTCTTCTTGCAGTGCCCTGTGGTTTTATTTTCCCTCTTATGATACCGATTATTGTTATTCTTGCAATAGCGATATATTTCAAGGAAACGGGTAAGGCAGACGAAAAAATGCGTGAAAAACGAGCTGCTATCGAAAAGGAACTGCCTCGTTTTGTGGCTACGGTAGAGCAGGAGCTAAAAACCTCCCGTGATATTCTTTCCATAATGGAAAACTACAAAAAACACGCAGGTGTTCATTTTTCCTATGAGCTTGATGTTACAACAGCAGATATGCGTTCCTCAAGCTATGAGGCAGCACTTACAAGATTTGAATCCCGAATCGGCTCGGCTCAGCTTTCGGACGTGGTACGAGGTCTTGTGTCTGTAATCAGGGGCGATGACAGCGCTGTGTATTTCAAGATGTTAGCCCACGATTTCAAGCTCATAGAGCTGCAAAGACTGAAAGCGGAAGCACAGAAGATACCGCCGAAAATCCGTATCTTCAGCTTTATTATGCTTGCCATGTTCCTTTTAACCTACATTGTGGTTATGGGTATGCAGCTCCTTGACTCCATGAGCTCCATGCTGTAAAGGGGGTAGAAAATGAAAATCAGAAAAATACTGGATAAGCGGGGCGAGGGATATATTGACGTATGCATTATCGTAATAATCGTTGTCGCCTGCCTTGCTCTGATTATGGCGGTTACGCCTGTTATTATCGCAAAAAATCAGCTTGACAACTTTGCAGACGAGCTGGTAAGAGAGGCGGAAATCAGCGGAAGAATAGGTTCGGAAACCTCTGCCAGATATTCTGTTCTCTGTGAAAGGACAGGGCTTTCGCCTGCGGTAAGGTGGTCAAGAACGGGCAAGGTTCAGATAAATCAGGAATTCACCGTAACCCTTACTACGACTAAAGACATAGGCTTCGGGGAGTTCGGCAGCTTTCCCGTATCCCTTACCTCAAAGGCTTCGGGCAAAAGCGAGGTGTACTGGAAATGACAAAAAGGCTTCGCAGAATAAGGAATAACAAAGGCTTTTCGGCGCCCTGGGTAATTGTTGTCGCCCTTATCGGCATTATGCTTTTTACGGTAATCAGTCAGTATATCAGACTTATGATTATTGCTTCGGGGGTTAAGGACGCTGTGCAGTCTGCGGTTATTGCCGCCTCGGTAGAAAACTACGGAAATGTATATCCCTGTGTTCGTGAAGGGTATGCAAGCGGCTACAAATACCGTAACGGCAGCTGGCAGACTAAGATTACCAATGGCAATATCTACGGCAGGCTCAGCAATCTTCTGGGGCTTCGGTATCAGAACGGAAAGTATGTAAAGATGAATGCTGACGGTCAGGAGTTTGCGGTTTACGGGCTTAATGTCCGGATTGAAAACGGACAGCTGTCGCCCTCATCCACTAACGGCTTGCGGCAGTTTAGTGCAACCTCATATATTACCCTCGAAGTACCCTTGTCATTCGGAGCAGATATTCTCCCGCCTATGAAGATTGACTTGTGTGTAAAGTCCAAATATATGCCTAAGTTTTAGTTCTTATAGTAGAACTTCTACTTTATGGCTGGACTTTCGGTTTCCTTTGTGATATTGTGAAGCTGCAAAATAAACGGAAAGGAAGGTCTTAATATGACAAATAAATCAAGAAATATCGCTGTAATCAGCGGAACATCATTCCTGTGTGCTGTGCTTGTGGGCGTAATCGCAGCGCAGTTTACAGGCAGCGGAAAACAGCAGGATTACACAGCAATAGAAACCTCGCCTCCCGAAATCGTAGCGAAGATAACCACCACAACCCATTATGAAACAACTGCTCCCGATATTATTATCGAAGAAAATGCAGTAACAACAAAGCCTGCTGATGAGAACGGCGGCGAAATATGTGAAACCGGAAAGGATACAGATAATACGGAAAAAGAAAATAAGCCTGCCGTAACCACCGAGCCTGCCAAAAAGGTAGTAAATCAGGACTTTGAGGCGGCAACAAAGCCAACGGCTCCCCCTCC
>JBJERM010000250.1:0-3505 GCA_051882315.1 Ruminiclostridium sp.
CTTATTTGGGTATTATTGTTACAAAAAGATACGGGAAATTACGCAAACTGCATTTTGTGTAACCTGTTGCAAACCGCATAACAAAGCCGTTTTTCGCAGGTTGCAATAAAACGCAAAATGCGAGGAGCTTGTTTCGATTCCCGTACGGGTCACCAAATAACGCATATCCGAACTACTTCGTATCAGAGAAGCAGTTCGGATTTGTTGTTTTTACTGACTTTGATTACTGAATAATTCAGGGACAAGACTCATTTTCAGCCTTGTCCCTTTCCTTTTGTTCTTTCCATTCCTGAAATTCTTTCTTACCTTCCTCGGTTTCATAGAACGCTATGATATCTGGAAGTAAGCATTCAGCAATTTCTTTGATGATGTTAGTTGGTAACAGTCTATCACCTCCAGTCCTCTCCGGTTTTGCCGGATTATTTTTTCGATTCAATTATTTCCTTAATAAATTTACATTTTCAAACCCATTTCTTCATCATCATCAATCCGAATACTGTAAATGTTCTTTTTCTTCCCTCGCTTCGGCTCGCTTTTCATCTTGTTATCCTCTCGCCTATCTACCTCAGTAGCAACTGAAACAACGCCGATAACACAAGCAGCACCGATTGCGACAGCAGGACTAATTTCAGCTGTTTCTCCTTGATTCGGGTTCTGTAGGACTCTGTTTTCTTCGTTAGCAAGGAGTACTGCTCGCTCATTTTCCCAGCCTGTTTCATAAGCTGTTCCGTAACTTTCGGCAGTTGCGAATTCACTTCCTGTATATCCTTCTGCAGAATTTTCAGCCAATGCAGGTACTCTTTCAGAAATTGCAGTTGCCAGCCTTTTGTTACTAAGTCCTGCTGATTTGATAGGATTTCTTCCTGAATTGAACAAATCCGAGTCAGAAGTTCTTCCGTGCTTTCTGTTTTCAGCTCCTGTCTGTTCAATTCTTTCAAGCTCTCTAAGTCGTATTTCGAACTCAAGGGTCATCATCTCCTTTGTGTATTTCTTTTCGTGCAGTCGTTTGCACCTGCATTTCTGCCCGTTCGGACAGGTGTAGGTGATATACTTTCTGTTGTCCTCCCACCGCACAAAATAACCGTTCTGATTCATCAGTTTTATGAAATGCTTTTTCGATTTCGCTCGCTTCATCATCTCATCAATGACAAACATAAGTGCAAGCTTGCAGCTCTCTCCCTTGACTGCGCTGCGGTATTCTCTGTCTGATATTGCATTGGTTTTCTTCTTGAACTCAGGTTCTTCGAGTATCGGTACACCATATTTCAGACAGATTTCATCGGACAGAGCCATAAGATTTTTCACGCTTTCGGCATTAGAAATATACTTTTTCCCGTCCGAAAAGCTGACGGAATTGAACACGATGTGGGAGTGGATATGCTCTCTGTCGATATGGGTTGCTACGACGCATTCATAGTTTCCGAAGGCTTTTTCTGCAAGTTCAACAGCGATTTTGTGAGCAAGGTCGGGTGCAATAACAAAACCTTTTGGGAATGACTGCACCAGATGATAGTACATTCGTCCGCTGTTCTTATGATAGAGATTCTTCGTTGCAATAAATTCCTGCTGAGCTGCCAGGACGGAACAGTTGAGAGCTGTCACATATTTCTTGTCCTCGGTTTCGGTTTTCTCAGCCTTGCTGACGTAGGCAAGAACATTTTTAAGGCTGCTTGCTGTCTGAGATTTGCTGTTTATGAAATGAATTATCGCCATCATTTCACCGCCTTTGCTATGGTACAAAGAGCGTTGGTGGCTATGGTGTGCAGTCGTATCAGCTCATCAAGACTGGGCGCTTCTATTCTTCCCATATTGCAAAGCATAGCAAGCTGATTCAGGTTGTTGCCGATAGCTTTCTGCTGTTTCAGCACATCGGATAGTCCTTCCGCAACCACGATTTTCTTCTGTGCGGCTGACCGGAGAACATAGTCGCTTAAGGGTAAGCCGTAGCTTTCAGCCTTGCTTAGAATCCTCGCTTTTTCTTCCTCGGTACACCTTACCGTTATGGTTTTATTACGTTTCCTGATAGTATCGCCTTCCTTTCTAAAGGGGTTCGGGTTCTCCCGACAAGCTGTGTTCGGCGGACAGCCGAACACGATGCTTGCCATAATAGAAGAGCCGTAAAATATGAGCTAAAATATCCGTAAAAATTGCTGTAAAAAATATAGCCAATTTACTGTTGTATCCTGCCTGCATACTTCCCTCAGATGCCGCTCACAAGGGCTCAAATTTCGCTTTCGGCGGCTTTGTGGGGTACTTGCCCGTAGCAGTAACAAACTGCCACAAAAGGGCGTTATTCTTCCCTGAACGGAGCGACGGGAATTTCTTGCTCACGAAGTCGGTTATACATCATATCAGCCACCCTTCTTATGAAATTATCCCTGCTAACAGGGTCAGTAACTTTTTTCACAGGGTCAGTAGATTCAGCGTTTTCCGGATTCTCATTTCTACTGTCACTGTCGGTTTGTGGCTCTGTTAAAGGATTTGTGACGGTTACAGGGTCGGCAGGGTCAGTAACTTTTATGGGTGGGGGGACTAATATTCTACCGTCACTACTGTCACTGTTAGGCGAGTAATCAAGTAGCAGAAGCCTCTGTCCGTTGCTTCGTGTTGTCCTTACCGAAACACCGTACATTGTAAGTTCAAAGGAGTGCTGCAATAAATCTCTTGTGATTCTGTTCGGGAACAATTCTTCTTGGAAGTATTCCTTTATCTGTTCACAGAGGTCGGTTGCTCTTCCTCGGAAAGACTTTTGCTTAACCATAAAATCATGAACTGCAAAGGAAAAAATATCCGGTTTTGTTTCCTCGGCTTCCTCTGATGTTCGCCAGCGATTGTTTTCGAACACCACTTCGATTTCAAGGTTTTCAATATCTCTGCCCACACCGTAGAGAACAGCCTCCCGGCTTCCGCGTTTCTTCTCAACAAGAACGAAGCAGCCGTCAGCGCTGCCACTAATTCCGGTTGTACCGCTGATGGTGTTGAACGGGTCTTTGTCATAGCATTTCCTTGTGTGATGAACAATGAGAATAGTAATCCCAAGCCTGTCCGCCACAGTCTTCAATGAGGAGAGCTCCTTGTAGTCAGAGCCGTAGGTTGACTCGGTGCACGACCTTACCTTTTGCAGTGTGTCGATAACCACAAGCTTAAGGTTGCTGTCCTTCTTCTTGCAGTTCTCAATCTGCTTTTCAAGCTCATCTCCGAGTATGCCTGACGTAAGTGCAAAGGAAAGATTGTCGCTGGGTTCCTCGGTCAGCTCGTACAGTCTGTTCTGCAAACGAAGCAGACTATCTTCAAGGCTAAGATAGACAACACCGCCACATTTCGTATCATGCCCAAGGAATTTATCGCCCTTTGACACCGAAAGACAAAGGTCAAGGACGAGCCAGGATTTACCTACCTTTGGCGCACCTGCAAGGATATACAAGCCCCGGGTGAACAGTTTTTCGACAAGAAACTCAGCGGGCTTTATGGGCGTGTTCATGATGAAGACACTGGAATAAAGAGA
>JBJERM010000251.1:0-3494 GCA_051882315.1 Ruminiclostridium sp.
AATGAACATATATCTCTTTACGCTCCGAAAATACCCTCTACAATTCCGCCGAAGCCTACAAAGGAGAGGGAGGTTATTGAGGCTGCAATGAGAGTAATCGGAGTTCCTGCAAGGGCTGCGGGAACGTTGCAGCGCTCAATTCTTTCTCTTACACCGGAGAAAATTACCATTACAAGCAGGAAGCCAAGTCCGCCTGCAAGAGCGTTTACAATCGCTTCAACAAAGCCGTATTCATTGTCGATATTAAGGATAGTAACGCCGAGAACCGCACAGTTTGTTGTAATAAGCGGGAGATATACGCCGAGGGATTTGTAAAGTGGCGGAATGTACTTTTTCAGCACCATTTCCACCATCTGAACAAAAGCCGCAATTATAAGAATAAAGCAAATCGTATTAAGGTAGGTTATGCCGAGGGGCTCAAGAATACCGTAGTAAATCGGGTATGTAACAGCGGTTGCACCTATCATTACGAAGGTAACCGCAAGACCCATACCAACTGCGCCCGTGGTGGTTTTAGAAACTCCCAGGAAGGGGCAGATACCGTAGAACTTACAGAGAATAAAGTTCTCGGTAAGGATACCCGTAAGGAGTATTATCATAAGGTTTTTAGCAAGCTCCATTACTTCTCCTCCTTACAAGACGCTGTGCAGGCTTCCCTGCTCGGGCAGCACTCGCAGCCGATTTTCTTGGGCTTTTTCTTTGTAAGCTTTCCTACTATTGCAATTACGCAGCCAAGGGTGAAAAAGCCTCCTGCGGGAAGAATGAAAATAGTCATAGGCTGGATAAAATCGGGAGCAATCGTCATTCCGAACCACTTGCCTGTTCCGAGAATTTCACGGATTGAGCCTACGATTATCAGAGAAGCGGTAAATCCAAGCCCCATTCCAAGTCCGTCAAGGATTGAGGGTAAAATTTTATTCTTGCAGGCGAACATCTCCGCCCTGCCTAAAATTATACAGTTTACTGTAATAAGGCTTAAGAACACGCCCAGCGCCTGAGAAAGACTGGGTAAAAAGGCGTCGAGCATTATGCTTACAAAGGTTACGAAGCCCGCAATTACAACTATAAAGCAAGGCAGGCGCACAGTTCCGGGAATAACCTTTTTAAGCAGGGAGATTACAAGGTTTGAGCAGACAAGTACAAAGGTGGTTGCAAGTCCCATTCCAAGCCCGTTTTCCGCCATTGTGGTAACTGCCAGCGTGGGACACATACCAAGAAGCATTACAAGGTTGGGGTTTTCCTTTATGAGTCCCTTGGTAAACTCTTTCATGTAACTCATTGTGATACCTCCATTTCCCTGTAAGTCTGAAGGGCTGTATTTACTGCGGAGGCTACTCCCTTTGAGGAGTAGGTTGCGCTTGTTACAGCCTGTATTTCATTATCGGCGGCGGGAGCGTTCTTTACTATCTTGACATCGCCGACTGCCCCTTCAAAAAGAGACAGAAATTCATTATCGTTTACCTTTGTGCCAAGTCCGGGAGTTTCCCCGATTTTCAGAATTGTGATACCCTTGACGCTGCCGTCGTTGTTCATAGCGATAAGCATATCAAGACCGCCCTTGCTGTAACCGTTGGCGATTATCTGGAAAGCAAGAGTACCATCATCCTTTTTTATAAGCTTTTCAACGGTATCGGGCTTGTCGATTGCGTAGCCCTCCGCTTTCCAGTCGGTTACAATTGAAAACTCGCCATCGCCCATAAGCAGACGGCATTTTTCCGCCATATCCTCGGTTATAATTCCAGAGGTGTCAACGTAGGTGAGGTTATGTGCAACGATAAGCAGAGCAGCAATTACCGTTGTTATTACAGCCAGCACCAGCGCAGGCTTTATTTTGCTCATCATTTGCCGCTCGCCTCCTTCTGTACACCGAAGGGTCTCGGCTTAACATATCTGTCGATAAGAGGAGTCAGAATGTTCATAATAAGTATTGAGAATGAAACGCCCTCGGGAATGTTGGCGAAATTTCGTATAACAACTGTTATAAGACCGCAGCCGATTGCGAAAATAACCCGTCCTGCGGTGGTTATGGGAGTTGTGACATAGTCGGTTGCCATAAAGAAAGCGCCCAGGAAAAGTCCGCCGGACATTATTTCCATAAGAACGTCGCCGCCGGAAGCAAATGTACATAAAGCCACGGTGCCTATGAACGCCGCAGGAACAAGGGGATTTATAACGCCTACTGCAATAAGATAAAGTCCGCCGAGAAGCAGGGCTGCAATACAGGTTTCACCGATACAGCCGCCTCTGAGTCCCAAAAACATATCCAGATACGAGGGCAGCCCGCCGTCCATAGCGAGAGGAGTTGCAGTTGTAACTGCGTCAATAGTTCCTGTCTTGTACCAGAAGGGCGCTGCCCAGATGCTCATATATCCGCCGAAGGACAGCATAAGCACAATTCTTGCGGTTATTGCGGGGTTTGCGAAGTTCTGACCGATGCCGCCGAAGAACTGCTTTACCACAATAATAGCAACAGCGCTTCCTATCGCCGCCATATAAATCGGCAGAGCCGGCGGAAGATTAAGACCTAAAAGAACGCCTGTAACAACGGCGGAAAGGTCGGAAATCGTCTGGGGACGCTTTGTTATAAGGTTAAATATGTACTCGGAAAGAACGGCAAAGGTAGCGCAGAGAACTACAAGTAAAAGCGCTCTCAGCCCGAAAATTATAGTTCCTGCCACAACGGCGGGAAGAAGCGCTATAAGAACGTGCAGCATTATTTTCTGCGTGGTAGCGCCGCTTCTTATATGGGGAGAGGGCTCAATCAGAAGCTTACTCATTTCTTACCTCCTTTGCTGCCCTGTTCTCTTAGGAACAGCTTGGCAAGCTGGTTCTTTTCGGAAAGATTGTGTCTTCCGGGACAGACAAAGCTGCATGCGCCGCAGTTCATGCAAAGATTTACGTTAAGCTTTTCAAGAAGCGCAGCGTTGCGGTCGTTGTATGCGTGTTCAAGCTCTGCGGGCATAAGTCCCATTGAGCAGGCTCTTATGCATCTGCCGCAGCGTATACAGGGCGTAGGAGAAATCTCCTTTGTTTCCGCAAACAGAAGAAGCGCATTGTTGGTCTTTGAAATCGGCGCTTCTGTATCGTAAACCGCAGTACCCATCATAGGACCGCCCTGTAATATCCTGTCGGGCTGCTTCGATATGTTGGCAGCAGCAAGAATATCGCTAATCGGCGTTCCTACGGGAACAATAAGGTTCATGGGCTTATTCACGATATTTCCGTCAACGGTAAGGCGGCGCTTAATAAGCGGAACGCCTGTCTTAATGTAGTCGGAAATAAATGCTGCGGTTGAGCAGTTCATAACTATACAGCCTGCGGAGCTTGGCAGAGCGCCTGCTTTAACCGTCCTGCCCGTAGCGTTATAGATAAGCACCTTTTCAGCGCCCTGAGGGTAAACGGATTTGAGCCTTACAACCTCAATACGGCTGTCGTCGGCGGAAAGGGACTTCATTTTTTCAATTGCCTTCGGCTTATCCGCTTCAATTCCTATT
>JBJERM010000252.1:0-3486 GCA_051882315.1 Ruminiclostridium sp.
CAAGCAGCATAAAGTATTTGAAGTTCGGCACATATAAACAGTGGCTGCGGAGAGTAGAACCAACATTCGGAATTGTTAAGTACGAAAAGCCGACCCACTACCTTGACGGCAAACTTGTTTCTACGCACTATCAACTGATAAACACTCTTGAACTATCAAGAGAAGATGTAGCGGAGCTGCTACAGCCTACCTCAGACTTTCTCAATTCACTCAATACAAATCCTGCCGTTCTAAGGCATTATATCAAGTATAGCTGTAGTGACAACGAAAACTTGTTTATTAAAAGTAAGAACGACGTCATATATAGATTTCTCGGCATTACAGACAAATTCGCACAAACAAAAGTTTATGACGAATTCAAAAGCAATCTAATAAAGGCTGTGAAGTCAGACGCACGAAGAGGGCGAATACGAGTCAACGGAACGTATGCCACGCTGTTTGGCAATCCAATAGAGATGCTACAATATGTAGTCGGCAAGTTCGATGGGAAGCCGCAGCTTGGCATTGGCAATATACATTGCAAGAACTTTGCATTTAACAAATTAATCCTTGGCAGCCGCTCTCCGCACGTTTGCGCCTCTAACATATATCTCGCCAACAACGTCTATAGTGCAACAATAGAGCGATACTTCAACCTTAGCAAACAAATCGTGGTGGTTAATAGCATTAACGAACCCCTATTAGACAGGTTCTCAGGTAGTGATTTTGACAGTGATACCTGTATGCTAACCGATAATCCAACGCTCATAAGAGCGGCGCAAAAGAATTATGATAAATTTCTCGTGCCCCTAAATCAAGTACAAGCAAAAAAAATACATAGGGACTATTGTCAGGACGAGCTTGCTGACCTTGACATAAAAACAAGCACAAATAAAATTGGTGAGGACATAAACCTCGCACAAATATTAACCACATTATTCTGGGACAACATTCATCACGGACAAACCTTCGAGGATAATAAAGAGCTTTATTGTGATATAGTTTCCCTTGACATATTAAGCAACATAGAGATTGACAAGGCAAAAAAGGAATTCGATGTTAACACAAAGTCTGAGGTAGATGCAATAAGAACTAAGTACGCACAGAGGGATAAGAACGACAAGTCAATTATCCCCAAATTTCTTGGGTATATTGCAAGAACAAAAGGATATTACGACAATAAGCGTAAGAGTTATGAGTATTACGAAACATCTATGGACTATGTGCAGCAATATCTCTCTAAACTAAAGCTTAAGCATCCCGCACAATATCTGCCATTCTCCGATTTATTTAAAACCACAACCGGAAAAACTACTGCAAACTACAGTCAGCGAAGCGTAGTCTTCTCAGAAATCACAAAAGCAAAAAATGCAATACACCTCATATCCTCATCAGTCTCCTACAGCAAGGAAGAAAAATATCAGCGAATGTATGAAATTATATCGGAGAGAGATAGAAGGATAAACTCCCTAAGACTGAATTTAAACACTATAAGGCTTCTTGTCAAGGCAATTGACAGCAAGAAGTACTCGCAATACAGAAAAGGTTTATTCGATGCGCTGTTTGCAAATCGTAACGACGATTTTTACAGAGCGCTAATCGAAATAAAAGAGCCTATATCAGAAATCGCACCTGACCCTATGGGAGATATAGACATATACGGATATAAATACAAAATCAAGTAGACAATGTTAGATATTCTAACTTTCTCTATATTTTTATTATTTAAGGCGTCATTTATATTATCATTTTTTCACATCCCTCACAAACCGCATAACAATCGCATTTGTTTAATTTTAAGAGTTAAAATCATATAGGGGTAGGAAAGCCAAAAATAGGCTTTTCCCCTCCCCTATCACCATAAATTTTAGGAAGGAAAATATATGAATTATGAAGAGGAACTTCGGTATCTTGCAAACGTAGTTGAGTCTCCCGACAGGAATTGGGCGAAAGTTATAGAGGATTTGAACCTCCCCTACAACCCCGACAGTGTTCGTAAGGCTTTCGCCTGCACCCCGTATTCAGGGTATGCAGTATATAAGTATTTCACTGGCAAAGATAGCAATACGGACGCAAGCGATGACGAGATAAAGCGCATCGAGACATTAAAAGACGATTTTTATAAAGAAAAAGTACGCTATTCGGACAAGCTGCGTACATACAACGCAAAGCTGAGAGAGGAATCCCGATTTGAAAACCTTAAGGCTGCTATGCTGGCAGAGCTGGCTAATATAAAGCCGCCCCGCCTATACAAGAACGTAACATATACACCGCAGGAGAACCGGGTGGCATCTCTGCTTATAAGCGACATACACTACGGCATAAAGGTTGATAACCAGGTAAACTACTATGACTGCGAGGTTGCCAAGGAGAGACTTGAGCAGATTGCTGGTATGGCTTGTGATATGTGCGAGAATATGAAAATCAGCACCCTCAACATCTGTATTCTTGGCGATGTTGTAAACGGAATTATCAATGTTTCTAACCGCATCGAACAAGAAGAGGATATTATGACGCAGATAATCAACGTCGGCAATATACTTACGGAATTCATTATGAACATCTCGGCAAGAGTGCCGGAGGTTAAGATATATACCGTCTGGGGGAACCACGCAAGAATACCAAGTATTAATGCCACAAAAAAGAACGACACTGTTAACCGGGAAAACCTTGAGCGACTCGTTTACCATTTCATTAAGACTATGTTACCAAATCACAAGATAGTAACAAGTATGAACGACGACTATCTCGTAGCCCATATCTGCGGAGACATTGTAGTTATGGAGCACGGTGATAAGGGTAGCACTAATCCCGTTTACGGATACACAAACATACTACACGAAAAGCCGGATATAATATTCCGAGGGCACGACCACGAGTTTTCAGTCAAGACGTTGAGCGACACCAAGATTATAACCAACGGCGCACTCGTAGGCACAGATGATTATGCCTTATCGCTCAGAGTAAACTCAAAACCGAGTCAGACATTTATAGTCCACAATCCTCTTGGACAGAACAGAGGAATAGCAGCTTTTGAGCTTGTGGTTAATTGATTTTAAGGAGGGCTAAAATTGAATAAAAAGGAATTTGCTGCAGAGCTTGCAGCTACAGCGAAAATCACCAAGGCAGATGCCGAGTACATTACAGACAACTTCCTCACCACCCTCACCAAGGTTCTTGCAACAGGTGAATCAATAAAGTTTGTGGGGTTCGGCTCTTTTGAGACAAAACTCAGAGCCGCACGAAATGGAGTAAATCCCGACACGGGCGAACATATACAGATACCTGAGAAGGTTGTTGTCAAGTTTAAGCCCGGGAAATCACTAAAGGAAGCATTATAAAGCATTCAATCTTCATAAGATTTTCTCCTTTCTTATAGACTGGCTATAGTGCGGCGGTCAAATAGTCGCCGCATAATGCGGGGTGGTGTAACGGTAGCATTAGAGACTCATTATCTCCAGATGGGAGTTCGACTCTCCTCCCCGCACCCACTAACAGCGAAGCCAA